>NZ_JABAIA010000004.1:600000-914715 GCF_012641275.1 Chitinophaga varians | reverse complement strand
AGATCTGCGAAGGCCAGGCCACTACACTCAGCATCGACAACAGCAATACCGGTTACACTATCAAGTGGACACTTGATGGTACCGCCCTCCCTGCTGCTGACGGCAAAGTATCCTTCTCTCACACGCCTACCAAAGTTGGTGATAACGTATATGCGGTAACCGTGACCAACGGCGCTTGTACCGTAACCGACAACGTGACCGTGAAAGTGAGGTCTATGCCGACTGCTGATGCCGGTGATCCGGAAATTAAACAATGTGCTAAGGGCAACTTCACCGTAACAGGTAACCAGCCTGCCGCCGATCAGAAAGGCGTGTGGACTTTTGTAGGTGCTGACCTCGGTGCACAAATCACCAATCCAAACAACTACACCACCACTGTAACAGGCGTGCCTGCGGGTAAATCCGTGACACTGCAATGGACAGTGACCAATACCTTCAAGTCTTCCTGTACCGCTTCTGATCAGATCATCCTGACCAACACCGAAGCACTCACAGAAAGCAAAGCAGGCAGCGATATCACCCAGTGCGGTAATAACGTCTTCCAGCTGAATGCCAACGCACCGAAACCTACCGAAACAGGTACATGGTCCGGTACCGGCGTATCCTTCAGCAATCCAAATGCTCCGGATGCGATCGCAACACTGACCACCAGCACGCCGCAGACGGTAACGGTAACATGGACGATCAGCAATGGCGTGTGCGACAACAGCACCTCCACTATTAAATTGGTCCTCAATGCCGCACCAACGGTAGCCGTAGCTGCTGTGCCGCCGGTATGTAACGCAGACGGTTCTTTCAACCTGGTACTGTCCAACCCGACCGGTAACATTACCAAATACTCTATCAAAGCAGCTGCTACCAACGCGCTGCCTGGCTTCACTGACATCGTGGACGCTGCCTGGACCGGTGCTGGTACTATCAAGGTTACCTACCCTGCTACCACAGCAGCTGGCACCTACGATTTCGTACTGACCGTTCAGGACGCCAACAACGCAGGTTGCGTATTCACTAAAAACTTCTCTGTGAAAATTGATGGCAAGCCGAACGTGAAGATCACCGCTAACCCGGATGAGATCTGCGAAGGCCAGGCCACTACCCTCAGCATCGACAACAGCAATACCGGTTACACTATCAAGTGGACTCTTGATGGTACCGCCCTCCCTGCTGCTGACGGCAAAGTATCCTTCTCTCACACGCCTACCAAAGTTGGTGATAACGTATATGCGGTAACCGTGACCAACGGCGCTTGTACCGTAACCGACAACGTGACCGTGAAAGTGAGGTCTATGCCGACTGCTGATGCCGGTGATCCCGAAATTAAACAATGCGCTAAGGGCAACTTCACCGTAACAGGTAACCAGCCCGCCGTCGATCAGAAAGGCGTGTGGACTTTTGTAGGAGCTGACCTCGGTGCACAAATCACCAATCCAAACAACTACACTACCACTGTAACAGGCGTGCCTGCGGGTAAATCCGTGACACTGCAATGGACAGTGACCAACACCTTCAAGTCTTCCTGTACCGCTTCTGATCAGATCATCCTGACCAACACCGAAGCGCTCACAGAAAGCAAAGCAGGCAGCGATATCACCCAGTGCGGTAATAACGTCTTCCAGCTGCACGCCAACGCACCGAAACCTACCGAAACAGGTACATGGTCCGGTACCGGCGTGTCCTTCAGCAATCCAAATGCTCCGGATGCTATCGCAACACTGACCACCAGCACGCCGCAGACAGTAACGGTAACATGGACTATCAGCAATGGCGTGTGCGACAACAGCACCTCCACTATTAAATTGGTCCTCAATGCCGCACCAACGGTAGACGTAGCAGCTGTGCCGCCGGTATGTAACGCAGACGGTTCTTTCAACCTGGTACTGTCTAACCCGACCGGTAACATTACCAAGTACTCTATCAAAGCTGCTGCTACCAACGCCCTGCCTGGCTTCACTGACATCGTGGACGCTGCATGGACCGGTGCTGGTACTATCAAGGTAACCTACCCTGCTACCACAGCAGCTGGCACCTACGATTTCGTACTGACCGTTCAGGACGCCAACAATGCAGGTTGCGTATTCACTAAAAACTTCTCTGTGAAAATCATGCAGCCTTCCACACCGCCTACCGGCATCAGTGTGAATGCAGCTGAGATTTGCGACAAAGGAGACGTAGTGTTGACTATCCAGGGTGGCAGCCTTGGCACAGATGAAAACGGTGCCACCAATGCTACCTGGAAATGGTATATCAACGGCTGCCCGGGAACTGCCGGCAGCACAGCGGTAACTCCTGATGCCATCAGCGCAGACGGCCGGACCGCAACCTTTAAAAATGTATCTGTCACCACTACATGGTTTGTACGTGCTGAAAGCACCGGCGCCTGCGGTAACACTGCCTGCGCTTCTGCCAAAGTAATTGTGTACGAACTACCTGCCAAAGCAAATGCAGGAGAAGACAAAACTTTCTGTAACATTACAACAGACCTGAAGCTGGAAGGTAATGATCCGAAAGCTGCCGGCGCAACCGGTACCTGGACGACCAACAACCCGAAAGCCATCATCCGCAATCCGAACCAGCCGGTAACGAACGTATACCTGCCGATAGGAGAAACGGCCACCTTCACCTGGACCATCACCAACGGTGTCTGCGCAGTGACCAGCGACGATGTAGTGCTGACCAACTACGAAACGCCTGCCGTTGCCAATGCCGGTGCTGATCAGGAACATTGTGATGATGAAAACTTCACCCTTGACGGTAACGCACCTACGCAGTTTGGCGCTTCCGGTACATGGACAGCCTCTACTACTACCGGTGTTACCATCGATCAGCCAAACAACGCTAAAACCAAAGTGACCGTGAAAGCCGGTACCACTGTAACCTTCACCTGGACCATCACCAATGGTACCTGCGCGGCTACCTCAGACAACGTGGTTGTCACCAACTACGCTACCGCAGCAGACGCCAATGCCGGTCCGGACCAGGAAGCATGTAACCAGGCAGGCGACTTCGTGATGAGCGCCAATGCGCCAAGCGTACCAACTGCTACAGGAATGTGGAAAGACATCAGCCGTATACCGGGAAGAGCGGTGATCAAACAACCGACCAACCCGCTGACCGCTGTAACAGTGCCCGTTGGCGACACCGTGGTACTGGAATGGACCATCACCAACGGTACATGTAAAACCACTTCCAGCAGAGTAACTATTATTAACTACAAAGCAGCTGCCGTTGCCTACGCCGGTGCTGACCAGGAAAAATGTAATACCAATGCCGACTTTGTAATGGACGCCAATCAACCCGGCTCCTCCAGTGCAACAGGCACCTGGACAGATATCAGCCGTGTACCAGGCAGAGCTACTATCTACGAGCCGAATAACCCGGCCACTAAAGTGAAAGTGCCCGTAGGCGATACCGTTATCCTTCAATGGACCATCGCCAACGGCAAATGTGCCAGCTCCTCCAGCCAGGTGACACTGATCAACTATGCGAAAGCACTCGATGCCAACGCAGGCCCCGATCAGGAAGCTTGTAACCAGTTGATGGACTTCACCCTCGCAGCTGACGCTCCAAGCGTACCGAGCGCAACAGGTTTCTGGTCTATCATCAAAGGAACAGCTGTCATCAGGTCTATCAACAGCCCTGTGTCAAAAGTGAAAGTAAATCCGGGCGATACCGTAACCCTGCGCTGGACCATCACCAACGGTGTATGTAGCTCCACCTGGGACGATGTGACCCTGATCAACTACCTGACACCGGTAGCTGCTAACGCCGGCCCTGACCAGGAACATTGCAACGACGCTACCTTCATTATGAATGCCAGCGATCCGGGCGTACCAGGCGCCAAAGGCGTATGGGTAGTCACCAGCAACAACGCTTCGCTGATCACTATCAGCAACGCCACTGACAGAAAAGCAACCATTACCGTACCTGCCGGTGAAACAGCACAGCTGACATGGGTAGTAAGCAACGGTAAATGTGCTGCCACCAGCTCCAGTGTTACACTGATCAACCGTAAACCGATTCTGGGCAATACCATCCTGGCGGACCAAACGGTATGTATGACTGAAACGCCAGGCGCTATCCGTGGCAACGCCCTCTCCGGAGGTAACGGCACCTACACTTACGTATGGCAACAAAGCACTGCCGGTGCAGCCGGACCGTTCACCAACATTCCGGGCGCTACCACTGATACCTATCAGCCAGGTCAGCTGTCCGCAGATATCTGGTACAGAAGACTGGTATCCTCTGGTGCATGTATCAACAACATCAGCAACGTGGTGAAAATCACCGTTGTCAATAAAGCACCGTTCGCAGTGTCTGAACCTCCTGCTATCACTACTGAATGTGTACAGGGTAAAGACTACACTGCCCTCTTCGGTAAACCGGTGTTCAGCCACGCACCTTATGATGACGTGTCCCTGAGTGTGACCTATAATGATGTGACCACCGTCACTTCACCATGTCTCACGACCATCACCCGTACATGGACTGCCATCGACAGATGCGGCCTGTCTGCCAAAGCGTCTCAGACTATCACCATCGTGGACACCAAAGCACCGGTGTTCATCACCCCTGCTCCGGCCAACATTACTGTTGACTGTGACAAGGTGCCTGCGAAAGTAGATCTGATCGCAAAAGACGACTGTTCCGGCAACATCACTATCCCTGTGGTGGAAGTACGGAAAGACATCCCGGGCGCCTGCGGCAATAACTACCAGCTGATCCGCACCTGGACAGCGAAAGATGCCTGCAACACCGGCGTGACACTGACACAGATCATCACCGTGAAAGACATGACTGCTCCGGTATTCACTATGCAGCCACCAGCTGACGCTACTGTGGATTGCGATAAAGTACCGGCCGGCATCAACCTGACCGCTACTGATAACTGTACTCCAGGCATCATCACCGTTGCCTCCAGAGACTCTATCGTTCGCAAGGCAGGCATGTGCAACAGCAACTACACCATCTTCCGCAAATGGACAGCATTGGATGAATGTGGCAACGGTAGCACTGTACAACAGATCATCCGCGTACAGGACACCACCAGACCAGTATTCTCCATGCCTGCGCCAAAAGACACTGTGGTAGATTGTGATAAAGTACCGGCATGGCCAGTGATCTCCGCTACAGACAACTGCTCCGGTAGCATCCAGGTGATCACCAGCTCCAAAACACAAAGAACACCGGGAGATTGCGCCGGTAACTACCTGGAAATCCGTACCTGGACAGCGACTGACGATTGCGGCAACAAAGCCACCATGCAGCAGACCATCCGCGTACAGGATACTACTAAACCGGTATTCACCGTACTGCCTCCAAGAGACACCACGGTGAACTGCGATGCTATCCCCGCCCCTGTTACCAATGTGACAGCTACGGACAACTGCAGCACCAACGGCAGCGGTCTGACCGTAACACGTCAAACTATTACAGAAACCATCGCTGGCGCATGCGGCAACAACTACCGCATCATCAGAACATGGACCGCGAAAGACGCTTGCGGTAACATCGCAACGGTAAAACAGGTAGTAACCGTACAGGATACCACCAGACCAGTGATCATGCCTGCCCCGGCAGATGTGACCATCTACTGTCAGGACCCGATCCCGGCGCCGGTGACCTTAACCGCCACCGACAACTGTGACCCGGCCTTCCCGAAAAAAGCAGTATACAGCGAGGATCCGTTTGTGAAAGACATCTGTAACGGCTATACGATCGTTAGAAGATGGAGCATCACAGACGCCTGCGGTAACAAAGCCAACGATGTTATCCAACGCATCATCATCAAACCTTGTCCGAAACCGCAGCTGAACGCTACCCTGCCGGCCAACTGCTCCGATAACCCGAGAGTAGCCCTGCAACCGGTAGGCAACGTGAACCTGCCAACCTTTACCCTGGTGGCGGTAACACCTGCCAACGCAGTAACAGGCCTGCCGTTGACACAACGCAGCAATCAGTTCAACCTGAACGGTGCGACTTCTGCCTCCTTCATCATGACGGACGGTAAAACAGGTTGCTCTTCCGATACCATGACTTACCAGCTGAATTACATTCAGAAACCGGTAGTCGACCTCGGCAAAGACACCACCATCTGCGGCGGCAACAGCCTCGTACTCGATGCAGGCGCTTCCAACTTTGCCTACACCATCAAATGGTCTACCGGTGAAACAACACAACGGATCAAGATCACCAAGGCAGGCACTTACTGGGTTAACGTCAGCAACGGCCAGTGTATCACCAGCGATACCATTAAAGTAGGGCTCATCCCCACTCCGCTGGTAACCATTCCGGACACCACCATCTGCCGTGGCCAATCCGTGAAACTGGACGCTTATGTAGACGGCGCCACTTATCTCTGGAGCACCGGTGCTACCACCTCTTCTATCCTTGTCAGCACACAGGAACAATTCTGGGTGAAAGTGATGAAGAGCGCCTGTATCACTATCGACACCGTGAAAGTGAGCGTAAATCCGCCACCGGACATCACCCTGAGCCGCGACACTGCGATCTGCCCTGACCAGTCCATCATGCTCACCGTTACTTCCAACGGCGGCCGCATCAAATGGCAGACAGGCGAAACCAGCAACTCCATCATCGTCAATAAACCTGGCGGTTACTGGGTGGCTGTAAGCAGAGACAACTGCGTGGTAAAAGATACCGTTAACGTAAGAATGAAACCGGGTATCCAGGTAGACCTCGGCCCTGACAGGAACATCTGCCCTGACGGCACCGTTACCTTCAACGGCACCAACACAGACGCAATATCCTACCTCTGGAACGATGGCGACACCAACCCTGTCAAACAGGTAAGCCAGGCCGGCAAATACAAACTGGCCGTGATGGACCGCTTCTGCCAACGGGTATATCTCGACAGCGTGAACGTAAACATCACCGGTGTACCGAAAATCAACCTGGGCAACGATACCGTGATGTGTATAGGCGAAACCCTGACACTCCGCGCTGAGGGCAACGGCATCACCAGCGTTCGCTGGGATAACGGCAGCACCTCGCCCACCCTGCAGGTTACCAATGGTGGCACTTACACAGTGACCGTGTTCAATGATTGCGGCAGCGCAACAGACGACATCAGAGTCAACTTCACACAGTGCGAACCGAAACCGCAGTTCCCGAACGCCTTCTCACCAAATGGTGACGGACGGAACGATGTGTTCAGACCAATAGTACGCGGACCTATGTTCGACTACGAACTGCGGATCTTCAACCGTTGGGGCGAACTGATCTTCATCTCCTCCGACAGCCACAAAGGATGGGACGGTAAGTTCAAGGGCAGCCCGGTAGATATCGGCACCTACGTATGGTGGCTCACCTACAAAAAAGTAGCCGGCGGCGCTTCCAATGTTATCAAAGGCGAAGTGACCGTGGTAAGATAAAAGTGTAATCGAATACTCCTGTTGCAGAAAGCATAAGGCCTCCGGGCTTTATGCTTTCTGCTTTTAAGACACCCCGCCATTCCCTTTTTTGTAATTCTTTCCCTATCATTGTCCTTTAATTTTATCAGGCTTATGTTTAAGTATTGTGTCAGTGTGTTGTTGTTGACAGCATGCAGTGTGCTGCCAGGGAAAGCGCAGTATACCGGTAACCTCGACCTGGTCCCACGTCCCACACAGGTGACGGCAGGTACCGGCTTTTTTCATCTCAACGGCCAGGGACTTATTTTCCCGGGAAAAGATTTCCGTCAGGCCACACAGCTGCTGAAAGAAATGGGCGCCTTCCCCGCCAATGGAAAAACCCGTTCCACCATTATCTTCAGAAAGGCGAACGCCCACGCTATACTCCATCCCGACGGATACCGCATCCGGATCTCTCCCACAGCGGTAACCATCGATGCCCGCAGCAATGCCGGCGCTATCAACGCCGCGCTGGCCATCGTACAACTCAGCTGGCTGCAGCCAGACCGCTCGCTGCTGCCCTGCGCAGACATCGCAGACCAACCACGCTTCGGATACCGCGGCGTACATCTCGACGTGTCCCGCAACTTTTTCCCGGCGACATACATCAAACGATTTATCGATCTGATGGCGCTTTACCGGATAAACACTTTCCACTGGCATCTCACCGACGGAGCCGGCTGGCGGCTGGAAATCAAAAAGTATCCGGCACTGACCCAACAGGCTGCATGGCGCACCGCCGGCAACTGGAAAGACTGGAGAAAAGGCGACCGCCGCTATTCCCATGAAGGCGACCCTAACGCCTACGGCGGATATTATACACAACAGGAAGCAAAGGAAATCGTGGCCTATGCCGCAACCAGGGGAATCACCGTGGTGCCGGAAATAGAAATGCCCGGCCACTCAGAAGAAGTGCTGGCCATGTACCCTGAGTTCTCCTGCTCCGGTATCCCTTATAAAAATTCAGAGTTCTGCCTCGGTAATGACTCAACATTTTATTTTCTCCAGAACATACTGGACGAAGTAATAGCCATCTTCCCTTCCAAATACATTCATATCGGCGGCGATGAAGCTTCCACCAAAGCGTGGAAACAATGCCCCAGGTGCCAGCAGCGCATCCACACGGAACATCTTAAAGACGAAAAAGAATTACAGAGCTACGCCATCCGCCGGATGGAAAAATTCCTGATCTCCCGCCATCGCAAACTGCTCGGCTGGGACGAGATACTGGAAGGCGGCCTTGCTCCGGAGGCTACCGTCATGTCATGGCGCGGTGAAAGCGGCGGTATCGCGGCAGCGAAAGCCGGCCACGACGTGGTCATGACGCCCGGCGCCTATTGTTATTTCGACAGCTATCAGGCCGATCCCGTTACACAACCGGAAGCTATCAGCGGATTCCTTCCGTTGGAAAAAGTGTATAGTTATGAACCGGTGCCCCGGGAGCTGGACAGCACGGCAGCAAAACATGTATTGGGCGCACAAGCCAATATCTGGACGGAATACATCCCTAATTCCTACCACCTGGAATACATGTCCTATCCCAGGGTGATAGCATTATCCGAGGTCGTTTGGTCAGATACGCTGCATAAAAACTGGGAAGACTTCCATCGGCGGATACAGTCCCACTACCTCTTACTGCAACGGCTAAACGTAAACTATTACCGACCCTCCTACGCGGTGAACATCCATCCGGAAATCAATACCGCACAGCATGAAGCGGCCATCACTTTCAGCACGGAACAATATCAGCCACAGATACGTTACACGCTGGACGGCTCCACGCCTACTCCACAGTCAACGTTGTACAACGGCCGCTTTATGGTAAAAGGCTCCGCTGTGGTAACGGCTGCCATCTTCCAGGACACAGTGCTGCAAGGCAAACCAGCGGTGCTGGCAGTAGACGATCATATCGCACTGGGCAAAAAAGTGATCTATAACAGACCCTACAACGAAAAATACGCAGCACAGCGCGAGGCCACTTTAGTGAACGGATACAAAGGTTCGCTGACCTACGGAGACGGCCAGTGGCAAGGGTTTCTGGGCGACATGGACGTCACGGTGGACCTGGGAAAAGTAACGCCGCTGCATAGCCTGTCCCTCAATTTTATGCAACTGACCGGACCCGGCGTTTATATCCCGGCATGGGTGGAAGTGCAGCTATCAGATGATGGTCAAAACTTCCGGACGGTACAACAGGTCAACAATGATGTCCCGGTCACCTTGTCTACACTGGCTTTTAAAGATTTTAAATTCAATCTCAACCAGCAGCAGGCACGTTACGTGCGCATCCACGCGAAGAACGAACAACGTGGATTTATGTTCACCGACGAGATCATCATCTACTGATAAAAAAAATCCCCGCAAAGCACTGTCAGCGGCTTTGCGGGGATATATAATTTTAATCTTTCTTAGTGGCTGGCGCGAATAATGCGGCTGCGTTCATAGTCCACCATGCCGTTAAAACCATTCACCGGTTTCAATGACGGGATCGCCTGACGCAGGTCACTCAGTTCGGTACTGGCCACGCGGGCGCCGGATGTATAACTGCCGGTGGTCAGATAATTGACGATTGCTATCAGATTAGCGTCTTTCTGTGTATTTCCCCAGGCCACGTCCACGTAATCGTTGGCAGGTGCATCCACGTTGATACCTGTAAAATATCCTCCCACGCCATTGGCATTTTTTGTCTCGAAGTTAATAGCATAAAGGTCTGCCAGGTATTTCTTATTATGATTCTGGTCATAAACAGAAATATTAAAATCGATAAAACCGACCGGTTTACCATATGTTTTAGATCCCACCAGTTTTACAGGCATATACGGTTTCAGGTTGTTCAGCGTCAGCTCACTGGCCGATGCTGTGTTACCGGTTGTAATGAAAAACACATTGTCCAGATTGAGTTTGCTGGTAGCGGCTGCGAATTTGGTGGTGGTGGTCAGATTAACTTCCGATATATGCGCCATCAGTTTGTCATTGAAGATGGTGTTGTACATCAGCTGACCGGCTGCTGCAGGCGGAGCGATCGCATTGTCGAGATATTCCGCTGTAGACACCGCGCCTCCCCCATTGTAGCGGAAATCCACCACCAGGTTGTTAATTCCCTGCGATGCAAATTTGGCGAACAGCTGGTCCAGCACCGTCCGGGTATAGGTGTCCTGGCCGTTACTATTGATAATGCTGGAGAAAGTATACATGGAGAAATATCCCACTTTCTTCGCGATGTTATTTTTATCGATCACCGTAAACACCGTGTCAAACACTACCGGATTGATACTATAGCTGGTAGTGGTGAGGGTTTTGGTGATAGTGCTGCCATCGGGCCGTTTGAACCCGAGCGTTACCGAAGTACTGTTGAAGATAGCGTTGTACAACGACTGCAGGAAGGGCTGACTGGTGGATATATTGCTGTTACCGTTCACCGAAATGATTTCCCATCCGCGGGTAACACCGATTTGTCCGGCCGGGCCGTTCTTGTCGGCGTACAATATAAATATGCGGGCGTTGTTGCTGTTGTCCAGTGCCACGCCATAATCCAGTCCGTAATCGCCGTTGTTGGTGGCAGCAAAGGTCTGTGCAGAGATGCCGTTCATCAGTTTGTTGGTCAGCACGCCATTGCGGTCCAGGAAGCTGTAATGATCATACGGCTGTGTGGTGGCCGGATTAATGGCATATGATTTCATGACGGACAGCAGGCTGTCGGCATTGGCATATTTAGTGTCCAGCGGGTTGAGGGCCGGCACCTGGGAATACCAGTAGTAGGTAGGCAATCCGGCAGATGCGTTGCGGCCGCCGTCTGCATAGGAGACTTGCATGATCTGGTACGTCAGGTACTTCAGGGAATCTTCATACGCCGATGCAGGCTTACTGGTGGTGTCTATACCCGACGGTGTGGGCTGCGATCCCTTGTTGTCTTTGCGGCACGCCGTCCATAAAAGCACACAGGCAGCGCCGGCAAGGGCTATCCTGGCTCCTGAGGTAAACAGATTTCTATGCATAATAACGGTTAAGACTAATTGAAATGTTACGGATGTGCCGCCAATGTCTGTCTCGTCCAGAATTCTGTTGAAAAGAACAGCATCATTTTCATGCGGGTCTCTTCATCCGGCATCGCTGGCGCACCGCCATCCTTACTTGCTTTGGCTTGTTTCTCCCGCAGGATTTTCTCCTGTTCACGACGTTCGGTCGCGCTCAGGGAGTTTACTTTAAAACGGTAAGCTACCGGTTTATCGTATCCGGCAGGGATGCCTGCCACAGAAAGTGGTACGGCCAATTCGCAGACCAGGTTGCCTGCCGCGTCAAAAGCAGCCGCAGTACGGATGCCATTGGTATTATTGACCGGTATGTTACCGTCTGTTACACCGGTAAGCCCTTCCACCCTGATCTCTTTCACATTTGCAAGGGCCTGTCTTCTCCACTCCTCCGCCAGCTTCTGGCGGGATTCCTGAGGTACGTCGGGGGCATTATTGATTTCCCCTACCAGCGGGAAAGTGATCATGGCGCCTCCCTTCTTTTTCCCTGTGGGATTGATGGAGACACTCAACCCGGATCGCAAAATACGTTGCTGGCTTATCTTATCAGGCACGCTCACGATCAGGAACAGGGTGTCCTTGTTATTGGCGATCGTATAAAAGAGTTTGGTATCGTTGTTATAAAACTGCAGTGGCTTGGGCCATTCTGTTGCCTGGCCATCGATGTGGATGTTCTCAGGGGCCCATTTATTAGGCTCACTGTCCTGCGCGTTTACATTTACCTGCCATAGCAGTGCGGCTGTTAGTGCTACCCCTGCCATGCGTACGTTGATACTGTTCATGCTTTTGTTTTGATTGCTGTTTACGCTTGCAAGGATAACAAACAAATCTGAAACAATTTACATAAAAAGCGGGGAAGGCAGGAAAAAGAATCGATGAAACGGTCAGTCGGGAAGACAGAACCGGTATTTGGGGATTTAAAGATTTTGTTATTTGATTATTTACAGGCTGCCACGGAAAGGTAGCCCATAAATAACCAAATAACAAAATGGGAAAATATTCAATTAATAGAGCAGTCTGGCTTTGATCGTATGTTTCACGTCTTTCAGCAATGCCAGGGCTTCCTGGGACAGCTGCCGGTCTACATCGAGTACTACATAACCAATCTGATCATTGGTTTTAAGGTACTGTCCGAGGATATTGATTTTATTTTCAGACAGGGCGGTGTTGATGGCAGACAGTACGCCCGGCACGTTCTGGTGTACGTGCAGGATACGATGGGTGTTTTCTATTGGCGGCACGCTGATGGCAGGCACGGTATGAGACCCAAAGCTGGCGCCTTTCTCGAGATAGTTGAGCAGTTTGGCGCTTACGTCCAGGCCGATGTTATGCTGCGCTTCTTCCGTACTGCCACCGATATGCGGTGTCAGGATCACGTTGGACAATTTCTGCAGCGGGGTGCTGAACGCAGCACCGTTTTTTTCCGGCTCTACAGGAAACACGTCTACTGCGGCACCGGACAGCTGACCGCTTTCCAGCGCTTCTTTCAGGGCTTCGAGGTCAACTACTTCTCCCCTGGCGTAGTTCAGGAAGATGGCGCCTTTTTTCACGTAGGAAAGGGTTTCCCGGTTGATCATCATCTCGGTGGACCTGTTGGAAGGCACATGGAGGGAGATGATGTCCGCCTGTTCAAACAGCTCTTTCAGGGAGCGCTGCTGTACAGCGTTGCCCAGCGGCAATTTGGTTTCTGCGTCATAATACATCACGTTCATGCCCATTCCTTCGGCCAGCACGCTCACCTGGCTACCGATGTTGCCATAGCCGACGATACCGAGCGTTTTACCTCTCAGCTCATAACTGCCCTTGGCTTCTTTCATCCAGATGCCGTTATGCGCGGCCGCATTTTTATCAACGATACGACGGATCAATACAATAGACAACCCAATCACCAGTTCAGCTACAGAACGGGTGTTGGAATAAGGGGCGTTGAAAACGGCCACACCATGTTCTGTGGCTGCTTTAAGGTCTACCTGGTTGGTACCGATACAAAAACAACCGATGGCCTGCAGCTTTTTTGCAGCCTCCAGCACTTTGCGGGTGACTTGTGTTTTGGAACGGATACCTAATAAATGAACATCCTTGATTTCGTTGATCAGATCTGCCTCACTGAGCGCTCCGGCCACTTTGCGTACCGAATAGCCCGCAGCGGTGAATTCTGCCACAGCGGCGTCACTGATATTCTCCAACAATAAAATGCTGATCTTTTCTTTCGGATAACTTGTAGACTTTACCTGTTCCATAATATTATTAAGAATTATATGTATATTTTATCCTTGCAATTGGCTTAATAATTGCGGTTACGCGGGACAACAAACAAGGCACAAACCTACTCTATGTTGGGGAATAATCAAATACTGCCATAGTCAAATTCGATTTTTATCAAAAAAACAGGTATCTACCCCTCGTTTTTTTGATGATTTAATAATCAACGGGCTTAAAAATATATTAAAAGCGGGTTGGATGCCTGGTAATATTTGGTACACATTGACAATGAGTATAATTTTAACGCCTTGAAAATATTGAGAGAGAATAAGCATTAAGTAAGTCAGTGAATCACCTCTAATGAAGCGATTGAAAGCAGTAAGCATCATCTTATCTATCACGGGAATTGCCATTATCTCCAGCTGCCAGGGCAATGCAGCACGCAAGGAAGCGAACAGAAAAAAAGCCATATCAGACAGCACGCTGTATACGCTTAATTTAACAGAAGCACAGCGGGAAGCCGTTCTTAAAGCACCGCGCACCGTACAATTACAACGGGAACTGAATGCATTTTATACCGGGAAACTCTTGCGCAGCGGCTTTAACGGCGCTATCCTGGTAGCTAAAAAAGGTGTTATCATTTTTGAACAATACCATGGTTTGGAAAACTACCGAACTAAAACACCGGTAGTAGACAGCTCCGCCTTTCAATTGGCATCAGTCTCCAAAACCTTTACCGGCGCGGCTGTGCTGTGGCTGGCAGAAAAAAAGAAACTGAGCCTCGAAGATTCCATTCAGAAATTCTTCCCCGAATTCCCCTACAAAGGGATCAATGTACGCATGCTGCTGAACCACCGCAGCGGCCTGCCCAACTATCTTTATTTCTGCGACAGCCTCTGGAAAGACCAGGCAGCTTTTATCACTAACGATCAGGTGATCCGCCTGATGGAACAACACAAGCCGCCCATCCAGCACTTGCCCGACACACACTTCCAGTATTGCAATACCAACTATCTCCTGCTCGCCTCCATTATAGAAAAGGCCACCGGGCAGAAATACGCCGACTTCATGCAGCAAACTTTTTTTAAGCCGCTGCAGATGGTCAATACTTTTGTTTATGACCCGGCTTCAGCGACACGGCGTCATCAGACCCAAAGCCATAAATACAATGGCCAGGCTGAACCAGATACATACTTCGATGGCGTAATGGGCGACAAAGGCATTTACAGCACTGCCCGTGACATGCTCAAATGGGACCAGGCGTTGTATTCCGGCCAACTGCTGGATTCTGCCACGCTGAAAGCCGCCTATACCCCCTACAGCCATGAAAAACCCGGCATCCGCAATTACGGCCTGGGATGGCGTTTGATGGTATATCCTGACAGCACCAAAAACATTGTGTACCACAATGGCTGGTGGCATGGTAATAACACCGTGTTTTATCGCTTTGTACAAGACACTACTACCCTGATCATCCTGGGCAACAAATACAACCGCGGTATTTACCAGGCGGTGAAGCCTATCCGCGAAATGATGGGCCATGGCGATGGTGAAGAAGCCGGTGCAGAATAGATCACGTAGTATAAAATGTATATAAACCAAGGGGCGAAGATCAGTAATGACCTTCGCCCCTTGGTTATTTTATGTTGATGGATATTCGTCGTTTACCCGTGTTTGCGGTTCGGCAGCACGTTGTCCCGCGTCCACGTGATTTCTCCGGTAAAAGCATGTTTCCTCACAGGGCATGCTTCCTTCAGGCAGTAATGGCAACAGGTGGGAATGCAGGGGTCCATATGAATAAAGAATTCCACCTCGCTCCCTTCAAATCCTTTATTGACGAGCACTTCCACCCGCTTCATTTCATCATGTGCTTCCGTCAGCGTGAGGTAATAGGGCATGGTAATATGACAATCGATATGGTAATTGTTGCCGTATTGTTGCACCCGCATGTTGTGAATGTCGATCCAATTGGGCACCCTTTCGGCGGAGAGAATGGCAATTACCTTGTCCACCACCTGCATGTCTGTTTCATCCATCAGGCCGGAAATAGAACGCCGCATGAGCTGATACCCGTTGGTGAGGATAAGGACGCCCATCAATACGGAAACGGCCGGGTCCAGCCAGTTCCAGCCGGTGAAATGGATTACGCCCAGCGCGATGATCAGGCCTACGCTGCTGTATACGTCGGTCATGATATGCTGACCGTTACCCCGCAGGGTGATAGAACCCAGCTTGCGGCCGGAACGGATCAGGTACAGCCCCAGCAGCAGGTTGGCCAGTGTGGTAGAACCCAGCAGCCATAAGCCGCTGCTCATTTCGTGCAGTTCCTTCGGTGAAATAAAATACTGTGCGGCTTTAACAAGGATGAGCACCCCCGCAAAGAAAATCATGGCGCCTTCAAAACCGATGGAGAAAAACTCTACCTTGCCATGCCCGTAAGGGTGATTGGCATCTTTGGGTTTACCGGACAGGTAGATGCTGTAACTCGCAAAACCTCCCGCCACCACGTTAATAATAGACTCCATAGCATCAGAAAGAATGGCCACGGAATGGGTCAGATAGTAAGCCAGGAATTTGGCCATGGTCAGGATGAAACTAACGACAAGCGACACCAGGATGACGCGTAATTCTCTTCTTAGCAAGTAGATCAGATTGTATGGGTGTGAAAGTACAAAGGTACGGTTATTACCGTATTGCTCCCACTGCGGCAGCAGTGAAAATTAATATTCCCGTAACACCGGCCCGCCAAATTTTTACGAAATTAATAGGCTGAAATTTGCCCCCTAACGTAAACCCATAAACGAAATGAACAGTAGAGAAATCCGGGCCAATGCTGTGGTAGACGAACTTTTTGGTTTGTACGAGCAATACGGCCACCATGCCTACGGAGAACAGGTGACTATGCTGATGCACATGATGCAATCCGCCCTCATAGCCGAACAGACCGGTTCAGATGATGAAATGATACTGGCCGCTTTTCTGCACGACATCGGCCATTTCTTTGAAAATGACGACCAGATGGACATCTATGGCGCGCAGGCACACGATACCATAGGGTACCGTTATCTTACTTCCTGCGGGTTTCCCCCAAGAATGGGCCAGTTGGTGGCCAGCCATGTGGCTGCCAAAAGGTATCTCACGTGGACAGACAGCGCCTACTATGATACGCTCTCAGAAGCGAGCAAGGAAACTTTGCGGTACCAGGGCGGCCCCATGACAGCTTCCGAAGCAAAAGTCTTCCGTGCCGATCCGTTATTCGAACAATACATCCAGTTAAGGATCTGGGACGATATGGGCAAAGATCCGGACACTCCGGTGCTTCAGCCCGACCTGGACAGAATGCGTATGCGTATGCAGCGTTACCTGCTGGCATATGGACAACTGGGAGATTAATTCTATATTGCCGTAGTATGAAACTCAGAGAAGAAATACTATCGGCCCACAGCAAGGAACATTCCCTCTATATCGCCGGCTGGATTGGCGGTGATGCCAAACGGTTCTCGCAGCTGATGCAGCTGTTTCTGGAGGATGAATACCGGGTGGTGCAACGAAGCGCCTGGATCATCAGCCTGGTGGCAGAAAAACACTCCGAGCTAATGACTCCGCACCTGCCGGAAATGGTGGCCCGTATGGAGACAGCCGGGCTGCCCTCCGCTGTAAAACGAAATGTGCTGCGGGTGATGCAGCACATGCCCCTCCCGCCCGAGCTGCATGGCCCGGTAATGAACGCCTGTTTTCAGTACCTGGAAGACCCGAAAGAAATGATTGCCATTAAGGCCTTTTCCATGACCATACTATCTAATCTCGCACAGGCCTACCCTGACATCAAGAATGAAATACGCATACTGCTGGAAGACCTGCTGGAGCATGACCCTTCTCCCGGTATTCGTTCACGGGCCAAAAAGGTAATGAAGGATATCAGTTGAGAAACGGGCATCGCTTTCAGGGGGTTATGGACAGCACTTTAAACTACGTACAGCTGTCGTACGAGCGCTATCTGCAATGCTGCCGCAGCCGTATTTATCCAACAAAAAAGCGGCACAGCAGGTAGATGATACCTGCTGGTGCCGCTGTATAAATTTGATACCGTTAAGCTTTGTCTTCGGGTTTGCTTTCAGCAACGCGAGGCTCTTTCGGCTCTCTTGGTTCTTTAGGTTCCTTTTCTTTTTTCTTGGCAGCTTTTGGTGCGAAGATGGCGATCATGCGTTTACCTTCCATGGTAGGCATGCTTTCCAGGCCACCTACTTCAGCCAGCCTTTCAGCGAACTTCAGCAGGATCAGCTCTCCACGCTCCTTAAACATGATAGCACGGCCCTTGAACTGTACATAGGTTTTCACCTTGTTACCTTCTTTCAGGAAGTTCTCCGCATGTTTAGCTTTAAAGTCAAAGTCATGATCGTCGGTGTTAGGCGTAAAGCGGATTTCTTTCACCTCGCTTTTGTGCGCCTTCGCCTTCATTTCCTTTTCCTTCTTTTTCTTTTCGTAAAGGAATTTATTGTAGTCGATGATACGGCATACGGGGGGCGCAGCATTAGGGGATATTTCCACGAGGTCGAGGCCTTGTTCCTCGGCCATACGCAGGGCGTCCTCCGTTCTGTAAACGCCGACCTCCACATTTTCACCTACCAGTCTGACCTCAGGAACACGGATCATTCTGTTGGTCCGGTGTTCTTGTTGTTGTTCCCTGCGGAAATTCGGGTTTCTGCCCCGATTATTACCGCCAAAATTTGGTCTGGGTTTTTGTTGCATTAAAAAAATTAAGATTTATTAATTATTGTTCATAGTCCATGGTCCATATCCCACACATGGACCAAAAACAACTTCTACAAAAATAAGGGGAAAATTCCGTGCAATTAACATACCTGAATTCAGGAATGTTCATTGTTTTATATACTTCTTTTCCACATTTAAGTATGTTACTCGATTGGCTTGCGGTTGATCACCTCTTCATTAACCAGTGCAGTAAACTGTTCCAGGGTCATGGTTCCGAGGTCACCTTTGGCTTGCCGGCGAACAGCCACGATATTATCGGCTGCTTCTTTTTCACCGAGAACGAGCATATATGGTACTTTAGCGAGTTCCGTATCGCGGATTTTCTTACCTATTTTTTCGCTTCTGTCGTCAATCTCAGCGCGAATTTCCGCTTTTTTCAGCAATTCTGCTACTTTTTCTGCATAGGCCTGGGTTTTCTCGCTGATGGGCAGGATTTTCACCTGGGTAGGTGCCAGCCATAGCGGGAATTTACCTGCGCAGTGCTCGATCAGCACGGCGATGAACCTTTCCAGGGAGCCAAACGGTGCGCGGTGGATCATTACCGGACGGTGACGCTGATTATCGGCGCCGATGTATTCCAGTTCAAAACGTTCCGGCAAGTTGTAGTCTACCTGGATGGTGCCCAGCTGCCATTTACGGCCAAGGGCGTCTTTTACCATGAAGTCCAGTTTCGGGCCGTAGAAGGCAGCCTCACCGTATTCGATCACGGTGTTCAGTCCTTTCTCCGCCGCAGATTCAATGATCGCCTGCTCCGCCAGGTTCCAGTTCTCTTCCGTACCGATGTACTTGCTGCGGTCTTCCTTGTCGCGCAGGGAAATCTGGGCAGTATATTCGGTAAAGCTGAGGCTGTTGAACACGTACATTACCAGATCAATCACTTTCTGGAATTCTTCCTTCACCTGGTCAGGACGGCAGAACAGGTGCGCATCGTCCTGAGTAAACCCTCTTACGCGGGTAAGGCCGTGCAGTTCACCGTGCTGCTCGTAGCGGTATACGGTGCCGAATTCAGCGAAACGTACCGGCAGGTCTTTGTAAGACTTCGGAGACCCTTTGTACAATTCGCAGTGGTGTGGACAGTTCATGGGCTTCAGCATGAACTCCTCGCCTTCTTCCGGTGTGTGGATAGGCTGGAAACTGTCTTTGCCATATTTTTCGTAGTGACCGGAAGTCACGTACAGGTTTTTGTTACCGATGTGCGGCGTTACTACCGGCAGGTAGCCGCTGGCCAGCTGTGCTTCCTGGAGGAAACGTTGCAGGCGTTCACGCAGCATGGCGCCTTTAGGCAACCACATAGGAAGGCCCAGTCCCACTTTCTCAGAGAACATGAACAGTTCCAGTTCCTTGCCCAGTTTGCGGTGGTCGCGTTTTTTCGCTTCTTCGATCAGGGTCAGGTATTCGTCCAGCTCTTTCTGGTTAGGGAACGTGATACCATAGATGCGGGTGAGCATCTTGTTTTTCTCATTACCACGCCAGTAAGCCCCTGCGATGCTGGTCAGCTTAATGGACTTGATAAAGCCCGTGTTCGGGATGTGCGGGCCACGGCACAGGTCTGTAAAACCGCCCTGGGTATAGAAGGTGATGCTTCCATCGGGCAGTTCATTGATGGTTTCTATTTTGTAGGGATCGCCTTTTTCAGTGAAATAAGCCAGTGCGTCGGCTTTGCTCACGTCTTTGCGAACGTATTCGCTGTTCTTTTTGGACAGCTCTACCATCTTGGCTTCTATCGCTTTCAGGTCCTCTTCGGAGATGGTGCGGTCGCCCAGATCAATATCGTAATAAAAACCGTTTTCAATAGAGGGACCGTAACCCAGTTTCACACCGGGATACAGTGCTTCCAGGGCCTCGGCCATCAGGTGCGCGGAAGAGTGCCACATGGTGGATTTACCATCTGTATCCGTCCACGTCAGGAGCTGCAATGTAGCATCCGTTGTAACCGGGCGTGTAGCGTCCACTACCTGCCCATTAACTTTTGCAGCCAATACTTTACGTGCCAATCCTTCGCTGATGGATTTGGCAATGTCCAATGCAGTTACTCCTGATTCATACTGACGAACTGCGCCATCCGGAAAAGTGATATTTATCATACGTTTTACTGTTAGCGTCATACTTTTTCATATGCGCTATATTTCCTTTATAAAATGTTTGCGAAGTTAAGAAATAGTTTGTTAGCTTTTTGCTTAGTCCGCCAGCGAATTCCAAGGAATTTAAAAATAATGGTCCGCGCAGCGGTGGGGTATCAGTCCGGAAAGTCAACAAAGTCTACAAATATAATGAATTAATGCCACTTTACAAAGCTGTTGACAGGCGAATTATCAGGAAGTTGACAAAATCGTTATTGCGGATCGGGGGTTGGTGAGAATTCGCGGACCATACGGCGGAGAAGCTGCCGATGACAGAAATAGTCTTTAAATACAGCCACCATGGCAGCATAATTGCATTTTTCCCAGCTGTGATACATGCCTTCCCTACCCCGTTTTTATCTTCCCAAAACAAGATTTTAAAAAATTGTTGTGCAAAAAATTGGACGTCGAAACGAGAGACAGTAATTTTGGATTATCAATTAAAAATATTCATTCTGTATAATTAATCATTAAAATATGATTTATATTCCTAAACCAGAACGTAAGTCCATATTTGCCGGCGAACACCCGTATCACTTACATATTAAGAGAAGAGTTGAAAATGCTCCCTTCCACAGCCCGCGAACTCCTGTTGGAAATGGACAATGTACTAAACGAGCGACTTCAGGAAATAATACGTTATGAAGATGCATTGCATAACGAGATAAAGCGTCTTGAAAGTCAAATAGACCGCGTTGATCGGGAAGTTTTCAGAGATTTCGGAGGAATTACCTGGCGAATTGTCTATTGGATTATAATATTTGGTATACCAGCGTTTTTATTCTTGCTGGTATTGTTGGGCAACGCTAAACATTAGAAGAAGGCGATTATTTTACCACCATAAATACTTAACATATGTCTGTAAATAATATCAAAGTCTACGACATTCTAAGAAAAGACCTCCACCTGGGAGATAAAAAAGCACAGGAACTTATATCCGAAATGGATGCAATCTATGGTAAGGAATTATTAAAAACTGACGTAAAGGAACTTTCCACCAAACTTGATAAAGTAGATACCAAAATGGATGAGGTTAAAAAAGACCTTGTTAGTTATCAAACGAAATTAGGTAGCCTACAAACCCAAATGCAAACAGACTTTAAAGAAATTTGCTCCAAAATAGGTAATACAGGGCTGATACAATATGTGACCATTACAGGCACTATTCTGGGCATCATTTGGACCTACATCAAATTTTTTAAATAAATTCAAAACTGACAACCGCAGGTCATCACACGATAACTATCAACACCTGCTTACCCATGACTTTCAGGGACTCATCCGCCATCTTTCCTCCCAAATCAATCCATACAAATGGAGAATTCACAATCTTAATAAAAACATGTACTATGCTCGCAAGTAACGACGAAATCTATTATATCTTCAGGAAAGATCTTCATCTCAGCGAAGAAAAAACCAGGGCACTATTATTGAACATGGATATTGCCATTGGTGAAACGCTCGCTAAAAATTTCATAGCCCCAACCAATGTTTCAAAAAGCTACTTGAAATTGGACAAGGTAGCCCACAGTCAGCATTCCATAAAAGAAGAAGTAGAAGAACTAAAAGAGGAGGTAAATCAGCTAAAAAAAGAAATAAAACGATTTGTGGGAACCGTCTGTACAAGAACAGGATATTTCATAGTCGGCACCGTTGGCATTCTAATAATTTTGAATATTGTCCTCAATATTGTTATAGTTACCTACAAAAAATAACCCTCAAAACTGAAAATTATACGTCACCGCGGGAATAATCGGAAACAACGACACTTGCTTGGCCTTGACTTTCAGCGATCCATCCACCGCCTTTCCCTCCTGGTCGAAATAAATGAAATATGGATTTTTTCTGCTATATACGTTATAGATCGAGAAAGCCCAGCTGCCCCGGAACCGCCTGTTCTCCCGCTTAGGCTTCGGTGTATAGATAGCAGATAAATCCAGCCGGTTATAAGGCGCCATACGATAAGAATTGATCTTACCATATCCCTGCACCAACGCTCCTTCCATAAAATAGAACTGCTCAGGCATCGTGGTGGTATTACCCGTACCATAGATGAACACGCCGGAGAAAGTCCACCGTTTATTTAATTCATACGTCGCTACGGCCACGAGGTCATGCCTCCGGTCGTATTTCGCCGGGAAACGCTTGCCTTCGTTCAGCATCGGGAACTGCCGCCAGGTCCACGCCAGCGTGTATCCCAGCCAGCCGGTCAACGCGCCTTTTTTCTTATTCACAAAAAGCTCCAGCCCATAAGCCTGCCCCCTGCCGAAAACAAAATCCAGTTCCGGATCGGACAACGACGGCGTATAGCCCTCCCGGTATTCTACCTGGTGGTACATTTCCTTATAGTAAACTTCCGCAGAGGCTTCGTAGGTATTATTTTTAAAATTACGGAAATAACCGGCGGAGTATTGCCACGATTCCTGCGGCCTCACCCGGTAAGTACTGGGTACCCACACGTCCGTCGGCAACGTGGTGCCGGCATTGGACACCAAATGTATAAACTGGTAATTGCGCGTAAACGATGCCTTGACAGCGTTGTCATTATTCCAGGAGTAGCGCAGGATCAGGCGTGGCTCAAAACCTCCGTAATGGGTGACCGGTCGGCCGCGGCCATATTTAACACTGTCCGTCTTCTGACCGGCCGCATCGCGGATATAACGGGTATAAGGCCCTATCTGCATAAAACCACTGAAACGCACACCGGCATTAAGTTGCAGATGAGGTGATATCTCCCAGTCGTCCATCAGGTAAGCCCCCACTTCATGCGCATATTTCTTGTAGGCGTTTTCCGGTGGGGCAAATACCGTAGAGTCCTGCCCTCCGCTGACAGTGCTCGGCGTAAACACATGGTAAATATAGTTGCCGCCAAATTTAATGTGGTGGCGGGGATTGGCATAATAATCAAAGTCCAGTTTGGCATTGCCGTCGCTGATGCCGGATGACAGGCGGAGGTTAAAATTATTCTGGAGCGCGCTGAACTGGAATTTATAATCGTTATAAATAAGGGACAGGTTCGCAAACAATTTGCTGTTGAACACATGGTTCCAGCGCAAAGTGGCCGTACTGTTGCCCCATGGGATCTTCACCATGAACTTGCGGTTATCGCTTGAAAAGCTGAAAACATCCCGGCCAAAGTAACCGCTGAGATATAACCGGTCTTTATCAGACAGGATGTAATTCACTTTCATGTTCAGGTCATAGAAATAATAGCCGGTGCCTTTGTAGGATGAATTATTGACAAAGGGTTTGGTGAGCAGATCGATATACGTACGGCGGGCTGAAACGATAAAAGAAGCCTTGTCTTTTTTAAGCGGCCCCTGTAGTGACAACCGTGAAGCAATCAGCCCTATCCCACCCTCTCCCTGGAAGTTTTTGTTGTTGCCTTCCTTCATATTTACATCCACAACGGAAGACAGCCGGCCGCCGTAATTGGCCGGCATCCCACCCTTGATCAGCGTTGTATTTTTGATCGCGTCTGCATTAAACACCGAGAAAAAACCAAACAGGTGGCCCGTATTATATACCGGCGCCTCGTCCAGCAGGATCAGGTTCTGGTCAGGTCCGCCGCCACGTACATAAAACCCGGCATTGCCTTCCCCGGCGGCCTGCACACCGGGCATCAGCTGCAACGCCTTCAGGATATCTGTCTCCCCCATCAGTGCGGGGAGCTTTTTTACCTGCTGTGCAGACATTTCCACCCGGCCCATGTCAGTGCTTTTCACATTGGCATGCTGCTGCTGGGCCGTCACCACGACTTCTTTTGCCTGATAGGACCGCGGCAGCAGCTCCACATAACGTATAGTGTTGCCTGTTAGGGTCAGCTCAAGCGGTTTACTTTCATAACCCACAAAAGAAAAAATGATGGTGTAAGTGCCCGGCGACAAAGTGAGGGAATAAAAACCATAAGCGTTGGTCTGGATACCGGTGCTGGTGCCTTGTACGTGTACCGTAGCGCCGGGGAGCGATTCGCCGTTGGTACTGTCGCGCACATAGCCACTGACAGTAAAATGCTGTGCCCTGGCAGACAAGCATAGAAGGGTCATCAGGAAAGTAACTACATATCTGAAGAATTGCATATTACTGTCTATTGTCGTCCGGCAATAGACAGTAATTTACAATTTACTGATAACTTAAAGTGTCTTTTGTTTCTCCACAATGCAACATTTTATTACCGAAGTAAGGGTTTAAAATGTCCGGTTTGTCGCTTAACCAGTAAGCACCTTTGTCATCAAAGGCCATTGGGCAATATTGGTGATAGACGGTTTTGCCTTTGAGCCCGGTATTTTTTACGAGGTCGAACAACATATCAGAAACCATCTGGAAGGAAGAACGTTTGCCTTCCAGGTCCTGTTCACCCTCGAAGCCCGCCAGTTCAGCGCTGATACTGCCGGTGGTGCCGGTAATAATGCTTAGGTGGCTGCTGTCCATCTGAAGGGTATTCACCGGCAGGCTGTCCATATGCAGCTTCAGGGAAGCCGCCGCAGTATTGGCCGCAAGGCTGTCTGCCTTTACCAGTGCGTCTGACAGCTGGTAGTAAGCCTGCATGACCAACTGAAGGGAATCATAATATTGCTGGCTGTAGGGCGCCTGTAAAGAGGCCGCCGGTTTAGCTGCCGCCTCTTCGCCGGATTTGGTGGGTGACGGCTGACAACCAAACAAAGCTGCCACTATGCATAATGTTCCTACGGGAACGCCTGATCTGAAATTCATGGGCATTTATTTTCTTCGTCCGCAAAAGTAATAATAATCAGTGGGCACAGAAACAGCGATCAAAACGTTAAAATCTAATTTTCATTAGAATTTTATAATCTACAATTAATTATTTATCAATAGTTAATATATACATAAAATACAAAAGCATAGGAAACATTAAAATGACATAAGTTCTGGTTACCTTTGCACGTTTTTTATCCAATTTTTGAACAACTATGTTAATCGCATTACAGGACATTACATTTGAGTTTGGGTCCAGGGTCATCCTGGAAAATTCCTCCTGGCATATTGAGCCGGGAGACCGCGTTGGCCTTATCGGATTGAATGGAACAGGCAAATCCACCCTGCTGCGTATTATCAACGGCGAATATTCCGTTTCCAAAGGAAGCGTTAACAAAAGCAAAAACCTGACGATCGGTTTTTTTAACCAGGACCTGCTGAGCTTTGAAACCGATGAATCTATCCTCACCGTAGGTATGATGGCCTTCGGCAAAGCGCTGGAACTGGAAAAGGAAATAGACAGGCTTACCAAAGAACTGGAACACGACCAGACAGAAGAGCTGCTGCACCAGTTCAGCGACGCCCTCCACGAATTTGAAGCGCTGGACGGCTATAACATGAAACACAAAACGGCACAGGTATTGGAAGGCCTCGGCTTTACCACCGCCGACCTGGACCGTCCCTATAGCGAATTCTCCGGTGGATGGCGCATGCGCGTGCTCCTCGCCCGCCTCATCCTCCAGCAGCCGGACGTGCTCATGCTCGATGAACCGACGAACCACCTTGACCTTCCGTCCATCGAATGGCTGGAACGTTACCTCGTTGGCTACAATGGTGCCGTGATCATCGTATCGCACGACCGTTATTTCCTTGACCGCATGGTAAACGGCATCGTGGAAGTGTACCAGCAGCAACTGCACCACTACTCCGGCTCCTATGCCGACTATGAAGTGGAAAAGGAACTGCGCCGCGAAATGCAGCAGCGTGCCTACGACAACCAGCAGGACTATATCCGTCAGCAGGAAAGATTTATCGAACGTTTTAAGGCCAAAGCCTCTAAGGCCGCACAGGCACAGAGCATCGCCAAAAGACTGGATAAACTGGAACGTGTGGAACAGGTGGACAGTGGCCC
Organism: Chitinophaga varians; assembly: GCF_012641275.1. Lineage (NCBI taxonomy): Bacteria > Pseudomonadati > Bacteroidota > Chitinophagia > Chitinophagales > Chitinophagaceae > Chitinophaga > Chitinophaga varians. Next base: position 888,335 of record NZ_JABAIA010000004.1, on the reverse strand, counting down.
GTCTAAAATCAAGATTAACTTCTCCATCGATAAAACACCGGGTAAAATCCTGTGTACGCTGAACAACATCAGCAAAGCCTATGGCGATAACCAGATCCTGAAAAACACCAGCGCTGAAATCAACCGCGGCGACAAAATAGCCCTGATTGGTGCCAACGGTAAGGGTAAATCCACCCTGCTGCGCATCATCTTCGGCATGGAGCCCATGGAAGGCGAAAGAGTGCCGGGCCACAACGTGGTGACCAGCTTCTATGCCCAGCACCAGCTGGAATCGCTCGACCTGAACAGCGAAATCCTGGACGAGCTGAAAAATTTCGGCTCCGGCCGCACCGAGCTGGAATTACGCCAGTTGCTCGGCTGCTTCCTCTTTACCGGCGATGACGTATTCAAAAAAATCCGTATCCTTTCCGGTGGTGAAAAAGCCAGGGTGGCGCTCGCCAAAACGATAATCAGTCAGGCCAACTTCCTCATGCTCGATGAGCCCACGAACCACCTCGACATGAACTCCGTGCAGATGCTGATCGACGCGCTCGACAAATATGAAGGCAGCTTTGTACTCGTATCGCACGACCGTTATTTTGTAAGCCAGACAGCCAACAAAATCTGGGAAATCGTGGATGGCGAAATCAAGGAGTTTAAAGGTACCTACACCGAATATGAAGAGTGGAAAAAGAGAATGGCTGCCCAACAGGCGCCCGCTCCCGTAAAAGCCGCCGCCGACAAGAAAGAAACCAAACAGGCCGCCCCCGCCAGCAATAATAATGCTGCCGCCTCCAAAGGCGCCATCAACAAAGAAGTGCAACGCGAACTGCAAAAACAACAAAAACAGTTTTCACAGGTAGAGGGACAACTGGCCAGCCTTAAAGAACGTAAAGCCCGCCTGGAAGCCAGCTTAGGCGACCCGGCCACCTATAACGACCGAACTAAATTTGCCCAGGTGGAAAGCGAATACCAGGAAGTGCAAAAATTTATCGATAGGGCCAACGAACAATACGAACAGCTCTTCGAGAAAATCATGCAACTGGAAGCCAACCTGGTAACCAATTAGAAATTACGAATGACGAATTACGAATGAAGGGATTCCTTATATAGCGGTTGCTTAGTACCCTTTGGAAAAGAGGCCCTCAATTCGTAATTCGTCATTCGTAATTAGTCATTTCAAAAGTCCTATATGCAGAAAATACTGGTGGTAGAAGATGAGGTCAAAGTAGCCAATGCCGTAAAAAAAGGCCTTGAAGAAAACGGCTTCGAGGTAGATGTGGCCTACGACGGCCGCATGGGCAAAAGCCTCGCTGCCAGCAATAACTACGACCTTGTCATTCTCGATCTGAACCTCCCCCATCACAACGGCTATGAACTGTGCGAAGTCATCCGCCGGAAAAACAACCGTGTGCCTGTCATCATGCTCACCGCACTGGGTGGCGTGGAAGATAAAATGCAGGCGTTTGAGCTGGGGGCGGACGACTACCTGGTAAAGCCCTTTGATTTCCGTGAGCTGCTGGCACGTATCCGCGTGTTCCTAAAGCGCGCCGGCTCTGAAGCGCCGCACAGCACCCAATACAAAATCACCATCGCCGATCTGGAAATAGACAGGGAGAAGAAGGAAGTCTCCCGCGGCGGCAAAAAAATTGCCCTCACCGCCAAAGAATACCAGCTGCTCGATTTTCTGGCGCTGCATAAAGGCAAAGTGATCTCCAAACTCACCATCGCGGAAAAAGTGTGGGACATTGACTTTGACACCGGCACCAACGTGATCGAAGTATATATGAACTTCCTCCGTAAAAAGATCGACAAGGATTTCGAGCAAAAACTGTTGCATACCAAAACCGGCATGGGATATTACCTCTCCGAAGAGTAATCCTGCATGAAGATCAAATATAAAATAGCGCTGTATTATACGCTGTCGGCCTCCCTGATGCTGATCGCCTTTGCCGTGCTGGCCTATTATTTCTCTTCCAAATCCAGGCGTGCCGAATACCTCGAAAGGCTGGAATACCGCGCCCGCTCCATCGCCAATGTGATCATCGAAGACGGCAATGTAAAAGTGGACCTGTTACGAAAACTGGACCGCACCACTTTCCAGGACCTTTATAAAGAGACAATCCTCGTATACGATCCCAACTACGACCTGCTTTACAGCAACCTTAAAGACACCACCATCCGCACGCACCGCAGCCTGTTGGATTATATCAAACAAAACAAACTATACAGCAATATTAAAAGCAGCGGTGAACAGGTAGGCGTGTACTATACCGAAGGCGATGTGTCCGTGATCGTGATCGTATCCTCCTTTGACAAATACGGTTTCCAGAACCTCCAAAACCTCCGCCAGATATTGCTGATAGAGCTGATCACCGCTGTGGCGATACTGGTGGGCGTTGGCTATTTCTTCGCCCGCAAAATGATGGAGCCTATCGACAAACTGGTACAGCAGGTAGATAACATCAACGCCAGCAACATGCAGGACGCACAGGTAGCCGTGAAAGGGAAAGATGAAATTGCCACGCTGGGCTCCAACTTCAACACCATGTTGCAGCGTCTCAGTGACTCCTTTGACCTGCAAAAAAGTTTCGTGAGCAATGCCTCCCATGAGCTGCGTACCCCGCTGGCAGCTATTATCAGCCAATTGCAGGTGACACTTTCCAAGGAGCGTACCAAAGAGGAATACCAGTCACTGCTGATTTCCGTACTGGAAGACGCGGAAAACCTGTCTGACCTGTCGAATGGACTACTGCAGCTGGCACAGTCAGAACTTAACCAGGAGCAGTTTGTATTCAACAGCGTCCGCATCGACGAGCTGCTGATGGACATGGCCAACCTGATACGGCTGAAACACAAGGCGCCCGCCAAAGTGGATATCCAGTTCGTCAAAGTACCGGACATCGACCTGCTGGTCACCTGTTTCGGGAACGAGAGCCTGCTGAAAGTGCTTTTCCTGAACCTGATAGACAACGCCTGCAAATTTTCTCCCGACAAAAGCGCGCATGTGTCTATCGATTTCTTCACCCAGTATATCACGGTGCAGATCAGAAACCAGGGCGCTCCGATCCCTTCCGGAGAGATCAATAAAATCTTCGAGCCCTTCTACCGCGGCGATAATGCCCATCAAACCCGCGGCCATGGCCTTGGCTTGTCGATCTGTAAAAAGATCGTGCAGATACATAACGGCCATATCACGGTAACTTCCACTGCTGAAGAGGGTACTACCTTCACCGTGATACTCCCCCACCTCTGAACAAATCTGCCATTTACTCATTTTTAATGCGTTTTTAATTTGTCTTAAAGCCGTCTTTAATCTCACTTGGGGAGCTTTGTGTCATAAAAATAGGCAATATGCGAACCAAGACGAAACTGATTCTGTCAGTATGCGTTGCCAGCCTGGGCTTTACTCAACCTATAAAAGCACAAGCTCCGACCCGGACGGTTACCTTACAGGCCGTCGAGGATTCTTTCCTGGTCAGGAACTATGTACTGTTGGCACAACGTTATCAAATCGACGCGTCCAAAGCACTGGTGCGTCAGGCAAAAATGTGGAACAATCCCTCCTTCAGCACGGTATTGGGCTTCGGTAGCACCGATAAGTTCCAGCCTTTTAAGGTAGGCTCCGGAGGTGAAACACAGTATACCATTGACCAGCTGATACAGCTGGCGGGCAAACGCAACAAGAATGTGCAGCTGGCGGCCACCGCCACTAAAATGAACGAGGCCACCTTCGACGAACTGGTGCGCACGCTCCGCCTGCAGCTGCGTGAGAACTTCTACACGCTCTACTACCGGCGCCAGACCGGCAAAGTGCTCAAAGAACAACTGGAAAACCTGCAACGTATCGTTGACGCCTATGTGACCGCCGATAAAAAAGGCAGTGTGGCCCATTCCGACCTGATACGCTTACAAGCCTTACAGGTAGGCATCGAGAACGATTATGCCGACCTGAAACAGGAAGAACTGGAAGCACAGAAGAACCTGCAACAGCTGCTGCACACCCAGGATTTTTATGACGCCGTGGTAACACCCGCCGACCTCACCGCTTACCGGCTGGACCATGTGGAATTATCGTCCCTGCTGGACAGTGTGGCCACTAATCGTCCGGACGTACGCATCGCCGCCACCCAATACCAGACAGCAGAACTGAACTACCGCCTGCAAAAAGCGATGGCCGTGCCTGACCTGCACGTAGGCGCCACCTATGATAAAAAAGGCAGCTACATCGATAACTTCGTGGGCCTCACGCTGGGAATAGACCTGCCGCTGTGGAACCGCAACCAGGGCAATATCCGGGCGGCACAGCTGCAAATAGGCGCCGGCAAACAACAACTGCAACAACAACAGTCCGTTGCCCAGACAGAAGTGATCAACGCCTATCAGCGTATCGTAGCGCTGGAAAAGCGTTACAAAAGCTTCGACCTGCACCAGTTCCAGGATGAGTTTGACACCCTGATTGCTGAAGTCGCCAAAAACTTCAGCAAAGGCAATATCTCCCTGTTACAATTCATCGACTATTTCAACAGCTATAGCGACAACGCTAAAAACATCAACAAGTTTTTATCCAACCGGGTCAACGCTTATGAAGAACTTAATTACGCCACAGGACAAGAATTATTTAAAAACTAAGCACATGAAACAGCCTATATTGATCGTTGGCTTTTCGCTGCTGGCAGCAGTTATCTGGAGTGGATGCAAACACACACAGGCAGAAGATTCAGAGAAGAGCACATTTGTACTCAGCGATACCATGTTAAAAAATATCCGCATCGATACCGCCCATATGGTGCCCGTGATGAACGAAGTGCGGCTCTCCGGCAAGGTAGCCCCCAATGGCGGCAAGGTACTTAAAGTATACCCGCTGGTGAGTGGTTATGTGGAAGATATCAAAGTGCAGCTGGGCGACTATGTGCAGAAAGGCCAGGTACTGGCCGTGATACACAGTGCCGAGATCGCAGACTATGAAAAACAACTGGCACAGGCCCGCTCCGACCGCGGCGTGGCAGAGAAAAACCTGAAAGTGGCGCAGGACCTGTATGACAGCCGCCTGAGCACAGAAAAAGACGTGGTGAACGCCAGAGGCGAAGTACAGAAAAACAACGCGGAAATCAACCGTCTCAACGACCTCTTTAAAATATACCGCAAAGGTAAAGGCGCTACCTACCTGGTGACAGCCCCCATCTCCGGATATATTATTGAAAAGAACATCAATAATAACATGGAGATCCGTACAGACAACAGCGCCAATATCTTCACCATCTCCGAACTGGACGATGTATGGGTAATGGCCAACGTGTTTGAAACAGATATCGCCAAAATCAAGGAAGGCTATGAAGCAGACGTGGTGACCGTAAGTTACCCCGATGAGCCCTTCCATGGCAAAATAGACAAGATCAATAATTTCCTGGACCCTGCCACCAAAACCATGCAGGTACGTATCCGGATCGACAACAAAAACATGTTGCTTAAACCGGAAATGTTTGCCACGGTATACGTGAAGTACACCGACCACGATGAGAAAATCGCCGTGCCTTCCGCCGCCGTCATCTTTGACAACAGCAAAAATTATGTACTGGTGTTCAAAGACAAATTCAACATCGCGGTAAGGCAGGTGGAAGTGGCCAAAACCTCCGGTGACCTGACTTACCTCAGCTCCGGCCTGCAGGCAGACGAAAAAGTGATCTCTAAAAATCAGCTGCTGATTTACGACGCGCTGAAAGACTAAGCTATGTCATGGCATGAAACACCAGCCTGGCCCTAAAGAAGAGGAATTATGAATAAATTCATCAGAAATATTGTCGCTTTTTCGCTCAAAAACAAACTCTTTGTTTTTATCGGCGTGGTCGTACTGATCATCGCAGGCGTGTTCTCGTTCCTGCACACGCCTATTGAAGCGTTTCCCGACGTTACCAATACACAAATCGTCATTGTTACCAAATGGAACGGCCGCAGCGCCCAGGAAGTGGAGCGTTTCGTGACCCTGCCCATCGAAGTGTCTATGAACGCCGTACAACGCAAGACCAGCGTACGTTCCGTAACCATGTTTGGTCTCTCCGTTGTAAAAATCATTTTTGAAGATGACGTAGAAGACTTTTTCGCGCGCCAGCAGGTAAACAATATGCTGGCAGGCATTGGCCTGCCCGAAGGCGCGGAACCGGAAGTACAGCCGCCCTACGGCCCTACCGGCGAGATCTTCCGCTACTATCTCAAAAGCAACAAACGCGATTCCCGCGACCTGCTGACCTGGCAGAACTGGGTCATAGACCGGCAGATACGCAGCGTGCCCGGCGTGGCAGACGTAGTGGCCTTCGGCGGACAGGAAAAGATCTATGAAATCTCCGCTGATCCGGTACGCCTCGCCAAATACGACATCACGCCGCTGGAACTCTACCAGGTGGTGACCAAAAGCAACGTCAACGTAGGCGGCGACGTGATCGAGAAAAACGGCCAGGCTTACGTGGTACGTGGTATCGGCCTGCTTAACAGCATCTCCGATATCCAGAACATCATTGTACAGAATATCAACGGCGTACCGCTACTGGTAAAAGACCTCGCTAACGTACATGAGTCTTCCGCCCCAAGGGTAGGACAAGTGGGCCTTGATAAAGCCGACGACCTGGTGGAAGGCATCGTGGTGATGCGTAAAGGCGAAAACCCGTCTGAAGTGCTCAAACGCCTGAAAGATAAACTGAAGGAGCTCAACGAAACCGTGCTGCCGGACGACATCAAAATGGAAACCTTCTACGATCGTGACAACCTGATGGAGTTCTGTACCCATACGGTGATGCACAACCTCGCGGAAGGGATCATTTTCGTGACCGTGATCGTGTTTATTTTCATGGCCGACTGGCGCACCACGGTGATCGTGTCGATCATCATCCCGCTGGCGCTGCTCTTTGCCTTCATGTGCCTGCGCATAAAAGGTATGAGCGCTAACCTGCTCTCTATGGGCGCCATCGACTTTGGTATCATCATAGACGGCGCCGTGGTAATGGTGGAAGGCATCTTTGTGATGCTGGACCACAAAGCCCATAAATACGGTATGGAGCGGTTCAATAAGATGGCCAAGCTGGGATGGATCAAACAGACCGGCGGCGAACTGGCCAAAGCCATCTTCTTCTCCAAACTGATCATTATAATCTCCCTGATACCAATCTTCTCCTTCCAGAAAGTAGAAGGTAAAATGTTCTCTCCGCTGGCGTGGACACTGGGCTTCGCGCTGTTGGGCGCATTGCTGTTCACCCTAACGTTGGTGCCTGTACTCTGTTCTATCCTGCTCAACAAAAACGTGAAGGAGAAAAACAACTTCGTGGTGAACTTCTTCGACCGCATTGTCACCAACGGGTTCAACTGGACCTACCGCAATAAACGCCTGAGCCTCACCTGCGCCCTGGCCTTTATGGTGGTGACCTTTATGTCGGCCAAGTTCCTCGGTACAGAGTTCCTGCCCCAGCTCAATGAAGGTTCTCTCTGGGTTACTACCGAGCTGCCTATGAGCATGTCGCTGACAGAGAGCACCCGCATGGCCCACAGCATCCGTGAAGACCTGGGCGGTTTCCCTGAAGTGAAAAGAGTGCTGTCGCAGGTAGGCCGTTCCAATGACGGAACCGACCCCAACGGCTTCTACTTTGTGCAATACCAGGTGGACCTGCTGCCTAAAGATGAATGGAAACGCAAGATCACGCAGGATGAACTGATTTCGCAGATGGAAAGCCGGTTAAAAAAGTACCCGGGCATTATCCTCAACTTCTCCCAGCCTATCAGCGACAACGTATCAGAAGCTGTGGCCGGTTTTAAAGCCGCCAATGGCGTGAAAATATACGGCGCAGACCTGTCCCAGCTGGAATCATTGTCACAACAGGTGATCACACAGCTGAAAACAGTACCTGGCATCAAGGACCTTGGCGTAATACGGAATATCGGTCAACCAGAGATGAGTATTGACCTGGACAACAACAAGATGGCCCAGTACGGCGTATCTACCGGCGACGCACAAGCCGTAATTGAAATGGCGATTGGTGGTAAAACCGCTACGCAATTGTACGAAGGCGAGAAAAAATTCGATATCCGTATCCGTTATGACGCCAACTACCGCAAAAATGAAGAAGACCTGGCCAATCTGATGGTGCCTACTATCAATAACAACAAAGTTCCGCTGAAAGAAATCGCGGAGATCAGGACCATTACCGGCCCGGCGTTTATTTACCGCGATCTTAATAAACGTTTCATCGGTATTAAGTTTTCCGTGCGTGACCGTGACCTTGGCTCTACCATTAGCGAAGCGCAGCAAAAAATTAATAAAGTCATCAAACTGCCTAAAGGGTATAGTGTAGGGTGGACCGGTGAGTTTGAAAATCAGGTACGCGCCACCCAAAGACTCGGTCAGGTAGTGCCTATCAGCCTTGTCGCCATCTTCATGGTGCTGTTTATTATGCTGGGTAACGTGAAAGATGCCGGACTGGTTTTAATGAATGTTCCTTTTGCACTAATAGGGGGAATTCTCGCTTTGCACGTTACAGGTATGAACTTCGGTATTTCTGCCGGCGTAGGTTTTATTGCCCTGTTTGGTATCTGTATCCAGAATGGTGTTATTCTGATTTCAGTATTCCATAAAAACCTGCAGGCTAAACTCGATCTGAACGAGGCAATTAAGCTGGGTGTTCAGAGCCGTATCCGGCCGGTGGTGATGACCGCGTTGATGGCTGCTATCGGCCTTGTGCCCGCAGCACTTTCACATGGTATTGGTTCCGAAACACAGAAGCCGTTGGCCATAGTGGTGATTGGAGGTTTGATTACCGCGACCGTATTGACATTGCTGGTGTTCCCGATTATTTTTTACCGGGCATATAAAAACAATACAGCCATATAAAGATATTATATCGCCTTCCGGCGGATGATCGACCGGGAGCAGATTAAATTTTAGTTCGCATATAGGTTGATAGAATGGTTATGAAAAAGGAAAAGGCCGGACGACGGTCCGGCCCATACTGATTTTATAATTATATCTACTCCGCCCTGCCGAGAAGAAACAACGCGGGGCGGATTTTTTATTTTATTCTTTTCCTGCGGGATTTGTTGAACATAAGTCCTTTGTCGACTCCTTTGCGCAAGGCAGCTTTTTCTTCTTCCGGCAATGCATGTACGTCTTTACAGGCATCACTGCAGCAGCCATTATATTTTGCGGCGCAGGACTCGCACTGAATAAATAAAAGGTGACAGCCGTCATTTAAACAGTTGGTGTGGGTATCACAAGGTTCCCCACATTGATGACATTGGCTAATAATATCCTCACTTATTCTTTCTCCCAGGCGGTCATCAAACACAAAATTTTTGCCTTTAAACTTAATGGGCAGTCCTTGTTGTTTGGCTTTGTTCGTGTATTCGATAATGCCCCCTTCGAGGTGGAAAACATTTTTGAATCCGTGGTGCAACATATACGCAGATGCTTTCTCACAGCGGATTCCCCCGGTACAATACATGATGATGTTTTTGTCTTTCTGGTCTTTCAGCATGTCTACCGCCATAGGTAGCTGATCGCGGAAAGTATCAGAAGGCACTTCGATGGCACCGTCAAAATGTCCGACTTCATATTCGTAGTGGTTACGCATGTCCACGATCACCGTTTCCGGGTCGTCCGTCAGTTTGTTGAACGACTGTGCATCTACGTACCTGCCCCGGTTGGCCATGTCGAAGGTGGGATCATCAATACCATCGGCCACAATTTTTTCCCGTACTTTGATTTTAAGCACGAAGAAAGATTTTCCATCGTCGTCCACGGCGATGTTCAGACGGATGCCATTCAGAAAGCTGACCGCGTAAAGCGTTTCGCGAAATGCCTCAAAATGATGTTCCGGTACGCTGATCTGCGCGTTGATCCCTTCATGGGCCACGTAGATACGTCCGAAAACGTCCAGTTTAAAGAGGGATTCGTAGAGTTGATCGCGGAAAGCCTGTGGGTCTTCAATTTTCGCGTACTGATAGAAGGAGACGGTGACGCGTTTGAATGTTTCCAATAATAGCCGCTTCCTGAGCTCGGCGGCGGAGACTCTGTTGTGTAATACCATTTTGTTTGAAATTTTAGGGACACTTGCCTTGTGAACAAAATTCCAATCACTACCCTGGTCCTCCCAGGTGGTTGATCGATTCGTCTTAAAAGTATGTCAATGACGCCTGTTTTTTGTCAGGCTGCGCAAAGATAGGCAAAAGCCGCGGGAAATGAAGCGGAAACAGGTGGGAACAGTCGTACAGGCATCACGCATAAGCGAAATACCATATCTATAAATCCTTCAAAAGTGTGGATGTATCAGTGCCGAGAGCTTTGGCTATCGCTTCCAGTGTACTTAAAGTTGGATTGCCTTTTCCGGATTCAATGGTCCATACCTGGGAGTAGGCAATGCCGGCGGTATCAGCAAATTCGCGTGTACTCAGGCCTGTTGCCTCACGCAGTTCCCGGAATCTTTCACCAAATCTTTTGGACAGTTCTTCGTTGCGGACACCATTCATTCGCACAAATTCAAGAAAAGGTGTAAAATTATTGACTTGATATATCAAGTCAATTGAAAAAAAATATTATATTCGGTTATCTTTGCCTCCCCAAAAAAAATATTACGAGGCATCGCTTTTTTGATCTGTCCAGCCGACCAAGCAAAGGGATACAGGAAAGGAAGCGAGCCCGCCACCTTCGTGCGCGGGCTCTTCTTTGTCTGATCCCGTCTTGGTCGGCTGGCAGCAAGGATAGAGTTCCGCGCTTTTTTTCTGCGCGTTGCTAAGCCCCTGACCCAAATCAATATCCCATGGAAACCTGTCAGCATAAACGCTACAAAATATTTTGGGTAGATGATGATCCCTTTTTTCTGAACTGGATAACACCACAGGTAACAGCCTTTGCCTGCTTCACCATACAGACCTTCGATAATGCCCGGGGCGCGCTGGAACAGCTGAAAAGCACCCATCCGGACATTATACTGACCAATCTTGTAATGCCCTATATGTGCGGGCTGGAGATGATCGCCACTATCCGTTGCGAAGACACGGACATTCCGATCGTAGTGGTGTCTAACCGGTTTCAAAAAAGCGACAGGCAGGCGGCCCTGGAGGCAGGCGCCAACTCATTCCTCTGTAAAGCGGGGATCAACGGACTAGCCATCAGGGCCGGCATATGGCCCTACCTGGCATGAAGACACTCATTTTTTTCACAGCATGCCCCTCGTTTGTCTAAACCAGGGTTTTTTCATAATCCTTATTAAATAACAGAACGCAAAACGCCGGATATCTATCCGGCGTCTTTTATTTTACAGCTGTGGTGTCTCGGCCTTCCTGCCCCATTCGTACAGGCGACGCAGCAACAACCACGCGATAGCGCTGATAATCAATATGTAGCCAATAAATCCGCATGTCCGCCATTCCACTGCGCCAGGCAGTTCATTGATTTCGGTGACGTAAGCAGCGATGGCCAACAGGATGCCCGCCATTAATGCCGTCCAGGCTAACTTTTTCATTGCATTGGTTTTCAGGGTAATGGTTAAAATCCCACTTCAGTGTGATAAAATCCACAAAAAGTGTATCTCGTTGGATATCAGTTTTACAACAGATGGTCACTGCCAAATGTTCACAAAGTGTGAAAAATTTAGTTATGGATTTATAACTATTTGATATTTATTGTATATATCTTTGCCATTAAGTTACGAACCCCTAGTTGGCACCCTTTTTGAAAATATCGTTTTGACAAAAAATTGATTAACCCGAAAATGTTATGTTATGAGTATTTACCTTACTTACTTTATGTACGCCATCGTTGGCATCTGGGTCTACAGACTGTTGGCTTATTTCTTCGATGAACGCAAAGAAATGAGAAGCAAAAAAAGATAGGCTATGAAGAAGACATCGGTAATTTGGTTATTTGGAAATTTGGTTATTTGTTCTCCCCAATAAAAAGCCAGTCCAAATAACCAAATATGTTGTCAACACCCCTACTGGTCCAGCTTTATTAAATTTCCGAACACCCCTCCCATTCCCACTCTGACGCCTATACGTGTATTGTCCTGGCTCTGATAACCGGCCACCACATCAACCCTGAGCACTTTCAGAATATTTTCCAATCCGAGGAACGCTTCCACATAGTTGTTTTTATCATTTACATAAAATGCATTGGAACCAGCTACCAGATTCCATTTCAGCCTGTTCAGCAAAGGTATTTTATTGGTCAGCAGCCCATTGAAATGGTGCTCCACATTGGCTGTCATAAAAAACGGCGCTGTAGTGCTATAACGATAATACGGCGCTAACTGGAAACTGTTCAGGTATTTGGTATTGTAAAACGTCTGGTTGCCATTGAAGTGCTGAAAGTCAGGTATCTGTACATTACGGTCATTTAGGAAACCGCCGGCGGTAACACGGTAACGGAATTCACCAAACAGTTTGAAGTTCATATTGTCAAACACCGATAACTTCCATTTGTCGAAATCCACCACACTGTTGCCCACATTTGGAATGCCTTTGCTGTAGGCCAGCTCAAAGGTCGGATATTTGGAGCCCAGCGGCATCTTGCGGTCCGGCAACTCCACAAACTGTTGCCCCGGCTGGTAACGGAAGCTCAGGTCCACAATAAAGGCCTGATGCCGTTCAAACGGCACCTGCGCCAGTTCTTCCGGATGATTGGGCGTAAACTGCTTTTTATCGTTTTTAAAGAAGGTAAAGTCTGTGGTATTCTCTACCGGGATGCGGCTTTCATAACGCACACCGGCAGTCAACCGGTCGTTGGTCTGAAACGTGCGGCTGTAGCGCAACTGGCCAAACCAATTTTCATACAGTTTCATATAGTTCTCCTTCAGCAGCAGCGTATAAAATTCATTGGCGATGTTATCAATCGGGTTATCCTGGTTGAACTGACTGACACGTTTGCCACCGCCCAGCGTCCAGTCGTTGCGGCCATAACGCTGGCGCACACGGCTATTGGCACTATAGGTCAAAAACGTATAAGCGTTGAGGTGAGTATTGCTCAAACCGTAACGCACATACGGAGATATCCGTAGTTGCCGCTCCTCTCCCAGGTTCAGCTGCAGCCGCGGTTCCAACGCCAGCACCAAACCTTCCACCGTATTATATTTAAGGGATTTGGCCAAACCGTTCACATACAACATATGCGACGCAATAGCGCTGTCACGGCGGAAATACAACTTGCGGTTAACACCGCCCCACAACACGTCCATTACCTTCACCGGCTTTTGTTTTTTACGCAGCGAATCCAGCGTATTGCCATTCATGGCCGCCAGCCTGTTGGCGCGGGCAGTGCTGTCTTTCTGATGGTAATCGCGGGACTCGGCCTCCTCCAAGGGCACCGGCCGGATACTGTCCCAGTACACTGCTTCTTTTTTATCAAACGCGGAATCGTATTTCAGGAATGTGTTGTCAAAGTACTTCGGCCCGAAGTTCGGGTGCAGGTTGTAGTCCGAATATACGTTCACGAAATTACCGACCATACCGAAGCCGAATTTATCGACCGACATATACAGTACCTGGTCTTTAACGCGCCATACCTCGCCGGACACCGGCACATGCGTTTGACGGATGCGCAGCGTATCCATCAGCTCCAGCTGGTATTCGCTGGTTAGTACCAGGTCGGTGCTATGAATGCGCCAATCGCCGTCGGTGATAAAGATATAGCCGGCAAACAGCGGCTCCTGCTTCCTTTTAGGGATCACTTTTATCTTATTGACCATACGGCCGTCTTCCAGGAACTCGCCCTCGAGCCGGTATTTGTAGTATGACAGCGCATTTTGTGAAATGGGTGAGATATAGCCTCTGGGGCCCATCTGCGTGATAACGGCAGACACGTTATTATCATAAAAGCTGATGAAAGCCGGGAAACTCATACCGAAGCCGCCGCCGCTCTTACGGTCGGAGATCACTTCCAGCTTCAGTTTATCCGGCATACGGGAAGAAATTTTAGTCACCGATTCCGACAGGAACACCATGCCTTTACCGGCACTGTCCACTCCCATGTCTTCCTTATCGATTTTTTTGCCCAGGAACTTATTGGGCGTACCCGTCATTCTGATGGTGCCCTTGATATAGGACATACAGGTGTATTCCTGGACCTGTTGCTGATAGAAAGCCCTTTTTTTGATGGCCTGCCGGATGATGGCATAGGCGGGGTCTTCACCTCCTGCTTTCACCACGACCTCTTTGATCTGAAGGTTGACAGGCGACAGCGTGAAGTTGAGGACCTGGGGAGTAATATCGACCTGAATTACTTTCTCCGTCTTACGGTAACCGATATACTGGCAAACGAGTGCATGTTGACCGGACGGTACCTCCAGTTGGTACTGGCCGGCAGCGTTGGTAGTGGTACCGGTCGTCGTCCCTTTTATCAGAACAGTGGCAAAAGGTAGCGGGTTATTTTTGTCATCGGTCACCAAACCTTTGACAATAGCGGCTTCACAGTAGGTAGTAAACAGGAGTAAAAACAGGGTCGGTAAGTATTTCATCATATCTCAAAAATAACTACCAGGTATGTACGCAAATGAAGCACCTACCGTTTTACCACAAATTTAACAGCACATGATAAGCTAGGACACGATCTTCCTGGGAGCCCGGATAAAGGCAGCGCTGCTGGCTGCGAAACCGGCCACCAGTCCGCCAATGAGCGCACTGATAACTCCCAGTAACGGCGCGCTGCGCACCTGCAGGATCATTTCGCTCATCCGGTTGGCCAACAGGTGGTCGTTGCGTACATCCATATAAAATGCCAGCACCAGCCACAGTATGAACACGGAGAGGAACGCACTGAAGAAGGACTTGCCAGGAGACAACGGCAGCACCAATGTCACCACAAAGGCCACCAGGGCTACGCTCCACCAGGGAAGCACAGTGCCCGCCAGATACGCCAGTACAAGGACCAGCAGAAAATGAGAAAAGGATTTCATAATTCTAATATAACAAAATATCTTAAATATTCATTTGTGTTTTAAGCGGTATAACTTTCTTAAGCTGTCTTAAGAAGAAATCCTGTAATGGTAAATACCTTTGTTATCGCTCTGCATTACATCACTATCCATTTAAACAGTTATGAAATCTTCAGAAGAAAAAATAACAGCCTGGTTTTTACGTATAGCCCTCAGCGCAGGTTTTTTGTCCGCCGTGGCCGACCGGTTCGGACTTTGGGGTGCGGCACATTCCGCCTGGGGCAACTGGGACAAGTTCCTTCAATACACCACAACCTTGTTGCCCGGTATCCCAGCGCCGCTGGTTTCCATTGCCGCAGCGGTGGCAACAGCCCTGGAGCTGCTTTTCGGCATATTGTTGTTGGCTGGCTTCAAAACCCGGCTGGTAGCGCAAGGCAGCGGTATTTTGCTGATATTGTTTGCGCTGGCGATGACTTTTTCAAAAAGCATCAAGGCCCCGCTGGATTTTTCCGTATTCTCTGCTGCCGCAGCGGCTTTCGCGCTGGCCGGTTTATACAGGCAAAAGGCATAGGTGAACGAAAGGCTATAAATGACAATGCCCGGAGCGCAGGCCCCGGGCATTATTGTATAGATGCGTTGATAGTTACAGGGCGCTTTTTTCCAGTGCCTGTTTTATGTCCGCAAGGATGTCATTGACGTTTTCCAGTCCGACAGAGATGCGGATCAGACCCGGCGTGATGCCTACGTTGGCCCTTTCCTCATCGCTCAGTTTGGCGTGCGTGGTGCTGGCCGGATGGGAAGCGATGCTGCGGCTGTCGCCCAGGTTGGCCGTGAGGGACAGCAGTTCTAACGCATTGAGGAAACGCACGCCGCTTTCGAGGCCGCCTTTCAGTTCAAAGCATACGATACCACCGCCGCCGCTCATTTGTTTACGGGCGATATCATGCTGCGGATGGCTGGCGAGGAAAGGATATCTCACGCCGCTCAGGTGTGGATTACCTTCCAGCGACTGTGCCAGTTTCAGCGCGCTGGCAGCATGACGTTCCATCCGTACGTGCAGTGTTTCCAGGCTTTTGCTAAGCACCCATGCATTGAAGGGCGACATCGCCGGGCCGGTGCTTCTGCAGAAGGTATGTATTTCTTTGATCAGTTCTTTTTTACCAACGATAGCGCCGCCCAGTACACGTCCCTGGCCGTCGATCCATTTGGTGGCGGAGTGGGTAACGATATGAGCGCCTGCTTCGATAGGACGTTGCAGCACCGGTGTGGCAAAACAGTTGTCAACGTTGAGGATGACATTATGTTTATTGGCAATGCCGGCGAGGTACGCCATATCGATGATTTCCAGTCCGGGATTGGAGGGTGTTTCCACGAAGATCATCTTTGTATTGGGTTTGATCATCGCTTCAATGCCGGCGGGATCGTTGACATCGAAATAGGACCATTCTATCCCCCATTTGGGCAGGAACTTAGTGATAACGGTATGTGTGGAACCGAAGATAGAGCGGGCGCTCAGCAGGTGGTCGCCTGCTTTCAGCAGGGCCATGAAGCTGGCGAAAATAGCGCTCATGCCTGAAGCCGTGGCATAACCAGCCTCCGCGCCTTCGAGCGCGCACATCTTCTGTACAAACTCGTCCACGTTGGGGTTGCTGAAGCGGCTGTAGATATTAAAATCTGTTTCATCCGCGAAAGTGGCCCTCATTTCTTCCGCATTATCAAAGCAGAAGCTGGAAGTCAGGAACATTGGTGTGGAATGTTCCATTTCGTTGGTACGTGCCGTCTGAATTCTTACCGCATTGGTTTCCGGTTGGTATTGCTTGTTATTGCTCATGGACATGGTGGTTTCTCTCCGTTATTAAGCGTTCAGTTTCACTTCCCAGGTCAGTTTGGTGTTGGCCAGACGCAGCGTTTCAGCGACGGAGCAATATTTGTTCATCGACAGTTCCACTGCGCGGGCAGCTTTATCAGCGTCGATGTTTCCGGTAAAATGAAATACGATGTGGGCTGTTTCCCATAAAGACGGTTCTTTGCCTTTTTCCCTCTCCGCTTCTATTTCAATGCGGAAATCCTTCACTTCCTGACGTTGTTTTTTCAGGATCATCAGCACATCAATGGCAGAGCAACCTCCGAGGCCCATGATGACCATCTGCATAGGTCTTACTCCGTTGTTCTTCCCCCCGTTTTCCAGGGATGAATCCATCAACACTTTGTGACCGCCTTCATCAACGGCTTCCATGTTGAAACCATCGTCTACTCTTTGTAATGCTATTTTCATGATTAGGTGGGTTTCTTCCAACAAAGATAAATAATTCAATTACGAATTACGAATTAGGAATTACGAATTGAGGGCTGTTTCACGGAAAGGTCCGTTAACAGCCGCCCTGTAAAAGAACCCTCCATTCGTAATTCCTAATTCGTAATTTGTAATTCCTGATTGGTATTGTAGATTTGCAAAAATTTTGGATTATTGTCTGCACAGGTTTTTTACAGTAAAGCACCATTCCGGCTGGAGTCCGGCCAGGTATTACCTGAATTACAGATCGCCTATCATACTTACGGCACCATGAATGCTGACGGCAGCAATGTGGTATGGGTATGTCATGCATTGACCGCCAACAGCGACGTGGCTGACTGGTGGAGCGGCCTTATTGGCTATGAACGGGTAATTGACCCGGCCCGGCATTTCATTGTGTGCGCCAATATTATCGGTTCCTGCTACGGCAGTTCCGGTCCGCATACTGTAAATCCTGCTACCGGCGAGCCCTGGTACCATACCTTTCCGGCCGTTACCATCCGTGATATGGTGCAGGCGCACCGCCTGTTACGGGAACACCTGCAGATACAACAGATAAGCCTGCTGGTGGGTGGTTCCATGGGGGGGTACCAGGTATTGGAATGGGCATTGACTGAACCGGAGCGCATTGCCCGTCTGTTCCTGCTCTGCACCGGCGCCGCTGAAAGCGCCTGGGGCATTGCCATTCATACCGCGCAACGCCTGGCCATAGAAGCCGATGCCAGCTGGCAGGACCCGGCGCCCCATGCCGGCGCCCGCGGCCTCAAGGCTGCAAGGGCCATCGGCATGGTCACTTATCGCAACTACCAGACCTTTATGCGCACACAGTCTGATCCTGACAAGGAAAAGACAGACCATTTCCGCGCTTCCTCCTATATCGATTACCAGGGCGATAAACTGGTGAAACGTTTCAATGCCCAGTCCTACTGGCTACTCACCAAAGCCATGGACAGCCATAACATTGCGCGCGGCCGTCATGAAGACATCACCACTTCCCTTTCCCACATACAGCAACCGGTATTGCTCATCGGCATCAGCAGCGATCTGCTCTGTCCTCCCGAAGAACAACGCCTGCTGGCCACTTATCTGCCTGATACTGTTTATCATGAAATAGACTCCTCCTATGGCCATGACGGCTTCCTGATCGAGTTTGAGAAGATCGGGAAGATATTGCAGGATTGGCGGTAGCCGGCTCTCCCGGGAAATATTTTCAGTTTCGCAGTTGTATTTGATTTTTCCTTATATTTAGATATAACCGAGTCTAAATCAAAAACGTCCACTGCGTATGAAAAGCATTCTATTCAAAGTATGTTTGGGCTCCCTGTTGCTATTGATGTCCTTTTCCCTGGTACTCACAGCGCAAACGCCTATAACTATTACCGGTACTGTAACAGACAAAACATCCGGAAACGGTATGCAGGGAGTTACAGTTGCCGTGAAAGGCGCCACAGCCGGCACTATCACGGGCAACGGCGGTAACTTCCAGCTCAAAACCAACCATGCCCTGCCACTGACCCTCGTTTTTACCTATGTGGGTTATCAAACCACAGAGCAGGTGGTCAACAATGCCAACGAAAAAATCACTATTACACTCGGCACGACAGAAATACTCGGGCAGGAGGTGGTAGTAGCCGCCAGCCGCGTACAGGAAAGCATCCTGCAATCGCCGGTGTCCATCGAAAAGCTGGACGCCCGCGCCCTGAAAGCGTCTCCGGCCCCCTCCTTTTATGACGCCCTCGCCAACCTGAAAGGCGTGGAAATGAGCACCCAGAGCCTCACCTTCAAATCCGTGAACACACGCGGTTTCAACAGCAACGGCAACACCCGTGTGCTGCAACTAAACGATGGTATGGACAACCAGGCCCCAGGCCTTAACTTCTCCGTCGGTAATATGGTGGGCATTCCCGAACTGGACCTTGATAACGTGGAACTGATCCCCGGCGCCGCCTCCGCCCTGTACGGCCCCAACGCGCTCAACGGCATCGTGCTGATGACCAGCAAAAACCCGTTCCAGTACCAGGGCCTCAGCGCCCAGGTGAAAACCGGCATACTCAATGACGGCGGCCGCACTTCCGCCACCACCGGCTTCTATGACGTGGCGGTCCGTTATGCGCATGCGTTCAACAACAAATGGGCATTTAAACTGAACGTAGGCTATATCAAAGCGGACGACTGGCAGGCCCACGACTACCGCGACCAGAGCCTGGCCAACGGCCACGGTCTCCAGGACGGCACCCGCGCCAACAATGAAGGATATAACGGTGTCAACACCTATGGTGATGAGAACTCCGTTAACATGTACAACACGCTGAAAACCGGCGGTCTGCTGAACCAGCAACTGGCAGGCATCTCCGCCATGTTTGGCGGCAAGGTGACACCCGACCAGATTTTCAATGCAGCCATCCCCGCTCCCAACAGGGCCACTATCACCCGTACCGGCTACAATGAATCCGATGTGGTGGACTACAACACTAAAAACCTGAAGCTGAACGGCGCCCTGCACTATAAAATCACCGACAATCTCGAAGCCCTCATCCAGGGCAGCTATGGTTCCGGCACGACTGTTTACACCGGCGCTGACCGTTACTCCCTGAAGGACTTCAACATGGGTCAATATAAAGTGGAATTACGCCACCCTGACTTCTATGTAAGAGCTTATACCACCCAGGAAAGGTCAGGTGACAGCTATGCCAGCGGCACCCTCGCCGCCGGTATCAATGAAGCCTGGAAACCAAGCACTGTATGGTATTCCCAGTATTTCGGCACTTACGCCACGCAGGCACTGGGCACCTTCGCGCAGGCCTATGGCAAAGCGTTACAAACCGGTGCTACCGATGCTGCCGCTTATGCTGCCGCACAAAACGCCGTTTCCACCGGTATGCCGCTCTTCTTCCAGAATGCCCGCGCTAAAGCCGACTCCGGCCGCTTTATGCCAGGTACCCCGGAATTCAACAATGCAGCAGCACAGGTGAGAAGCAAGCCTATCCCCGGCGATGCCAAAGGCGTAGGCGCTAAATTCACTGATAAGACCAATCTCTACCAGCTGGAGTTTATGTACAACTTCCATAACCTGATCAAATTCGCTGAAATACTGGTAGGCGGTAACTATCGCCGCTATACGCTTAACTCTGAAAAAACACTGTTCGCAGTAGATGATAACGGCAAAGAGTTTCGCATCAATGAATATGGCGGTTATCTGCAGATCATGAAAAAACTGGTGGATGATCACATTAAGCTGACCGGTTCACTGCGCTATGATAAAAACATGAACTTCAAAGGTCAGTTCAGCCCCCGTTTATCCGCTGTATACACCTTCCTGCAAACACACAACCTGCGTGTATCCTATCAGACAGGCTTCCGCATTCCGAACAACCAGGACCAGTACATAGACCTCAACACACCGCAGGCACACCTGATCGGTGGTCTGCCCTTCCTGCGTGAACGCTACGGCCTGAACAACGGTCCGGTATTTACACTGCAGTCTGTGCTGGCAGGCAATCCTCAGGCATATACCTTCCGCGAATTCAAACCGGAACGTATCCAGGCTTATGAGCTCGGCTATAAAGCGCTGATCGCAAAAAGATTACTGGTAGACGCCTACATCTATAAAAATGATTTCAATAACATGAACGGCAGCCAGGTACTCGTGAAACCTGCCAGTGGCACCTCGCCGCAGCAGATCTTCTCCGTGCCGGTAAGTGCAGAAGAAACCGTTAAATCATGGGGATGGGCATTAGGACTGGATTACAGCCTGCCACTGAACTTTACCGCAGGTGGTAACATTTCGTACAATGAACTGAGCAACCAGAAAGACCTCGGCAGCTTCCTCGCCATGTTCAATACGCCCAAAGTACGTTACAGCCTTAATGTAGGTAACCGCAACATCGCTAATTCCAATATAGCCGTTAACGTTGTATGGAAATGGCAACAGTCCTATATCTGGCAATCCTCTTTTGTGGGGCCCAATGTCAATGCACTGGCACTGAGCGAAATTCCTGCCTTCGGCACGCTGGATGCCATGGTCAGCAAATTCTTCCCGAAAGCTAAAACCACCGTCAAACTGGGTGGGGTAAATATCCTCAACAAATCCTATGTGCAATCGTGGGGCAATCCTACCATTGGTTCACAATGGTATGTTTCACTGGGATACAATCTGTGATCTGTTATACACCACATAAAAAAGCCTGCGCTGTGTCCAGCGCAGGCTTTTTTATGATTAATGTGTGATCTCCTATAGCACATCCCACCATGGCTTATCTGGCTTATTAGTAGCCGCCGGTGTGTCTTTTACGATGGGAATACCTTCCGGATGTTGGGCCGTAGAAGGTTTATCAGCCGATGCAGGCGTATCAGCGGACGCAGGCGACGTAGAGCCGGTGGTCCAGAGGTTACGGGCTTCCGCCTTGATGTCTTCCCTTTGCAGCAGCAGCGCCAGTGTTTCCTTCAGCTTAGCGCCCTGTTCCGGTTTCACCATGTATACGTAGTTGGCGAAACCTTCCATGCTGCTAATAATATTTTTGCCTTTGCCCCAGCGTTTGCCTGCCAGGCCGGTTTTGGAGATCTGATGCAGCAACGCACGGAACTTACGCAGCGTATCACGGTCAAGGCTGATTTTTTCATTGACAACGATGCCGGTCACCTCTCTTTTGTCGCCGCGGCGCATCACCTTCAGTTTGTCCGGATGAATGGTGAAGCCTTCTTCTTTTACCACCTGTTTCACTGACCAGAGCAGCTGTCCGGCTTTATCGGCAGCCTCGCCTTTAGCGGAGAAAGTCATATCGTCCGCATATCGCGTGTAAGCGTAACCGTATTTAGCGGCCAGCCCCTCAAAACGGCGGTCCAGTTTGAAGCAGATCAGGTTCGTGAGTGCCGGGCTGGTAGGCGCTCCCTGCGGCAGGTGCCTTTCCGTTTTGGCCACATAGTATTTACGGTTGTCTAGCAGGATCTCATCCACTTCCGGTTCGGTGCAGATGAGGCCCAGGATGGTAGCCACCTGCTCTGCGTATCCCAGTTTACAGAAAAGGCCTTTCACCCTTTTGTAGGGAACGGAAGGGAAAAAGTCCCGCAGGTCGATATTAATGACGATGTCCTGGCCAACGTGCGGTGCGGCGTTGGTAACGATGGATTTGCCGGGTACGAAACCATGGGCAGCATCGCTGTTTTTGATTTTATAGAGAATGTTCTCCAGTATCCAGTGTTGCGCGGCTTTCAGTTGCGGCATAGGCGCTGAGATAACGCGGGTGCCACCTGATTTCTTGGCAATCTGGAAACGTTGATAGTGCGAAGTGTGCGCCACCTTCCGGTTGAACGCCAGGAAGCGCAGTTTACCGAGGGTGATGCCCATAGCGGCTGCCAGGGCTGTAGCATCTTTGAACACCGGCAGGCCGAATTTGGCCAGCTGTGTTTCATCAGGTGCAATTTTATTAAGGCCGGCGGAAACTTCCTCACCGAGGTAGATGATATCGGACTTCTTTTTCTCTGCCCAGGCTTCAGCGCGGGCTTTTCTTTTTTCTTCGTTGCGTTTTTTTGTCTCCGCGCGTTTCAGTTTTGCTTTGGCCATGCGTTCTTTGCGCATGTCTGCCAGCATTCTTTCCTTGTTGCGGTATTTTTGTTTTTCGGCCAGCAGTTCATTCAATTCGCGGCGCAGTTCTCCTTCCTTGCGTATCAGTGTTTCCGGTAAGGATGGCTGGGTGGTATTACGTGCCCAGAAACCCAGACGGGTCATTTCTTCCAGTATAAATTCCTCTTTGGAGGATGCACGGATTCTGTCGTACAGCTGTTGACGGGTTAAGCCTTCGGCCATAGTGTTGGCGTTTACTTTTTTAATGAATGTTTAGCAGCTAAACTGAAGCGGAGTAAAAAGGTCCGGCTTTGAAGCGGCTGCGGAAGCCATGCCTGACGCGAAGAGAAACAGGATTTTGTAAAGAGGAAAAGGCCTTCGTGCAAGCCATTGACTAAATCAATCAACTCCAGGGAGGGGCGTACCTATAGTGAATTTCAGCCCCCGGGGCTTGTACCGTAAATTCGCTATAGGTACGCCCCTCCCAAAGTAAAGATTGCATTTAGTGAAGCATGTATAGTCATGATACCTGAATGACGAAACATCATTCGTCCCTTTTACGGGCGCAAGTGCAATCAATTCCTCTTTACAAAGATCTGTGTTTATTAACGAGCAGGCAAGTTAGAAAATAATTCTGAAAAATAAAATTTTATTGTGCAGAATTATTTTCAGCATGCGTCATACGCAGTGCCAGCATGTGTTCGCACGGCCCTTTGTACAACTTGTTAGTGTTATAAAAACTACAATCGCAATGTGCATCGCTGAGTCTTTCATCATTATCGATGACAATAACGGGATGGTATACACGATGTGTGCTTTTTACATTTCCTTTCAACTGTATGCCGGTACCGGGAATGTCCTGGGCGGTGAAAGTCACCCGTTTTTCCTGCACCAGCTGCGACGCTTCTGCTTCCAGCGGGTTGGCAAACCGCAGGGATTCCAGCGGCAGCGGGTCGCGGCTCAGTTCCCGCAGGCGGTACATGCCGCTATGCAGGTCAAAGATCACTTTGCCGGCTTGCGTATAGATACCCAGCGCGCCCAGTACAGTGGCTTTGTCCAGCCCTGTGGCAGCAGCGATGGTCTCCGGTTTGGCCATCCAGCGGGTTTGCAGGTCGGCAAACACTTTCAGTTTGGCGCTGTCTTCCACAATGGCACGAGGCGCCATCAAGTCAAACTGACCGGCACGTGACCAGTCATTGGCCGTCCAGCCGGAGAGCCCGAGGGTAAATTGCATATCCCCCAGGTCTGCGACGTAGAAAGACGGCAGACCGTTGCCGATAAGATGCACAGTGAATTTTTTGGCAATAGGGACCAGGCGTTCCAGTATCAACAGTCTCCTTCTGCCCCATATCCTGATTTCACGGCTTTGACCGCCCTTGTATATCGATCTCGCACACACGATTTCGTGGTTCCATGGTTCAAATACCGCCCGCACAGGTTTGCCCGGCTCCAATTTAAAACGGATGGAACGCGGACCGCTCTTTTCCTTGAAACGGCGCAGCCACAGGCAGAAATTATATACATCCATCGGGTGCAGGTCGAAGGTGGCGGCAGGCAGCGTCATAGCGGAACTTACCTGTAAAAAGCCTCTCACCCAGCTGTCCGGCAGATCGATTTTCACTTCATGGTACATTTCTTCCTGCGAAGTCTGTATCTGAAAACCTCCCGGGTCTACTTTAAAATCTGTTTCCTTATAGTCCCGGATTTTCTGGAACTCGTCATACAAAGCAGCGGAATAGTCGATGTTGGTAGTACCGCACCCGAACTCATTCACTTCCTTGAAAACGTTATAGCTGGCGCTCAGTTTACCATAGGTAGATTCATCCTGGCTAAAACATTCGAAGAACATTTCATCCGGATGCACCGTGATCACCGGGTCCAGTACAAACCAGGCATCCCGGTCTTTCTGGTACAGATAATCAAAATATTTTTTACGGGCGTTGTAAAAAGGGCCCATTACTTTATCCTTCTCTGCACTTACCTCCTTCAGGCTTTCGGAGAGCGCGGCAATCCGTTGGTTGGCAGCTTCTCCGTCGTAACCGTTCATATGTTCCGCCAGCCATACAGACTCCTGCTGGGCTGCCCATTCCTTATAGGCGGTTTTATCTTTGGGTTTAAAACGCAGGTCCGACACCACTACATCATGCAGTGCAGATATGGCTTCGCGGAAAGCGATTTTTTTATGGAGTTTTCCAACAAAAAAGGTCGGGTCACGGCGGGTGTCCGGG
Source organism: Chitinophaga varians (assembly GCF_012641275.1). NCBI lineage: Bacteria > Pseudomonadati > Bacteroidota > Chitinophagia > Chitinophagales > Chitinophagaceae > Chitinophaga > Chitinophaga varians. The sequence continues at coordinate 863,369 of NZ_JABAIA010000004.1, read as the reverse complement.
GCAAAGGAAATACCGGCAGATGTAGCATTGCTGTACACCTGTGAGTTGCCGCTATATCTGTAATTGAATAACATAAATCTATTTTCAGATTTTGTTATTTGGTTATTTCATCATTGAAAGATGGTATTCTTTCAAAATCCCAAAATAACTAAATAACCAAATTTCTAAATCGTTTGGGTTCGTACGGGCATTAACGTTATTGGCAGTGCAATATCGAACTGTTGCTGTATATCGCGCATGATCTGTATGCAGCGTGCCTTGTCAGCAATAGACACGGTAGCGGATATATGAGCGATGATCTCTCCGATGTAAGCAGCTGCTTCGGCAGACTTCAAGGCTTCTTTCTCCAACAGGTTAAAGATACGCTCTTTGGCTACCCTGGCTTTGTTGACACGGCTCAGCACAGAACGGAAATAATGCTCCATACTGCGCAGGTACTCCAGATTGTCGGTAGCATAGGCTGCCAGGTAATTGGTGGCAAAAACCTGCATGGCCACGCTCGGATGCTGGCTCAGTTTCAGCAGATAAGACGGTCCGTCTGCATCTTTGAAGAAACGCGTCAGCATTTCACGGCCGAAGGCCTGAATGTCCGGGCGCACGCTGTCGGCGATGGCCACGAGGGTTTCCGGCGTCCAGTCATTTTCGGAGAACTGCGTGCGGAAAAACTCCTGCGCAAAACGGCGGGTATCGTCCCATTTAGCGTCCAGCAGGCCGATGGCCGCGTCGCGCTCATAGCGCATACGGGCGGCATGCCGGTTAAAGAAGCCCCAGCTCCATTCACGCACCGCCAGCAGTTCGTGGCTGCCGGCAGCAATCACCTGTTTAACGGTCAGCGCTTCTGCCGGGATGTATTTATTCAATACTACCACGCCAAATTCCTGTGCAGCGCGATAGTTGGCATACAGTAAACGTAATGCGGTAGCGGTGTCTACGTCCTGCAGATGCCCTACCAGCTCATGGCTCAGGATAGCAGCGATATCATCGTGGATACCTTCTGAGGTTTCCTTGCGCATGAGGCGCGGCACCAGCTCGTTGACCAGATACACGGCCAGGCGGCTGTCTTTCGCTACCAGAGAGGCTATCAGCGGGCGTATTTCTTTTCGTACGTCCGCATACGGTGCCAGCACGATATCGAGCAACACCTCTGCCCTGCGCAACAGTTCCGCTTCCGGCATCGCTTTCAGGACAGACATGCCGGCCATTCTTACCGAAGCATGCTGGCTGGCCACCAGGTTACGCAGCAGCTGGTCTGACAGTTCTGCAAAATTCAGCTGTCCTTGTTTCATCACCATCAGACGCACGCCAAAAGCCTGGCAGGCCGGTGTGGGTGAGTTCATAAGGTCAGTGATCACTTTCATGTCCACTTCACGCAGGGCATCGGCGCAGAAATGTTCCAGGATCTGGCAACCATCGTTGAGGTTCTGGTTCACATCATCTGCCAGATTGTTGGACGCCAGCAATGCGGCAATCGCCTTACCGACGAGTGCGCGTGCCTTGTCGATGGGCAGATGTTCCGGTGTCAGTTGTTGCCGTACATAATTACGGACATCCTTATACGGATTAAATATCATCCGCATCAGGAAATCCGCGTCCCCGAAGCAGGCAGCCTTGTTTTGGTCTACCCAGTCGAGGCCCTGTACCCTGGCCACTTCCAGAGGGCTCATGGTAACGGCGTACAACAGGAAGAACGATAGGTTGGCCGGGTTATATTTTTCTTTTGCCAGTTCCAGGCCGAAGAGCGCGGGAACATTAAAATGGCTGATCAGCAGATAGTAGATCGTTTGCTCATCCATTTTGGCTTTCAGGTCTGCGTATTCGGGGTGCGATTTCAATTGCTCCATGGCAAAGAGATGCACCACTTCCATTCTACCGGCGATCAGCAGCTGCACAAACGCCTGTGGCATCTGTCGCCATAACTCCAGGTAAGGCACCTCGCTGGCCGGCGCCGCAGGAGCGGTTTCCGGCTGATAAGTGGGCGGTACCACACCGGGTGCCGGCGTTTGTTTCTCCCCGCCCAGCCAGCCGAACAGTTTCTGTAACAGCGTTCCTTTTTGCTGTGCTTTCACGGTATCGGGGTGGTCGCGGAGCATCGTCGCTTCACGCGTAATCTCACCTTTTTCATTTCTGTCCACCTGGAAACACCATGCCGTACCGTTGGAGTCCAGCTTCAAATCAGGATTGTTTCCCCGCAGAATATAGTTGAGGAATACGGCCTGCGCATGGGCCGGATACTGCTTATACCAGGTGGTATAGCGGCCATTGACCCAGCTGTATTGTTTGACTTGATATTCCTGCCTGGCATCACGCTGCTCTTCGTATTGCAGCAGCATGGCGGTGGCGAGGCGTACATATTCCATATCGCCTCTTTTGCCCGCTGCGCGCAGGTTACGGAGTACCCTGCGTCTCAGGTAGTTTCTTGTTTTGTTGGAATAAGCGAGGCGGGATCCCGGCTTTTTTATTTCCCTGGCTATTTTAAAAGTCTCCTGCAACTCCGGCACGAACACATTGGGATGATATTCGTTTCCATCATAGTCCAGTCGTTTGCCGGGATGGTTGAACATTGGCAGTTCCCTTTCAAACCTGACGGCCAGCGTACCTACGATTCCCTGATCGTCGCGCAGTTCGGCCTGTTTGAAAATATGGCGTATATGCTGGAAGTGGCTGGGGCGTAAAGGCATATGGACCAGGAAGCCGATGATAGCGTCCCTGACGGCCTTATTGTTATACGCCACGATATACAGGTCTTCCAGCATCGGGTAGTTGAGTTCTGATTTGACCATGACCAGCTGCTGTACCTCGTCGAAGATGGCCTGGGCATTATCACCGGCGATGGTTTGCTGCAATGATTCCGGCAGGCGGTGGAAATGGCTCTGTATATGCGCGTTGCGCTCCTCTTCGGGAAGCGTCAGTAGCAGGCCATTGGCGGCCAGCATCCGGATGTTCTGCGCATAGGAGCCGTTATCTGCATAGGAACGCAGTACCGGGACCGCAGCGGGATCGGCACATCTGCCGAGGGCCCAGAGCGCGGTATAACGCTGCATAGCATCTCCCCTTTCCATCAGTTTGATCAGATAAGGGACCGCTTCCTTGAGCTTACGTTCACCTGCTTTCCAGATCACACGCGATGTTTTCCAGGCAGTTTTATACGCGGGCTTATTTTCCAGTGCGCCCTGCAACCTTTTGAGAATAGCGGCATCTTGTGGATCGGCCACTACGGAAGTATCTACTGGTACAAAAGAAAGGTCCTGCACAGCTTCCTGCTCACCGAGATAACCTTTGCTGCGCTTTTCCTTTTCCAGGGCGTCAAAGATGGTGGTGGCGGCTGCAAGCGCTACGGGGGTTACAGTCTTGGTGCCTTCTTTCAGGGTTCCGAAGCGTTTTCCGTATCTAAAGTTAACAGTATATTGTTCCGGGCCAACTTCACAAAGGTCTATTTCATATGTTTTGTCCGAGTTTCCTTCCCGGAAAAACAGTTTTACATTCCTGACTAATCGCATGAGCTAACATTAAAATAGTGAGCTAAACTAATAAATAAGTTGTACTCCCCAAGTAAATTTTTTTCAACAGTTTTTTTGCTATGCCACAGAAACCAGTCTGGCACGTTGTTCGCACCAGTTGACACCAAACGAAGCCACAAGGCACATGATAAGAAAAGCGGTTAAGTAGTATCCCGGCAACCGCTTTTTGTTTTTGCAGTATTATTTAACCCATATATCTGAAGGGCGGGTCATCCATCCGCTGTCAGGGACGGCAGTGGTACTGTCCTTCAGTTGATAATCAAAATACATGGTGCTGACGCTCGGGAGCCAGACATTAAATTTCACCAGGTAACGTCCTCCCGCCGCTTGTGCCGTGGGATTATTGCCAGTAGCACCCGTATATTCAACACCGTTAACACGATATTTAAAATGCATCGTAGCGTAACGTCCGTATGACCTGCCTAGTGTTTCTCCGACTGTATAACGGGTATTTGTCCTTATCAGCACAGCGTCAGACAAAAGATATAATAACCCCAAAAGACTAATTAATATGCAGATGTAGACTAAAACTGACTGCAGTTTTAATTTCATGTCAACCTGTTTATTGTAATGATACGATTTTTAACGTCGATCATCTTTCAAAAAAAAAGAGCGTCTCATTTTATTGAGACGCTCCCGGTTTTGTTGTAACCTCCATGCATTTGAATATCATGAAAGGATTATTGTAACGGAAATGATTACACGTTGAAACGGAAATGCATGACGTCGCCGTCGGCCACGATGTATTCCTTGCCTTCAATCCGCAGACGGCCGTTGTCACGGGCAGCGGATTCAGAGCCATATTTTACATAGTCGTCGTAAGCTATTACTTCGGCTTTGATGAAACCTTTTTCGAAGTCGGTGTGGATCACGCTGGCGGCCTGTGGTGCTTTCCAGCCTTTGTGGATGGTCCAGGCACGCACTTCCTGCACACCGGCAGTGAAGTAAGTGATCAGGTCCAGCAGGTTATAAGCGGAGCGGATCAGGCGGTTGAGGCCTGGTTCGGTAAGACCGTATTCAGAGAGGAACATTTCCTTGTCGGACGGGTCTTCCATTTCAGAGATCTGCGCTTCGATGGTATTGTTCATCACGATCACTTCGGCGTTTTCCGCTTTCACCCCTTCTTTCAGGGCTTCGGAGTATTTGTTGCCGGTATGAAGAGACGCTTCGTCTACGTTGGCTACGTACAGCACTGGTTTTTCCGTGAGCAGGAACAGGTCGGCGATAGCAACGCGTTCTTCTTTGCTCAGGCCCAGTTCGCGGATATTGCGGCCTTTCTCCAGGTGTTCCTGGCATCTTTTCAGCACTTCAAATTCCGCTTTCGCTTTGGCATCGCCACCGGTTTTAGCCATTTTCTCAGTACGGGCAACTTTACGTTCCACGCTTTCGAGGTCTTTCAGCTGCAATTCAGTGTCAATGATTTCCTTGTCGCTCACCGGGTTGATGGCGCCTTCTTCGCGGAGGATGTTTTCATCTTCGAAGCAGCGGATCACGTGCACGATGGCGTCCACCTCGCGGATATTGGCCAGGAATTTATTACCGAGACCTTCGCCTTTGCTGGCGCCTTTCACCAGTCCGGCGATGTCCACAAACTCGATGGTGGTAGGTACGGTGCGCTGGGGTTGCACCAGCTCAGCCAGTTTGTCCATACGGTTGTCAGGCACGTCCACCTGTCCTACGTTCGGTTCTATGGTACAGAAGCGGTAGTTGCTGGCCTGCGCCTTAGCGCTGTTACTCACCGCGTTAAATAATGTCGATTTCCCTACATTCGGCAATCCTACAATTCCAACTTGCAAAGCCATTTTTTAAAATTTGCGCAAAGATAAGTTTATTTTAGTTTATTTGTTGCCAGAATAAACCAATAATCTAATGGCATTAAACTACGTTTGGCTGGGCTTTTTCCTGATAGCTTTTGTAGTAGCAGTTTTCAAGTCGGTGTTTTTACAGGATACAGCTATTTTTGGCGATATTATGAATGGTATGCTCGCCAGCGCCAAAACCGGGGCGGAGATCTCCATTGGACTGGCCGGCATTATGACGCTCTGGCTCGGTATTATGAAAGTGGGCGAGGCTGCCGGCATGATCAACCGCTTCTCCAAACTGGTTTATCCTTTTTTCTCCAAACTCTTCCCCCAGGTGCCGAAAGGCCACCCGGCCATGGGTTCTATGATGATGAACTTCTCCGCCAGTATGCTGGGGCTCGACAATGCCGCCACGCCCATGGGCCTTAAAGCCATGAAAGAGTTACAGGAGCTGAACGATAAACCGGACACAGCCAGTAATCCGCAGATCATGTTCCTGGTACTGAACACTGCCGGCGTAGTGCTGATCCCAACATCGGTGATCGCCCTCCGTAAAGCCGCCGGGGCGGCCAATCCGGCTGATATTTTTGTGCCCACACTGATTTCCACCTTTATAGCGTTTATTATAGGTATGTTCACCGTATCTGCCTACCAGCGCATCAACCTGTTCAAACTCCCTGTACTGGTGTTCCTGAGCGGTTTTGCAGCGGTGGTGACCGGCCTCTATTACTGGGTAAAGCATATGCCTGCGGACAAAATCGGCCCTACTATGAGCAATCTGGGGGGTGGTATCATCTTCTCGATCGTTATTCTCTTCCTGGGAGCAGGTATCGTCAAAAAAATTAATGTGTATGATAACTTTATAGAAGGGGCCAAAGAAGGGTTTCAGGTGTCAGTAAGGATCATCCCCTACCTGGTGGGCATCCTGGTGGCCATCAGCGTGTTCCGCACGACAGGCTGCATGGACTACCTCATCAACGCCATCGCCGGCCTCTTTTCCTGGATGGGCTTCAACACCGATTTCGTACCGGCATTACCGGTAGCCATGATGAAACCCTTGAGCGGCGGAGGCGCCAGAGGCCTGATGATTGAAGTGATGACCAACTACGGTGCGGACTCTTTCCAGGGTAAACTGGCCAGCGTGATACAAGGCACTACGGAAACCACTTTTTATGTACTGGCCGTTTATTTCGGCTCCGTGAATATCAAAAATACCCGCTATGCGCTGACAGCCGGACTGATAGCCGACTTCTTCGGGCTGCTGTCCGCTATCCTTTTGGGGTACCTCTTTTTTCACTAGCATTCATACGTGCGTATAAGTTATTAACCTATGTTACAACCTAAGAAAATTCATGAAGACTGGATTGCGGTGATCATCGCCTTCCTCACCATCACGCTGGTGGTGGCCGGGCTAAAGCCGGCACTTCCCAAATACGGCTGGTCTTCGGGTACTGAACTATGGAACCAGCTGACAAACACCGCTAACCTGATACATATCGGCACCCTCTTCCTCTGGGTAGCAGGCAGCTTGTTGCTGGCACGGTTCCTGGCAGGCGATTTCAAACCTGCCGCATTATTGTCCGGACTACTGGCCATCGTGCTCATTTCGCTGCTGGCCCAAATCATCACCGCCAATAAAGCCATTAAAGACCTGGGCATCGAGGTAGTGCTCTTTAGCCTGTTGCTGGGCCTTTTCATCAGCAATTTTATCGGGCTGCCGCAGTGGCTGAAACCGGCCCTGCAAACGGAACTGTATATCAAGATAGGGTTAGTGCTGCTAGGCACCAATATCATCTTTGGCGATATTTTACAGGCAGGCATGCTTGGTATTCTTCAGTCAGTGGTGGTAGTATTCACGGTTTGGTATTTCTCTTTCTGGTTGTGTAAAATGTTGGGGCTGGACGATGAATTCCGGATGATGATTTCCAGCGCCGTGTCCATCTGCGGTGTATCGGCGGCTATTGCCACTTCCGGTGCCATAGAGGGCGACAATAAAAAACTCTCCCATGTTATTTCCCTGGTGATGATCGTCGCCATCCCGATGATGCTGTTCATGCCAGGTATTGCGGTATGGGCCGGCATGTCGCCGGCCGTGGCGGGCGCATGGCTGGGAGGCACCATCGATACGTCCGGCGCCGTAGTGGCTGCAGGCACCAAACTGGGGGATGAAGCGCTGAAATACGCCACCATCGTGAAATTCTCACAGAATGTGCTGCTTGGACTGGCCGCGTTTATCATCTCCCTTTACTGGTCATACACAAAAAAGAAGGCCAACTACGAGAAGCCTACTGCGCGCACTATCTGGGAACGGTTTCCCAAATTCGTGCTGGGTTTTATCGTGGCCTCTCTCCTGTTTTCCTTCGTATTGCCGTCGCCGGTAGTTGCCGCTGCTAAAGGTTCGCTAAAGGAAATCCAGACCTACTGGTTTGCCCTGGCCTTCACCTGTATCGGCCTTGAAACAAAGTTTACCGATATCTTTAAAGTGGAAAATGGCAGGCCCGCGATGGCGTTTATTATTGCGCAGCTGTTTAACGTGTTCTTTACATTGATCGTAGCGTATCTTGTTTTCAGATAACCAATCATATATGATAAAGAGAGATGCCCGCCTGACATATCAGACGGGCATCTCTCTTTATATAAAATATACCTGGCGGGCCAATCAGCGGTCCCACCATATTTTATCGGTTAGTGTTACGGACGGCACATTGGCACCGTTGCGGCTTTTTTCGGAATCGGGATAAGCCACCCTGCGGATAAACGTCGGCAGTTGCGCGTTGACCGGCAGGTTAAAATCCTTGTACTGGTAATCATACCGGCGGGCATCGCTCCAGGCCTCCGGGTGCAGGAACATCGCCACATATTTCTCTTTTAGTATAAGCGCCAGCGTTAGATTGGCGGCGCCTACGCCTACCGCGGGGTTAGCAAGGTATGCATCCCGGTGGGCAGCGTCCACACCCAGCTTATTCATATTAACGGTGATACCCTGCAGATAAGCCTGATAAGCCTGGGTTTTGTCGCCACTGCGGAAAGCCGCTTCGGCCTGTATGAAACGCGCTTCCGCATTGGTGGCCACCAGCAGCGGGGCGCCGGGTTTGGAATAGAAGCCTTTCTGCGACAGGTAACATTCTTCACGGTTGGTGCCCGAGCCCACCCTGCCGGCGCCGTTGACGGTGCCGCGGTAGTCACCAAAACGGGTGGTGTCTGTAATGAGCGGGAGCCGCGGATCAAACACGCCGAAGGTATTGCCATTGAGCGCATTGACGAAATGGGCGCTCAGCCAGCCGTCGAGTAGATTATTGACGTTGTTCACAGCGGCCTGGTTCCACGGACTGAGGGACTGGAACCGTACCAACTGCGCGTCGTCTGCATTGTCCGTATAGCCGTTGGCGAGAGCCGCCAGCACAGCCGCCGGGTCATAGTTGGCTTTACGGGTAAGATGGTTCAGCAGCCTGGCTTTGACGGTATAGGCCGTTTTGATCCAGGCAGCCGGCTTACCGCTATGGATCAGATCTTTAGTGGCGTCCAGCTCATATTTGGAAGTGGTGCTTTTTAAGCGGGCAATACCATCGTCCAACAACGCGATACATTGCAGGAACACGCTGTCATCGGGTGTATACGCCGGTTGCAGGAAACTGGTATTAAAAGCCTGTGTGTAAGGCACCGCGCCCCACATGTCATTTAACGATTCCAGATTGATGGCCATCATCACTTCAGCCGCGCCTACGTGGTAGTCGGCGCCGGCACTACGGGCCTGGGCAATCAGGTCATGCAGGTCTGTCATGTTATCGTACAGTGCTTTCCAGGTACTGGTGTAGTCTGTCACTTCGTAGGTGTCGCTGGCACCGTTGGCATTGGGCGAGGCCAGGTATTGCACAAAGTAGGACGTGGTGTTGCCCGTACGGTACAGGTTATACGCAGTAAAATACGTAGTGGACGCCAGCAGCCCGTTCATAGGAGGCACCACCGCCTGATTGGGATTGTCATTGATGTCCAGCACCTTTTTGCAACCCGTGGCAAGCAGGGCGAACAACGCTATATATAATATGGTGTGTATACTTTTCATGATCGATCGGTTTAGAAGGTAACATTCAGAGAGGCCATATAACTACGTGTAGTCGGGTACGTGAAACCGGCGAAGGCATCTATATTGCTGCCGGCGTTCAGCGAGCTTGACTCCGGATCGAAGCCGGTGTATTTCGTATGCAGCCATAGGTTATTACCGGTGAAAGTGAGGCTGGCCGCTGAAATCAGGTGGGTGCGTGAGAGGAACTTCTGCGGCAGCTGCCATGAAAGGCTCACATTACGCAGCCGTATCCAGGAGGCGTTTTCCACGAAGTTTTCTGTTACCCCGCGATAGATGTTGCGGTAAAAGCCACCGCCATAATTACGGCCATCCGGCCCTTTGGCCTGCTGCAGGTACACCACCTGGCTGTTGGGCGTGCCGTCGGGCAGCACTCCGTTGAAAACCTTGCTGGTGAACCGGTCTGCGGTAATAGCCGATTCTCCGAAGGCAGACATGAAATTGGCCAGCTGGTTGTATTTTTTAGCGCCCTGGCGGGTGTCTATCAATACAGAAAGACTGAGTGGCCCGTAGCTGAAGGTGTTGGTGATAGCGCCAATCCACTTGGGCTGGGAGTTGCCCAGGTATTTCTGGCTGGAATTGATCATCGGGAAGCCAGCCAGGCTGCCACTGGCCGCGATCTGTATAGGCCGGCTGTAATCAATCAGGATGCTGTTGTCCGGCTGTCCGCCCATATAACGCTGGTAACTGGTGCCAAAGATGGCCCCCACCGGGTAACCGGGGATGTATTTCATGGTAGCAGTAGAACCTGCATAACCAAACTGGTTGCCTACCACTACTTCGGAAAGCCCTTTACCTAAACTTAATACTTCATTATGGTTAGCGGAAAAGTTAACGCGTACGTCCCACTGGAACTTCGTCTTTTTGATGGGTGTGGCATTAAAAGCTATTTCCACGCCGGTGTTGCGAATGGAACCTGCATTGGTGTAAAAATCTTCATAACCGGTAGCACTGGATAACTTCACAGGAATCAGCAGATCAGTGCTTTTGGAAGTGTACCAGGCAAAGTCAACGCCTATACGATCATGCAGGAAGCGCAGTTCGGCGCCTGCCTCAAAGGTATTGGTGAATTCCGGTTTCAATTGAGCATCGCCGTAGCGGTTGGCACGGGTCCAGCCGATCACGTTGTTATCGATGGGGCCATCGGTTAGCGGGATGTAGCCGGAGCCGGTATTGTAAGGCAGCGCGTCTTTACCCACCCTGGCCCATGAGGCGCGCACTTTGCCGTAGGAAAGCACGTTCTCCGGTATCTTCAGGTGTTCGGTAAAAAGATAAGACATGCTCACTGACGGATAGAAGAACGCCCTGTGGCCGGCAGGCAGCGAGGAGCTGATGTCTGTACGACCGGAAAGCGTAAGGTACAGCCAGCGGTCCCACGACAACGTCCAGTCGCCGAATACCCCGATGAGATAATAGTTTTCGAGGTATTGATTGGAAACGATTTTTTTGGCGTTCTGCATGATCAGCAGATCGGGGATATCGAGGGTGTCCCCTTCTGTGGCCAGGCGTTTGAGATGCCGGTCGAACAGGTCATGTCCCAGTTTCAGGTCAGACGTGAGTTTGGGCGTGATCTGGTTTTTGAAATTCAGGATGAGCGTAGAGCTGAGGGAGCGTTGGTTGGTCATGTATTCGTCCACGAAACCGAACCCATTGTCTGTATTGACCACTTCCCCGGTGATACCTTTTGGACCGGGGCCGGTATGGCGGCGGTTATCGGTGTAGAAATCGGTGCCGGCACGGTATAGGATATCGAGCCATTTAAATGGAGAATAGGTGAAGTTGATATTTCCGATAAGGCGGTTCACGTTATCTCCGTAACGGTTGGTGTACAGCGTATAGATCGGGTTGTCTGTAGCGCCATAGGTCTGTTGGGTGCCGTCGGGTTTGAGATAGTCCCGCATGTTCCAGCGGGGCGACCAGTAGATCATCTGTTCGCCGTAGCGGTCAGCGTTGGCGCGGTTACCGCCAGAGTTGATATAATTGAGGGACACGCCCATTTTCACCTTTTCGCTGAAGCGGATATCTCCGCCCACCCTGGCCGAGTAGTTCTGATAATTGCTGAACGGGATAACGCCGTTCTGGTTAAACTGCGATAACGATGCCGTATATACGACTTTTTCAGTGCCGCCGCTGATGGCCAGTGTGTTGCGATATTGAGATCCGGTGTTATAGGCTTGTTTGTAGTTATTGTACAGGGAAGCCGGATGGCTGGGATCCAGTTTGCGGGCCTCTTCCACTGTGGGGCCCCAGGCGGGCCAGAAGCTCTGGTTATCATACAGGCCGTTGTTGCCCTGGCTGTATTGTAATTGTACATCAGGGGTTTTGCCTACCTTATCAAAGCCCGCGGTAGTAGTGAAGCTCACGCGGGTACGGCCGGCTTTGCCGGATTTGGTGGTGATGATCACCGCTCCGCTGGCAGCGCGAAGGCCGTACAAGGCGGTAGCAGCGCCACCTTTCAATACCGAGATGCTTTCAATGTCATCGGGGTTGATGTCTGATGCGCGGTTGCTCATGCCACGGGTGTCGGCGCCGCCGGCGTTGCCAATGTCCGTGTAGGTATTGTTGTCCATAGTGATACCATCGATAACAAAAAGGGGCTGATTATCGCGGGTAGGGTCCAGTGAGTTGATGCCGCGGATGAGGATACGCGAGCCCTGGCCGGGCGCGCCGCCGCCGCTGGAGATCTGAACGCCGGCCACTTTGCCCTGCAGGGCGTTGACCACATTGGACTGTTTGGACTGTGCAAGGTCAGCACCCGAAACGTCCTGGATGGCATAACCGATGGCCCGCTTTTCCTTTTTGATGCCCATGGCGGTAACTACCACCTGGTCCAGACTGCGGGTATCGGGTTGCAGGGTTACATCGATGGTGGACTGGCTGCCGATGGGCACTTCCTGTGCCAGGTACCCTATAAAGCTGAATACGAGGATGCCGGGACCAGCGGGTGCTTCAATACGGAAACTGCCGTCGGGGCCTGTGGTAGTACCGCGAGCGGCGCCTTTAATCTGGACCGTTACGCCGGGTAAGGCGGTGTTGGTACCGGCAGCTGTCACGTGACCTTTTAGCATACGGGGTTGGGCGTGCAAATGAGAGCAGGGTAATAACAGGAAAGCGCCCACCACCAACATCAACGTGTGGATTGATCTCATGGTGTTTAGTTTAGACTTTGGTTTTATAAATGTGCAATAAAAGAAAAGATACAGCAAGGAAAATCGAAAGTCAATGCGACTCGCCCGCATTTATGTCTTTTTAAAACATAAAATTTAATGTTAATTATATACTACTGTAGATTAACAATCTATGATTTATTATTGGCAGGCTTTAAGAGAGAAGTACCGTGGAGGGCTATACGAAATATAACGGGGAGATTAACAGAGATAAATTTGTTGTGGCGACGCAGCGCTGTACAAGAGGGTCATTGTTTGCAATACAGGAAGGCTAACCGGTGCTCATTTGCGGCCAGCCTTCGTGAACTTACGCTGTCAATGCTTCCACCAGGTTATAACTGTCTTCCAGTAAAATGTACCGGGTGATCAGTCCATCTGTCACGGTTACCTGGATGGTGAAAAGGCTGTCGAACAATTTGCCGGTGCTCAGCATGCGGGATACCAGGTGGCCGGTTACGACAGCTTGGTCGCCATCATAGAATTTGCCGGTTATTTCGAAGGAAATGCCTTCGACATAGCGGAACAATTCCTCATAGAAACCCACGGCTTCTGCTTTGGTATTGCGGTCCCTGATCCAGGGCGCCTTTGCCTTGTTGCCGGGTATGCGCCATTCCACATTGTCAGCAAACAGGCTGGCATTTGCCTGATAATTTTTGGACGCCATGTTGTTCAAATACGCTTCTACTGTCTCTTTAGTCTTTGTTGTCAGTGATTCCATATGTCTGTTTTTTTGTGATTATTTTAAACCGATCGTTCCAAAATGAGGCAAAAAAATTATTTACGCAGGGAGCTGATTAAAATATTGATCATTTCGTTGACTTCTTTTTTACTGCCAGTGAGGACGTACCGCATATAGAAGCTGCTGCACGATGTGAGTATATAACTGGCAAGCATATCCGGAGCCGCTTCATTTTTCAGGTCTCCTTCGGCTTTTGCCCTGATGACCAGGTCCCTGAAAATAGACTCCAGCACTTCCGCGTTCTTTTTGATAAACGATGAAATGACAGGCTCTTCGTTGCCGAGTTCAAAGATCGTCCGCACGATCAGGCAGGCCTTTCTGTCCGTCACGGTTTGCTCCACCACATCCCGGATGGTAAACGCCAAAGCGTCAAAAGCGGAGGGTGCATTTTTGCCGGCACGGCGGTATTGGGCGGCTTTGAGGGCTGCATAGTTTTCCAGACATTTCAGAAACAATGCCTGTTTGTTTCCGTAGGAATTGTATACACTGCTTCTGTTCAGTCCCATCCTGTCCACAATATCGTGGATGGAAGTGGCGTGATAGCCCTTTTCCCAGAAGAGGTCCCGGGCTTTTTCCAGTTTTTCTTCGTACTCAAATTCCTTATTCCTTGGCATGCTACGAAGTTAAATATTTTAAACCGATTGTTCCAAATCAATTTACCGGGAGATGGAACAGGTAGTTTCTGAGAGCGGTCCAGGATGCAGGAGGCTGGCTTCCGGTGCGGGTAGAGGTCTGGAGGAGTGCGGGTTTTTCACGCAGAGGAACCGGCAGGCCTGAAGACAGGAGCCTTCAGGCCGCGGGCAATTTATTTAGCGGTATTGATGATACCGTTCATCGTCTTTACAAAGTCGTCTGCTGCGGAGGGGCTGATCACCCACTTCCGCGATTGTGATTCGATCAGGACCAGGTTTTCGCGGTTGGTGCACCAGCGCTGGTACTTGCCGATTTCGGCAGAGCGGTAGGTGCCCAGGTAACCGAAAATACCGCCGATGCCCAGCATGCGGCTGCTGGTGCCCAGTTCTTCTTCCGTGATGCTGCGCAGCCGCACAATGTCATCGAAGAGAATAGTGATGGGAAACAGCGCTCTCTGGATCACCAGGCCCTCGGCCGTAATTTTATAGTACCGGGGGCTCAGGCAGGCCGCCACGAGGATAGCCGGTATCAGTATGATCAACAAAATACTGGTCTTCACTGCCTCATGGTCTACATCGGTGATCTGCCGGCATAAGATGATCAGGGTAATGATGATGATCAGATTTGTAATGATTTTGGAGTTCCCATCCAATGTTGCGGCATACCTCATAAGTCCTGTCTTTGGTTTGTCAAGAAAGATAATGAAATTTAATTATATCAAGAATCGTACTTACCGGTTTTTTCTTCGATCGTTACGTCCTGATCTTTTTTTATCTGCATTTTTATATACACTAACAATTGGGATGCACCGGCTTTAAAACATACTTCCTGGGTTTTGCGAACCACCTCCATCAGCTCATCATAGGTGCCTTCCATTACTGTTTCAAATGGACATACCCTGTATTTTACACCGGAGTTATGAATCACGGCAATGGCCTCGTCCACCACGGCATATACCTGCTCCGAAGGCACGGAAGGCAGGATCTGAAGCGCTAAATTAATCTTATTATTCATCTTTTAGTCTTTATTTTAAAATTGATTATCAATATTTTACAGAAATTAACTATTGTGTGGCTTGAAGCAAAACAGACACTAAGCTAAACAATAATTGAAGGAAGTGCTCAAAAATCTATGGTAGAGATATAAATTACTACTTCAATCAATTATCATAAACATCTATTTATCAACAAAATACAAAAACAGACATAAAGTAATTATCTAATTAAAATCCTGGTAAACCGACTATCATCTACCCTACTTTTTAACCACCTGATAGAGATCATTTCGTATATCCTTCATCGTTTGTACGCTGCCAAATGTATGTAGTTCTTTCAACAACACCAGGTCAACATCTGCCACTACCACCATCTCCGTATTGGGAGTTGACTCCGCCTTTATTCCCGTTACCGGGAAGTTAAAATCAGAAGGTGTGAATACACAGGATTGTGCATACTGCAGGTCCATATTATTAACTTTTGGCAGATTACCCACACACCCCGCAATAGCCACATAACATTCATTTTCGATGGCCCTGGCCTGCGCACAGAAACGGACACGGTTATACGCATGCTGGGTATCTGTCATAAACGGCACAAACAAAATCTGCATTCCCTGCTCCGCCAGAATCCGGGACGGTTCAGGAAATTCGACATCGTAACAGATCTGGATGCCTATCTTTCCACAGTCGGTATCAAACACCTTGATTTCGGAGCCGCCCTTCATTCCCCAGGAGTACACTTCCCCCGGTGTGGGATGGATCTTGATGTACTGCTCCCAGGTACCGTCCCGGCGGCAGAGGTAAGATATGTTGTGGAGCACCTCATCGATGACGATAGGCATACTGCCGGAAATAATGTTCACATTATAAGATACAGCATGCTCAAGGAACCGGTCACGGATCGTTTCGGTGTGCTTGGCCATTCCGCGGATGGCCCCTGCCGGGTCCAGCTGGTTGAACTCCGCCATCAATGGCGCATTGAACAACTCCGGGAACACTACAAAGTCAGACCCGTAGTCACTCACTGCGTCAATGAAAAACTCCACCTGCTGCATAAAGGCTTCCAAGCTGCCATAATCCCGCATCTGCCATTGCACCAGTCCAATCCGGACGGTGGACTTATTATAACGGATGGTGTCACTGTCTTTCTCGTAATAAATATTGAACCACTGCAGCAAGGTGGCAAACCCTTTGGACGCCTCATCATTGGGCAGATAGTTTTTCAGTATCTTCTTAACGGTAAAGTCATTGGAAAACTGAAAGGTCAGGGTTGGATCATAAATCTCCTTGTCCTGCACCTTCTCGATATACTCCCTCGGCGTCATCCTGTCGGCATACTTTTCATAGTTGGGAATGCGGCCTCCGGCCACAATCCCTTCCAGGTTCAACTGCTCACAAAGTGTTTTGCGGGCATCATACAGCCGGCGCGCCAGTCGTCTTCCCCGGAAATCAGGATGCACAAATACCTCTATGCCATAAAGGATATCCCCTTTCGGGTTATGGGTATTAAAGGTATAATAACCGGTGATCTGTTCGTAGGTGTGGTTGTCCCCAAACTTATCATAGTCCACAATGATAGACAAGGCGCAACCCACCACCCGGCCGTTAACGGTCACGGCTATCTGTCCTTCCGGGAACAATTTGATCAGCCGCTGGATGGTAGTCTCTCCCCAGTAGCTTCCCGCCATATCGGGATAAGCAGACACCATCGATTCCCGGAGGTCCAGATAATCCGCGGCAGTAATATTTCTGATTTCAACTGTTTCTGACATATGTAATTATTATGCTTGTATTAATTTAACCTTTTCAGGCCGGATAAAGTTTATTTGTATGAACGGGCAGATTTCCCTTACTTTGCATTCCATCTGATTTTACCCATCCCTCCTCTGGACGACCTCTCCTTTTTTATTACCTACTGATATTGTTATGATGTCTGTTTATAACCGCGATATAGTTATTGTGGGCCTGCAACCCTGGTACACAAAAATTGGCAGCAACTGCAAAAGTCTTGCGGCCGAATTCTCCAAACATAACAGGGTATTGTATGTCAATGCCCCGATAGATCGTCGCACATTCTTCAATCGCCATGCCGGAGACGAAATCGGCCATCATAAGGAAGTCATCCGTGGGAAAGCCCCTTCACTGGTGCAGATCAGCGACAATATGTGGAACCTTTATCCCACTGCTGTTATTGAATCGATCAACTGGCTGCCGTCCACGGCTTTGTTTTCGGTCGTTAACCGCATCAACAACCGCCGCTTTGCGCGTAACATCCGTAAGGCCGCCCGGGAACTGGGTTTTAAGGATATTATCCTTTTCAATGACAATGATATTTTCAGGAGTTTCTACCTGAAAGAACTGCTGCAACCGTCGGTGTACATCTATTACAGCCGGGACAATATCCTGGCGGTGGATTACTGGCGTAAACACGGACAGACACTGGAGCCGCAACATATTTCCAAGGCGGATATCGGCGTGGCCAATTCACTGTACCTCGCCGAAAGGCTTAAAAAATACAATCCCCGGAGCCACTACATCGGCCAGGGCTGCAACCTGGAATTGTTCAATCCGGACAGGCCTATAGACACGCCGGCAGATACCGCCCATGTGAAAGGGCCGGTGATCGGTTATGTAGGCGCGCTCACCAGTTTAAGGCTGGACATCCCCCTGCTGGTCAACCTTGCATCGGAACAAAAAGACTGGAGCTTTGTGCTGGTGGGACATGAAGATGAAGATTTTAAAAAGTCACCGTTGCATGAACTGCCCAACGTACATTTTACCGGCGGCAAACCCATGGCAGAACTTCCGGCCTATGTAAAATCCTTTGATGTATGTATTAACCCACAGACGGTCAATGACCTGACTATCGGCAACTATCCGCTGAAGGTGGATGAGTACCTGGCGATGGGCAAACCGGTGGTCGCCACCCGCACCCCTACCATGAAGATGTTTGAGGATTATGTGTACCTGGCAGATGATCTCACCTCCTGGCTGCTGCAGCTGAAGGCCGCGCTGGAAGGCAACCGTCCCGAACTGGCGTCCGCCCGCAGGGCCTTTGCGCTCACCCACACCTGGGAGAACTCGGCCGCTGCGGTATATGAGGCTATCCAGGCCTATGAGGCCCGATTATAATTTTATGAAACGTTTCACTGATTTATAGTCAGTGTCTGTCCCCCTGATCTCCACAAAGTAGACACCGGCACCCAACGCACTAAAATCGAGGCTGGTGGTAAAAACAGCGTCCATCAGGAAAGCGAACTGTTTTACGGTGACGCCGTTGCTGCTGTATATCGTGATCCTGCCGGAGCGGAGGGAGCTGTGTTTGATTTTCAGCATGGCGCTGCCGCTGCCTGTTATCCTGTTGGGATAGAGGCTTACCGCTTCCGTGCCGTCGTCCGGTATGTCAGGGTCCACCACGGTGACTGTCTTGATAGCACTGGCAGTCAGTCCGCCGTTGTCTGTCACAGTTAACCGGAACGTATATACGCCTTTTTGCAGGCCTGTTGCTGTCGCCTTTGCCGCATTGGCGCCGGCGATATTTGCGGTGGCGGGGCCGTTCACCTGTTCCCAGCTGTACTTAACGATGGAGCCGTCCGGGTCATAGGAAGCAGTGCCATCGAGAATTACCACAGACACTACTTTTTCATCCGGCCCGGCGTTGGCCAACGGCGGGCGGTTGTCGCCGGGCTGCGGCAGAACGGTCACGGTTACACGTGCTGAGGCAGTGGCGCCGGCATTGTCTGTGACCGTCAGCTGGAACACGTAAGTGCCTGGCGCGAGGTTGGTGACAGCGGTGATAGCCGTAGCGGGGCTGCTGATAATACCAACCGCGGGGCCGCTTATTTTCTCCCACTTCCAGGCGGCGATGGAGCCGTCCGGGTCTGAGGACGCGCTGCCGTTGAGCATTACGCTGGCGGCCGGCGCCGTGATGGTCTGGTCTGCGCCCGCATTGGCCACAGGCGGTTGATTGGTACCGGAGCCGCCGGTTACCGTCACCGTTACGTTAACGGTGGCTTTTGTGCCCGCGTTATTCGTGACGGTTAACTGGAACGTATATACGCCCTGCACCAGTGAGCCGGCGGAGGTATTGCTGGAGATGTTATCTGCCAGCACGCTGGCAGAAGGACCGCTGATCTGTTTCCACTCATAGCCGGCGATAATGCCGTCGGGATCATAGGAGCTGCTGGCGTCCAGCTGAACGCTGTTGACCGGCAGTTTGACGGAGATGTTCGTATTGGTAACGATGACCGGTTGCCTTGCCGCGGTGGCCAGTACCGTCACTGTCACCAGGTCAGACGCACTGAGGCCGCGATTGTCTGTTACGGTCAGCTGAAAGACATAAGTACCTGCCGCCATGCCGGACACATTGGTAATGGCTTGCCCCGGGGCGGCGATTGTTCCGGCTGAAGGGCCGCTTACTTTTTTCCAGCTGTAGCCGGTAATAGTGCCGTCGGCATCAGAGGAGGCCGAACCGTCAAGTTTTACAGTATTTACCGGCAGGGAAATGAACAGGTCATTGCCTGCATTGGCAGCAGGGACAATATTATTGGTACCGTTCCTGAACTCATAGGCACCCACGTCATATTTACCGTCCTGGGGGCGGGAGGTGTTTTCCAGGTCAGTAGTCAACCCCAGGTCGGTCATATCACGGCCTGCGTCAATAGCTTTGGAGCCAGCCACCAGCCGGAAATTGCCGTTCGGCGCGTCCCCTATTCCTGCATCTGCCGGTGTTTTGAAGTTCAGATTGTTGGAGAAGTCAAACTTGATCGGATTGGCACCTTTGATGTAATAACCAGTCTGCGGATAATCCCACTGGGTGCCGTTGGCGATCACGAGGTTGTTGTACACCTTGTGCCCGACAGTAGTTTGGTCCGCATAGATTTTTATGCCATTTACCCCGGTATTGTAGACCGTGTTATTATAGATATATGCGGTGGCTGGTTCAAATACAATTTTATCGATTGCATTGATGCCTTCATAAGTAATGTTGGACACTACGTTATTGTAAACGGTATTAATTCCGGAGCCAAAGATCTGGATACCGGGATTGTAGCCTTTGTCAACGCGGTTATTGTAAATACTGAGCGTGCTGCCGCCGCCGCTCATAATGCCATATCCGTGCGCGCTGTTGCGGGCGACGGCATAGTTTACCACACGGTTGTCGTGTATCTTATTGGTGCCCAGGTCGGCCATGGAGATCTGGATACCGTCACTGCCCATGTTCTCCAGGTCGTTATTATAGACTTCAAGGTCCTGGATATGATGGGATTTCATGTTCTGACAGCTGCCGCTGGAGTACAGATAATGGGTGTTGCCAATATAGAAGCCTTCCCAGGTGGAGTTGCGGCAAAGCAGGTCATGGATTTTAATGTTTTTCATCAGAAAGGAACCTTCCCACCACTCGGGGTGGTCGCAGCTTTGTAACGTCTTTGCCTGTACGAACATACTGGCGTCATGCACGTAGACATGATGCACGTCGAAGTCAGTAGAGCCGTCACCGAAGAAGAGGCCGAACATTTTTTCCCCGTGCTGGTTGGTACCGTTCACATCGAATCCGTATGGCAGGCTGGTATCACCGGTACCTTCCAGTTTAAAATAGCTGCAGGTGGAAAACACAAAGGCCGCAGCGGTGGCGGTACTGTTGACGCCTACTCTTACCAGGCCGCCGCAGTTGGTGATCACGACCGGCTTATCGTTGGTGCCTGCCAACTTGCTGAACTGGATATAGTCATAATCGCCTGCCGGAATACAAAGCGTGTCTCCCGGATTGACGTTCAACTGTTTCATGGCGTCCGTATAATAGATACCGCTACCCCGGTTGGGTTGCACCACAATGCGCTTGTTGGCCGGCGGCGGTGGCGGGGTGGTATTAAGTGAATAGGACAACATCCACTCGTATACGTTCTGACCGCTGACCGGATCTTTATAAGTGGGGCTGTAGGCCTGTGTCCAGGCATCGTGGCCGCTGGCATTGAAGATGGTCATTTTTGCAGGTGGTACGGGAGCAGGCACGGAGCTGTTGATCTTATTGACCCAGTCGATGGTCCATTGCGGGTCCACATTGGGGTCGACTTTATTGTGGAAAGCCCATACCGGCGTGCGGTTGGCAGCTATGACAGCCGGCAGCTCCGGACGGTCGTTGACGTTATAGGCGCCGCATACTATGGCCGCTGCAGCGTATTGTTTGGCTTTGGTGCTGTTTTCCGAGATAACGCCCCAGGCCACGCCGCCTCCCATACTGATCCCGGTGACATATATTCTGTTAGGGTCTATACGGTATTTGGTTTGCAGGTAAGCCAATAACTTATGTACATCGTCTGACCCGGGCCATCTGATGAAAAGCGGAGAGATGACAATAAAGGAATAGTTCTGGCCATTCACGGAGAAGGATGCAGGAAACTTCCCTTCCTTTATCAGTTTAGGTATACCGTTGTTCGCCACGCCTGAAATAGGCCTGGGAACGGTGGGATTATTAGCGTCGTACTGCAATTCTCCTACCCCGTGGCAGAAGATGATCAGCGGGTATTTGTTGGTGTTGCTGTTATAGCCCTGCGGTAATGCTTCCAGATAGCCGGCAACGTTATTGACAGTTTGGGCAGGAAGGGTCACCTCCGTTTGTTGAGCGGAGACTGGTAATACAAGGGATAAAAAGAGCAGGCATACAATTGCCATGCTGAATAGTGTGTAGCGTTTTTTCACCAGACAACGGCTTTTCGTAAAAAATGGTTGCCTATTGCATTTCACGGGGCGATGATTCCATAGTTATCTCGAGCGGAGACCTAGCAATAGTATGGGCGCAAGATAAAAGAAATTGAACAACAAATATAAAAATTATTGTATATCTATTAATTTTAAAATTAAATTATTAATAAACAATTCTTGTAGCAAATTGATTTACAGATAAAACTTTCTTTTTTCGTTGCGCTGCTGCTATTTTATTTAACAAAAAATGTATCTTGCAGCCGAATTACACCATACCCGCGTCGGACATTGTTTCTGACATCTTCACTTTATCTGTATCCTGTTAAGAACCAACATACATTGATTTAATTGTTGATTCATGGGATTTAGTCTATTGGCCACTTTACGTAACCGACATTTTCACTCTCTGCTGGGCAATCTGGTCACCGCATTTTTTAATGTATTGTCTTTTGCCATTCTGGTCAGGGTGCTTTCCCTGAACGCCTTCGGCGAATGGGTACTGTTTATTGCCACCTACAATATAATGGACCAGATACGCACCGGCTTACTGCAGTCCGGTATCATCAAGTTCTACGCCGGCGTAGAGGAGGATACGGCGCGGGGCGTGGCTGGCGCGGCCTGGTATATTTCCCTGGCGCTGACGCTCGGTTATGTATTGTTGTCCGCCATCGTATATGCGGTGGCGTATGACCGGTTCAACGATACCTGGCACCTGTTTATCGGCTGGATCGGCATCCTCACATTGCTGTCACTTCCCTGGAACTTTGCCTCCTGGATATTGCAGGCGGAACACCGGTTTGATAAAATTGTACAGATACGGCTGGTACAAAACGGCTCTTTCCTTGTACTGTTAGGCATTCTGTTTGGATTGCATCGGATTTCCCTGCCCAATGTATTATATGCCTACGGCCTGAGCATGGCGCTGGCCAGTATCTACTGCTTCTTTTTCAGATGGACCCGCGTGCGCACCATGGTGTTCCGCACCCGTGAGCATAAAACGGCGTTGTTCCGCTTTGGCCGCATGGTGGTGGGCAGCATGGTTTCATCTTC
This sequence comes from Chitinophaga varians, assembly GCF_012641275.1. NCBI lineage: Bacteria > Pseudomonadati > Bacteroidota > Chitinophagia > Chitinophagales > Chitinophagaceae > Chitinophaga > Chitinophaga varians. Next base: position 840,680 of record NZ_JABAIA010000004.1, on the reverse strand, counting down.
CCTGATCAGTTATTCCGACAACCTGGTCATCCGCACCATGCTCAATCCTGCTGCTGTGGCTATTTACAGCATCCCGCAGAAATTCATGGAAGTGATCGAGATCATTCTGCGCAGCTTTGTGGCCACCTCCCAGCCTACGCTTTCCGCTGCGGCCAACAGAAAGGACTATGCCGGCGTAGCCCGCGCCTTTTGCCGTTATACCGGCACCGTCAGCATCCTGATCATTCCTTTTATCATTGTGCTGATCGTGCTGACGCAGCCACTGATCATCATCCTGGCAGACAAAGCCTACCTCGGGGCCACCGATATAGTACGCATATTCCTGTTGTCAGCCATCCTGTGGCCGATAGACCGCTTCATCGGCGTCACGCTGGACATGATCAATCTGCCGGACATCAACTTCTACAAGAATTTTCTGAAACTGCTGCTCAACATTATATGTGACGTAGCATTTGTATACTTCTTTGCTGATGTAAGGTCCGTGGCGCTCTCCTCTTTGCTCAACGTAGTATTTGCCGCCGCCTTCGGATATTATTTCGTCAAAAAACACCTGGACGTGAGCATCCGCGACATCTGGAACTATGGCTGGCTTGAGTGTATGGCCATGCTGGACAAACTGCGGAACAAGCGCGCTGTCACCAAATAACCACCCATGAGAATTGCATTTATCATACAGGTACATAAACAGCCGGCCCAACTGGAACGGTTGCTCAAAAGGCTGTCCCACCCGCGGGTGGACTGCTACATACACATCGATGCCAAATGTGCGCTGGCCGAATGGGAACAGGCGATTGCCCTGCCACAGGTATATCTGGTAAAAGAACGCGCCAACGTCACCTGGGCCGGCTGGGGCATTATACAGGCGTCGCTCAATGGCATGAGCGCCGTGTTGCGCTCCGGCATTGACTACAGCTGGGTAACACTGCTCAGCGGACAGGATTATCCGTTGCGGCCCATTGGTGATTTGATCTGTTTTTTGCAACAACAGACAGGGAAACAATTTATGAACGTCATCAGCGAAGAAGCCCTCCGGCCGATGATGAGCAAAATGGAACACTATCACTTTGTGGAATATAATTTTCCGGGAAAATACAAGCTGGCGCAATTGCTGACCGCCATGCTGCCCCGCCGGAAAGCACCGCTGGGACTGAAGCTTCACTGCGGCTCCGCCTGGTGGACGCTCACACTGGACTGCGTGCGGTTTTGCGTGGAGTATGAACAACAGCATCCGGCGCTACGCCGGTATTTCAGGCTCACCTGGGGCGCTGATGAGTTTATTTTTCAGACCATCCTGATGAACCATCAAGACTATCGTTCGCAGGTGACAGACTATTTGCATTACATAGACTGGTCTGCCGGCAAGGAACATCCGAAAGTGCTGGGCCTGGAGGACATCAATGCGCTGTTGCAATCCGGGAAATATTTCGCCCGCAAATTTGACCATGGTTCGCCCGTGCTGGACAAGATCGATACGCTATTAAACAACACTGTTGGCAGTCATTAAAGACGTGCCAACAGTGCGTACTAAAGCTGGGCAAAAAAGGTAGGATTTCTTTGGTATGTTATCTGTTTTTCTTCCACAGTGTATTAAAGCCGCCGGTAAAGCCCACCGGCAATAATTCTGCAATACTGCAATCCAGCGTCTGCAAGGCTTTCACCCGTTTAGTAACAATAGAGAACGGGAATACATCTTCCACAAAATTTGTTTTCGCGAAACGGACAATATGAAAATCGTTGGCCAGCGCCAGCGCTGTAAGGTCTTTACGGGTAAAGAACTGCACATGGTCCAGGTTATCGGCCTGTGACTGTACGGTAGTGCCTTTGAAGCCCAATCCCTTTTTCACTTTGTTGATAAACGACCACAGGCCCGGATTGTTACGTGCCTTCAACATTGGTTTGGTCACACATACTTCGCGGGGTCCCATACCGTTGGGCACCGTCACAACCAGGATACCGTTGTCTTTCAGCGAGGCATAGATAGTGCGCAGCAACACCTCGGGGTGATGCAGATGTTCCAGCACTTCGCTGCAGATAACCGCATCGTACTGTTGACCTTTGGCCGTCAGCTCTTCTGCGCTGATAGCCTCAAAGGCCACATTCGGCAATTTGTTTTTGCTGCGGGCCACATCAATGGTTTTCTGGCTGATATCGATGCCCAGCACGTTATAGCCGAACTGGCCAAGGTGCCTGCTGATAACGCCGTTTCCACAGCCCACGTCCAGTACGTGCGCGTTGGCCGGAATTTCTTTTTGCAGGCTTTCCGTAATAAAATTCAGACGTTTGATATCTGCAATCCTTTCGTATTCGTAGGTGATCACTGGCTGTGTCATGATGATTTATGATTTAAAAAGCTGGTGATAAACCGCTTCTATTTTTTTGGTAACCGCTGTCACGTTGTACCTGCTGCGTATAGCCGTGGCGGCGCTGAACTGTAAACGCTTGCGCAGCGTAGGGTCTTTGGTGAGCCTTACAATGGCCGAGGCCAGCGCACCAGGATGGGAAGCTGGTATCAGCAGCCCGTTTTCTTCATGGGTAATAGCTTCGCGGGTACCGTCCACATCAGAGGCGATCACTGCCTTGCCCATGGCCATAGCTTCCAGCACGCCGATAGGAAACCCTTCCCAGAGAGAAGGCAGACAATATATGTCGGCAGCATTCAGCACGGCCGGCACATCCTGCCGGAATTTATCGAAGATCACATGACCGGTAATGCCCAGTTCCTTTGCCGTATCTTCGGCGGCCTGCTTTAATTCGCCTTCTCCTACCATCAGCAGCGTGATCTTTGGCACCTGCGCCAGCACCTGCGCGAAAGCCCGGAGCATAGTCACCGGATCTTTTTGTAAAGTCATCCGGGCAATATAACAAACCACCAGATGGTCTGCCGGAATACCATAGGCAGCCTTCACATCAGGATAGACGCCTTCGGCATTGAATTTCTCCAGGTTCACCCCATTGGGGATCACGGTGGCCCTGAAAGCGCCAAACGCCTTCTGGCCGGTGTTGCGGTTGGAGTCCGACACACAGATGTTGTGTTGCACCATGCGGGTGATGAACTTCTCAGCAGTCACCCTCGCCCTTTTGGCCAGCGGATGCAGCCCTTCATGAAAAGACCATCCGTGGATGGTATATACTACCGGGATCCCAAGGCTTCGGGCCGCCCACAATATGTTTGTGTTGGCCCTGGTGCCATGGGCGTGTACGATGTCAATTTGATGCGAACGGATAAACTTTTTTACGGCCATCCATACAGACAGATCAAAGGCTTTGCTGCTGCCGATCACCTGCACCGGAATGTTCATGGACTGCAGCGCAGTGACCATTGGTCCGTCAGTGAAAGAAAGCACCACTACCTCAAACTGTGTTTTGTCCAGTGACGCCACCAGGTCCAGCACATGGCTTTCCCCTCCCCCTATCTTGCCCTGGCGGATCGTCTCCAATACCTTTATCTTTCGTTGTTGCGCCATTGATGCTTCGTTTGTTCCTTACAGTTTTGCTATCCACCGGTTATACCAAAGCTGGAAAACCAGAATGTTCCATAATTTCTGATGGCTCACCTTACCGCCTGACAGATATTGCTGCAACAGCTGTTGTATATGCGGGGCATGGAACAGGTTGGTCTTGTTCAGTCTTTCCGGCGACAGGTAATACTGCATCTGTTCTTTCAGATCGTCGCGGAACCACTCCTGCAACGGGGCGATGAACGGACGTTTGGGCCTGTCCATCAATGCTGGCGGGATGTACTTGTGAACGATCTGTTTGAGGATGTATTTATTGGTATTGTTTTTAACTTTCAGTGATGCCGGCACCCGGGCCAGGAACTCCACCAGGCGATGGTCCAGCATGGGCTCGCGGCCTTCGATGCCAACGGACATAGTGGCCCGGTCCACCTTTACCAGGTTGTTATCTGCCAGGAAGGTTTTGTAATCCACTGCCAGTAAGCGGTTCAGCGGATCATTCACCCCCGTCAGCTCTCCGTTGAGATCGAAATTGGTTTTGTAATTATCCGGCTGCCTGTCGGTGTAGCGGGCCACTTCGCTTTCCGTTAGATACTGCGCAATGTATTTCATGGCCTCCTGTGGCTTACCGGAAGCCCATATCAGCTTCATTTTTTCATACCGCGAGGAGAAATTGTATTGCTTGTTAAAGTACGGAATAACCTCCGGGTTCACCCAGCCCATGACGGTGCTAAGTACCTGCTGTATTCCTCGTGGCAGTTGACTGGTATATGACAGGGACTGATTGAACTTATTGTAACCCGCAAAAATTTCATCACCGCCATCCGCTGACAGGGCCACTTTCACCTGCCGGCTAGCCAGTTTGCTGACCAGCGTAGTTGGCACCGTGGAGTTGTCGGCAAACGGCTCGTCATAGATCTCCGGCAGCTGTTCCAGCACACCTTTTGCATCTTCAGGGCCAATAATCCATTCATGATGGTCTGTTCCCAGATGTTGCGCGATCTTGCGTGCCTCTGCTGATTCGTCCCACTGTTTTTCCTTATACCCAATGGTAAAGGTTTTAATACGGGAGGACGAGCCGTGCTGCAACATAGCCGCCACACTAGCGCTGTCATAACCGCCGCTGAGAAACACTCCCACCGGCACATCGGCCACCATGCGGTATTGATAGGCACTTAACATCAGCTCTTCGGTCTTTTCCAACACTTCATTTTCATGCAGGGTGGTCAGTGGCTGATGATAGGCATTTAATACATTCCAGTATTCTTTTTCTGTCGTCACCGCATTGCTGAGCGATATCTCCAACAGATGACCAGGCCTCAGTTTGCGGGTATCGGTATAAATGGTGTAAGGACCTGGTATATAGCTATACTGCAAAAAAAGCGACATACTTTTCACATCGATCTGCCGTGGAAAAAACGGGCATTCGCAGAGGCTTTTGAGCTCTGAACCGAACAACAGCGTACTGCCGTCCCAGTAGTAATACAAAGGTTTTACACCGGCACGGTCCCTGCAGAGGACCACTTTTTCTGCATTGCGGTCCAGCATTACAAAGGCAAACATGCCGATACAACGGTCCAGCACTTTTTCTTTCCAGGCATGGTAACCTTTAATCAGCACTTCGGTATCAGATGAAGACTGAAAGGTGTAGCCCAGCTTCTCCAGGTCAGCCCTGATCTCTTTGAAATTGTATATCTCCCCGTTAAAAACCAGGGAAAGGTGGGTGAAGTGCATCGGTTGATGGCCCAGCGCGCTCAGGTCCTGTATGGACAAACGGCGTTGTCCCAGGCCGATGCTCGCGGCACCATGTTCCATCACTTCATATCCTTTATCATTCGGCCCGCGATGTGCCAGCACATCTGTCATCCGATGCAGCATGTCTGCATCGGCTCTTTTTTTGAAGTCAATAAATCCTGCTATGCCGCACATGGGTCAGTATTACGTTTTAGGTGTGTAAGGTTCCACATGATTCCTTTCCAGAAGGCTTTGAGATGGGCCGATTCCCTTTTCAGTATAAACTGCAGGGTATTTTTGGGCACCGTCAGCAAAGAGAAATAAGCCATAAACACCATTCTGGCAGGCAGTTTCACGTTCCTTCTCATAAACAGCAACCGGTTACGGGTGATGTAATATGTTTTCAACGGACTGTTTTTGCCCGTTGTCATGGATTCTTTATGATAAATCAGTGATTTGTACTGGTAATAGATTTTATAACCCTGGCGCTTGAACTGCTCGCACCAGTCGAACTCCTCGTAGTAGAGAAAATACAGCTCAGGCATCAGTCCCACTTTTTCCAACGCAGCGCGGGATATCATCATAGCGCCACCGTGGGCGTAGTTGGTTTCTGATATTGTGTCGTATTGTCCTCTGTCCTCTTCCCTGCAGCCGATCATGCTGTTACGTCCGGTAAAGATGTCCACCGCGCGGTAACCGGCATATTCCAGCGTGCCTTTATGAAAGTAGTAGTGAAATTTGGGGCTTACTACGCCTGCGTCCGGATACTGGTCAAATATTTCCAGCAGTCCTTCTATGAGGCCCGGCGTAAACTCCGTGTCATTGTTGACCAGGAAGAGAAACTGTCCCCTGGCGGCTTTCACGCCGAGGTTGTTGCCGCCGGCAAAACCCTTATTGACCTGGCTGCAGATCACCTGCACACCGGGATAGGCGGCTTCAAACAAAGCTGTCGGATTTTCTTTCGAGGCATTGTCCACCACGATCACCTCTGTATGGCGGTAACTGTTTTTCGCCAGTGAATGCAGCAGGTCACAGGTCACCGCACTGTTGTTGTAGTTGACCGTAATGATAGACACCAACGGGGACGATATGTTATTTTCTGGCTGCATCTAACAAAGGATTATCGATTTCCGTTTTTGTATGTTGCGTGTGAATGAAAGTATTGTTGGCCCCTTTCAACCGGAACATCAGCGACACCATGATCCATACCGCTTTGGGCAGTCCTGTCAGTGCGGTGAAGAAATAGCGGGTAAAAAACAGGCGCGGTAACGGCAGCAACAGGCTGAGGATGTTGAGCAGAAAAACAACGGCCCACCACCACGCAGGTATTGACAATGACCGCTGCAGCAGGAAGGCCAGCGCTGTGCAGCACAGGAGGCCTGCCAGCAGGATCATTCTCGGCAACAAAATATTCTGGCATACGGCCAGGTTGAAGTAATTGACGTTGCCTTTCCAAAGCTGCGCCCAGCCTTTGCCCCAATAGGTGCGCAGGTAAACGAACTGGCTGGACACCCAGCGTTTGCGCTGGTTCTGGAATGCTTCGGAGCTTTCCACTTTTTCATCGAAGATGCAGGCATCTTCCAGATAATAAACGGGATAGCCTTTTTCTATCAACAGCAGTTGCAGCACCTTGTCAAAACCGCCGGTAGCCTGAATTTCCTTCAGGACGCTTTTCGCCAGCGGATAGTGAAAGGCCATACCGGAGCCTATCACGGAAGAAGAAAGTCCCAGTGCGTTGGCCCCTTTTCGGTACAGATGATTGGCCACGATTTCGTTTACCGCGTCCAGCACCGCAAACGGGCTGTCCATGTTTTTAGCTACGCGGCGCCCCTGAATGGCATGGTGGCCTTGCTGGTAAGCCTGATTGATCTTCTCCAGGAAAGATGTTTCCAGTACGTTGTCCGCATCGCAGATCAGCGCTATATCATAATCATCGCCCAACTGCTCAAACGCGGCGTTGAGTGATTTTGCCTTTGTGCTTTTATCGAATGACACCTCGACCACGCTGATGCCGTCCTGTTTCAACTGCCGCACCGTGGCAGGCTGCAGCGAATCTGCCACCACAATTGTCTCAAAGCTGGCGGCAGGATATGACTGTTTCGCATAGCTGCGGGCAGTAGACAATATAATGGCGTCTTCCCTGTAAGCCGGCACCAATATCGCGATACGCGCGTAGCGGACGTCGGCAGCCTGTGTGGCCGGTTTCTTTTTCCGGGCCAGACGGCCGGCCACAGACAGCACAAGATTATACAGTACACATGCCGCCAGGTAAGCAAACAGTAAAATTTCTATGAGGTGCAGCAACATTACACGTTATCTTTTTGTATCAGCGCTTTCGGTGTGTTCATGATCAACCACATATCATAAGCGAATGAATTGCGGTGTGCGTAGTTGATGTCCAGTTCTATCCTTTCTTCGGCAGACATTTCTTTTTTGCCGCGTTTGCTGATCTGCCACAATCCGGTGATACCGGCAGGCGCGATGAAACGTTCCGCCCACTCGTCGGTGGTAAGGGTGGCTGCTTCATACAGCGGCAGCGGCCTGTTGCCCACCAGCGACATGTCGCCTTTCAGTACATTGAACAGCTGCGGGATCTCGTCCAGGCTGGTATTGCGGAGAAAATTGCCGAGGCGGGTGATGCGCGGGTCGTTGGACACTTTATAGAACACGGCCCCTTTATCATTATTACCGTACTGATTGAGATGTTTCAGTTTGGCCAGCTGTTTGTCGGCGTCCGCCACCATGGTACGGAACTTATAGAACTTGAAGATCTTGTAGTTTTTGCCGGCGCGCGGAGAAGCGTAAAACACGTTGCCTTTGGATTCCAGCTTGATGGCTATTGCTATCAGCAGCATCACCGGGCTGGCGATCAGCAACAGCGAGGTGGAGGCAATGATATCGAAAGTACGTTTCAGGAAATAGCCCCAGCGGTTGCTTTTCTGCGCCAATACCGGGAGTGCGGGCTCCTGCTGTACCGGCGGCAGCTGCTGCATATTTTTAAACCTGGTGACGAACTCGATTTTACCGGGAAGATCGTTGAATGTTTCCCGGGTAATAACATCGTCCACAAAAGGAAACTCTTTTTTCAGCGAGCGGACACGGTCCGTCACCCTGTCTGTCAACAGAAAGAATGGCACCGCAGTCATCGCCGGCTGAAGCGTGAAGAATTCCTTCCATTGGGACAGCCCTGTTTCAAAACCATTGTTCACCCGGAAAACGATCGCAGCAGGCAAACGGCGGTACAGCCGTTTTAATTCAGTGATCACTTTCTCCGCTCCTGCCACATTGCTGACCAGCAGGTTTCTGAAATTGGGCATATCATCCGACAGTTTGTGCTGGAATTGTCCAACCATCAACACGGTTTTCTCATTTACCAGATCGCGAATAACAGCGCCGGTAGTCGCTTCCACATTCGGTACATTCTCACAGACAAAGGGTTGCAAAGTAGGTGTAGTAAGTTTATCCATTTTTTCGGGATTATATAACAGCAACATGATTTTGGTTATCCGGCAATAGCCACCAGCTGGCGGTTAATAGCCTGTCCCACCGTTTCCAGTAACCGCATCGGGTCAAATGGTTTTTGTACAAACGCATGTACATTATGGTATTTGTGTCCCAGCTCAGCATTGTGCATTTCCACGTCCGGCTGACTGGACAACACCACTACCGGTATATTCTGATATAAGCCACTGCCGGAAAGATATTCCAACAGTTCCCATCCGTTGATATTAGGCATCTGCAGATCGCTGACAATGCAATCCACTGCATTACCTTTACCAAGCCAGGTAAGTGCTACAAATCCATCAGCAGCCGATACCACATTATATTCCTTGCTCAACATTGCCTCCAGCAGAAATCTGATTGGTGCGCTATCATCAATTATCAATATTGTCTTTTTCATGACCTTATATTAAGAGACTACTTATCAATTTTTTTGTACTGCACGGATGCAGCATGGTAAATAAACATGATGGCTTTAAATGGGATAAGGTCAGGTGTCAGGTTAATCAGGTTAAGCGGTCTCTCAGGAGGATGTAGGTGAATTACTACTGCGACTCTAATCGCTGGCTATGGTGTATGTCGATAATTGTAATCGACGGGTGTAAAATTAGAATAATCCTTTTATCTCTAATCTATAATTTGGTAAACGGTAGTTTTTTCCCTGTAAAAGTCAGAAATTTCACTGTAAACGAAATTCATGTGCAACAAAAGCAACTGACAATGAAGAAATGAAACAACACACCATATATTACCGCAGGTGATTGTTATATAGTATATCATCAATTTAAGGATCACCAGCAACCTTAACTGATTCAGTTTCTCTGTACTATGAAATATTTTCAACCCGGATTTTTAATCGTTCACCAACAAAAAACTGCATTTCGCCCAAAAAAACGACTTCATAAAAAATTGCCTCGTAATTTAGCGCCGTAAACCGGATATGCCACAGGCCATTTATTACATGTCGGAACATATGCCGCACCCCGTAATGTCGCCGGTTTTTCACCTACACACCTATCTGACCACATCCTTCGACAAAACCAACTAGACGCTGGTTGGATTAATTTCTTACCCGTTTTATTTAAAGCAGACCCGCTGGAAAAATGCCAACACATTTTCACAGCAAACTCATACCAATTCGATTGCTGCGCTCAACCGGCGCGGAGATCCGGCGGTATACCGAACATGATTAAATGGATAAATGATAAAATTTCATAATTAATATGGATGTAATATATTTTATAAAGGCATTAATGAAGAAGAAGTGGTGGATCATCCTCAGTACCCTTGCTGCGGTAGTACTTGCCTTTGTGTTTACCATGGGAAGGCAGCACCTGTACGTGTCCAACGCGCAGATGTCTACCGGCTTCACCATTAAAGACCAGATCACCCTGAGAGAAGAGAACACCAATATATATGAAGCGGACGTGAAGTTCGAAAACGTGGTGCAGACCATCAACTCTCCACTGGTAATCGGACTGCTGCAATATCAGTTGCTCATCCACGACCTCACCAGCAACAAACCTTTCGTACACCTCACGGATAAAGATTTTAATACGCCGGAGTATAAGGTGTTCAATAAAACCGAAGCACTGCAGATCTGCCGCAATCATTTGGACTCCCTCCAGATGCTGAGCTCCTATCACCCGGATGAACGTCGTATTCTTGAGTACATGAAGCTGTGCAAATACGACTATGAGTCCATCCGCAAAATGCTGAACGTAGGCCGCCTTTCCCGGACCGACTATATCGATATTTCCTTCCGTTCACCCAACCCTGAACAGTCGGCCTTCGTGGTAAACACGCTGTACAGCGAGTTTATCCGCTACTACCGCAGCCTGCGTTCCGAACGCACCGTGGAAAACGTATCTACCTTCGAAGAGCTGGTCAACAAAAAGAAACAGGAACTGGACGCCAAAGTGGAAGCCCTTCGTATGTATAAATCCTCTGCCGGCCTGCTCAATGTGGAAGCCGCCAGCACCAATGAACTGTCGCTCATCAGCCAGCTCGAAAAAGGACTGCTCGACGAACAGGCCACCAGCAACACGCTGACCGCCTCCCTGCAAAACGTCAATGCACAGATAACCGCCGCCAGCCAGGGCAAAACCACCTACAGCAGCAATAATGATATTGTTTCCCTGCGCCGGCAGATCAATGACCTGAACGACGAATACCTGCGGACCGGCAGCAGCAACGACGCACTCGCCGAAAGGATCAAAGCATTGCGGAAACAGCTGCAGAACGCATCTTCCATCAGCTCCACCCCCACCGGTGCGGCTGTCAGCAAGGAAGAACTGCTGCAGAAAAAAGCCGGTCTGGAATCAGACCTGAAAGCATCCAATCAAAACATCGCCAACCTACAGGCCAAAATCAGAATGCTGAAAGGTTCAGTAGGCTCATACGCCAATAAGGAAGCCACCGTGAGCACCCTGCAACAGGAAGTGACACTGGCACAGGACGAATACAATAAACTGAAAGAAAAGCTCAACTCCGCTATCGATAACCGTACCGCTCCGATGGACAACTTCCGTCAGACACTGAAAGGCCAGCCGGCCTTCAAACCGGAGTCCTCCAAACGGATCATCATCATGGGCATGTGCGGACTGGCCATCTTTATGCTGACCACCATCAGCATACTGTTCCGTGAGTTCTTTGATTCTTCCATGAAGTCGCCCTCTATTTTTGAAAAAAACGTAGACCTCAAACTGATCAGCACCATCAACCATGCTGACCTAAAAAAATACAGCATCCTGGAAGTACTGCAACAGAAAGAAGAGAACTATGACGCCGTACGCAAGCGCCAGAACAGTTTCCGCGAATTCCTGCGCAAGCTGCGTTTCGAAATAGAAAACAGCGGCAAGTCCATCTTCCTGTTCACCAGCACCGAACCGCAACAGGGTAAAACGACGCTGGTACAGGCGGTGTCCTACAGCCTCAGCCTTAGCAATAAAAAGGTGCTGATCATCGACACTAACTTCTGCAACAACGACCTTACCCTGCAATTACAGGCCAGGCCGACGCTGGAAACGTTTTCTGTGGCCCCTGAGGAATTCAGCATTGAAAAAGTAAAGGAGATCGTTACCACTTACAGCGTAGAAAATATTGAAGTAATTGGTTGTAAAGGTGGCGACTATACGCCCGCTGAAATACTGCCTAAAAACCATCTGCTCAACTATCTTCCTCAACTGAAGCAATACTATGACTTCATTATCATGGAAGGCGCTCCGCTGAATGACTATACAGACAGTAAAGAGCTGGAACAGTACGCAGAAGGCGTAGTAGCGGTATTCTCATCCAAACTGTCCCTCAAACAGAATGACAGGGAGTCGGTCCAGTTTCTGGAAGGGCTCAATGGTAAACTGCTCGGCGCTGTGCTTAATAACATCAATGAGGATTACCTGGACCTATAGCATTCTGCCCCAAAAAAACACTAATGAAACTGACAGAGGCCATTCATTACATTTTTTCATTTCGCCCCCAAACATCGCGGCGTTACGCCTGGGTTGACTATGCGAAAGGCATTGCGATCATTTTCGTGCTGTACCGCCATGTGATTTATGGTTTGCTGTACACCGGCGCCAATATCAACCAGCTGATGATGGAGGCCAATGAAATGCTCTATGGCTTCCGGATGCCGCTGTTCTTCTTTTTGTCCGGGCTGTTCTTCGCCTCCAGCGTAAATAAGCGGGGACCGCAGAACTTCCTGATATCAAAAATCAATACGCTGCTGTACCCTTATCTGCTGTGGTGCATTATCCAGGTCACGCTGCAGATTTTATTTACGAATTATACCAATCACAAACTGACACCGGAAAATTACCTGGACATTCTCATTCATCCGAGGAGTATGCTCCAGCTGTGGTACCTGCTGGCATTGTTTAATGTATCAGTGCTTTACCTGTTCACCTCCTGCGTGCTGAAGCTCCACCCGGTAGTCCAGGTGTTGCTGGGGCTGGCAATGCTGGGCCTTAAATCGTATGCCGGCGATATCAGCACTATTTCCGACGTCATGATTTACTATATATACTTTGTGTTGGGACACCTGGCCGCGCGTTATTTCTTTTCCGAGCAGGTACAACGGCAGCTCACTTCTCCGCTGAAAGCGCTGGCGCTGGTGCCTGTGTTCCTGCTGGTGCAATATTACTGTATGTCACATACCAACATGAGCATCTACCTGTTTTCACTGCTGGCCATGTTGGGTGGATTGCTGGTGATCATGATCGCCTTCATCCTCGCAAAATATGAAAAGCTGAAAATACTGCAGACCATCGGACATTATTCATTATACATCTACCTGCTGCACCTGGGAATTATATTCCTGCTGCGGGTAGCAATCCTGAAAACGGGCATTCTCACCAACGTCCCGGTGATCACGGCCATCCTGGTGGCGGCGGGTCTCTTTGGCTCCATCATCCTGTACCGGTGCTGCCTGTTGCTGCGTATGAAATTTCTGTTCACCGGCCCGTTGAAAGAACGCGAAGTAGCGGCCGATGCAATGCGTACATCATGAAAAAAGAAAAAAGATTCATCAGCGAGGGATTACATCAGACACTGATCATTCTGTTTGCGGGCGTCATTATACTCCTGCTGCTGATCAAAACAATATTTCTCTAAAATCAGTCAGACCGAATGTTTGCGATTAAAAAAAATATTCTCCGCCTGTTGGTGGTGTTGCTCTGGATCGTGCTGATACCGGTGCTTACCTACGTGGCCTCGCTGGACCTGAAAATCGGGGTGGCCATGGTGGTAGGGATTATAGGCATGGCCATCTGTCTGATATGTGTGATCAACTACAGGCTGGGATATTATATTTTTATCACCATTACCCTGATACTTCCTTTGCTGGAAAGGATTTCAGGTTCCAGCCAAAGCGTTGGCGTGGTGATGGACGGGCTGCTGATAAGTACGTTGCTGGGCTGTATTCTCCGCCGGGGAGACAAGAGCGTTAAAAAGGTGCAGTTTATGAAAGATGCCCTGCTCATCTCCTTCTATCTCTATGCCATCCTGTTGATTATTCAGGTCGCCAATCCTGCCGGTCACCGGGTATTTGCCTGGTTCATCTTCTTCAGGGTTTTTGTGCGTAACATGATTTTCCTGGGACTGGGCCTGCATGTATTTAACAGTATGAAGGACGTGCGTACCTTCTTTAAGTTCTGGATAGCCATATGCACCGCAGCTGCGGTGTATGCCTGCCTGCAGCAATGGTTTGGACTGATGCCTTATGAAAGAGCGTTTATCGCCAAATATCCCAAGATGTTCACCACCACCATGATCATCTCCGGCATCCGCATTTTCTCCTTTATGTCTGATGCAGCGTCTTTCGGTATCATCATGGCCTGCAACATCATTATCTGCCTGATACTGCTGACCGCCAAAATGGTCAACCTGAACCTGAAAAGAAAAATACTGCTGATCGTCTCTATTGTGTTACAGGGGCTGGCACTGGGCTATTCCGGCACCCGTACGGGTTATGTGATGCTGCCGGTGGGACTGCTGCTTTTTTTACTGACTACCCTGCGCAACCGCAATACGATACTGATCGCCATTGCCTTCGGGTTTACAGGGCTGGTCATCCTCTTTGGCCCTTTCCACAGCAATGGCACCATCATCCGTATCCGAACTGCTTTCCTCGGGAAACAGGACGCTTCCATGGACGTAAGGGATGAAAACCGTCACCGTATACAACCTTATATCTACGACCATCCGTTGGGCGGCGGCGTAATGACCACCGGCGGCAACGGACAGTTGTTCTATCCCGGTCATCCGTTAGCTAATCTGCAGACAGACAACGGCTACCTGCGCGCGGTGCTGGAAACCGGCTGGGCGGGCGTTTTACTGGTAGCCGCCAATTTCTTCCTGCTGATCGCCATCGCCGTGCGGAACTACTTCCGGATAGACGGGGAAGTCAATAAACTGCTCATGTTGGGCATCGCCGCCTCCATGCTGGAGATGGCGCTGGCGCAATATGCCCAGGACGCCTCTACCCTGGTGGAATCCTCCATTATGCTGAATGCGCTCACTGCCATCGCTATAAAAGTAAAATATCTATACGCCTTAAATACTGAATCATGAAAAAAATGCTAACTACCGTTCTGGTAATGTGTATGAGTATCTTCGCCTTTGCACAGCTGCAGAAAAAAGATACTGCTGTGTTGTTAAAACTGCCGGCGGACCCCGTTACGGTAGCCCGGTTTAAAGAGAAGCTGGTGGAACTGGCACTGCAAAACCCCGACATCAGCCAGTATGCCATCAAAAAAGAGATCAACAAATATGAGAAGAACATGGCGGGAGCTGCCTGGCTGAACCATTTCACCGCTGCGGGCAACCTCAATGAGTTTACCATCAAAGGCAACAGCAACAACAACATTAACACCAACTACTACCCCCGCTACAACTTCGGTGTAATGCTGCCGCTGGGCAATCTCATCAAAATCCCCAACGATATCAAAAGAGTAAAAGCGGAAGGCCGGCTGCTCGACAAACAGCGCGAAGCCGAGGCGATGGCCCTGAAAGGCAAAGTGCTGGAGGCTTATGAAGAATATGCGGCCAACAAAAAACTGTATGAACTGCATATGCCATTGATGGAAGACGCGTTGCAGAACTTCAATCAGGCAGAAGAAAAATTCCGCGCCGGCGACCCCGCCGTACCGATCGAAATTTACAAAGCTTCTTACAGCGCCTACAATGGTGAAATGGTAAAACACATTCAGCTGGAAAAAGTGCTGCGTCAGTCCAAACTGATACTGGAAGCGCTGGTAGGCACCACACTGGAAAATGTGATGGCGCAGTTGTAATTGTTGTTTTGTATCTAAAAGAAATTGTTATGTATCGGAGAATAATGACTCTCATGGGCTGCTTGCTGACAGGGATCATGGCTGCGGGTCAGGATTATAGCCCGATGCGCAATACAGAAGTAAAGATCAGCCCCTGGCAGAAGAGACTGGCGCTGATCTATACGCCCGAAGAAAATGTGCCCGGTAAAAAGTACCCGCTGCTGATCTGTTTTCATGGGCGCAGCATTGCTGGCAAAGACCTCAGCAAAATTTTCCGGGAAGGCGTTACCCGCCAGCTGAAAGAAGGGAAAAAGATAGAAGCCGTCAACAAAAAAGACGGACAGCTGTACAAGTTCATCGTACTGGCGCCGCTGGCGGAGAGCTGGTCATTTGCCCCGCAGGACGTAAGCGCCATGCTGGATGACGTTATCAAAAATTATCCGGTAGACACCACACGGATGTACCTCACCGGCTACAGCGCCGGCGGATGGTCGGTGGAATCCGCCAAAACGCATGAAAGGGAACTGTCCAACCGTATAGCCGGCTGCGTGACCATGTCCGCCGCCAGGATAGACCCTCCCTATCTGAAACGCTATAAACTGGCCGCCGAAGCAGACATTCATACCTGGTATTTCGCAGGCGACAAGGACGACTATTTCCTCAACAACGCCAAAGAAGCCATCGACAGCATTGGCAAATACAAGCCCCGGCTCAACAAGCTGACCGTTTACCCGGGCGCCCATTGCTGCTGGCATTCCTTTTATGACCCACGCTACCGCGAAAACGGGATGAACATTTACGAATGGCTGCTGCAATACCAGAGCTATAATGCCATGAAGCGAAAAAAATAGGAACCTGATGAACAGACGGAAGGCAATTGCAAGATTACTGTTGTTTGGAGGCGCCGGGGCCGCTATCGCCGGCGGCGCCGGTTACCACTACTTCAATAAAAAGCCCGATCTCGGGGACCTCGACCAGTACCTGCCATTGATCGCAGAACTGGCGGAAGTGATCATCCCCGAGACCGATACACCGGGCGCCAAAAGCGCCGGCGTACACGACTTTATCGCGACCATGATACGCGACTGCTCATCGCGGAAAGTGCAGAACCGCTTTCTGTACGGGCTCGAAGATGTGGCCGCCTATACGCGGACAAAGTACGGAAAATCGTTTGTCCATTGCCGTAAGGAAGAAAAAGAGGCTGTCGTAGCACATTTTGAGAAAAAAAGCAGACCGTGGGAAGGACTGATGGGCAAGGTATCGTCACGGCTGTTCGGCGACCCGTTTTTTGTAACATTGAAAAAATACACCGTCATCGGCTACTGCACCTCCATGCAGGGCGCTACCAAAGCCATGGCGTACGAGTACATTCCAGGCCGTTACAAAGGTTGCACCCCGCTGCAACCCGGGCAGCGGTGCTGGGCAACAGAATAGGCATCTATTAGCGAACTATGATGATCACCGTCTACCTCATATTCTTTACCGCATTTTTTATCCTGTTCTACAACTACATCGGATACGGGATGCTGTTGTACGGGCTGATTAAAATGAAACGCCTGTTCAGGCCGGAAAAGGGCCCTGCCGCTCCTTTCGAGCCACCAGTCAGCCTCGTCATAGCCGCCTACAATGAAGCCGGTTTTATTGAGCAGAAGATCATTAACACCCTTCAGCTGGACTATCCGTCCGAAAAGCTGGAGATCATTTTTGTGACCGACGGTTCCACCGATGAAACGCCGGCCATCATTGCACGCCACCCTTCCGTCACACTCCTGCACCAGCCGCAGCGGCATGGCAAAACAGCCGCGATCAACCGGGCCATGAAACAGGTACAGCATCCTGTGGTGATCTTCTGCGACGCCAACACACTGCTCAACCCGGGCGCTGTAAAGCATATCGTGAAGCACTATGCCGACGAACATACCGGCGGCGTGGCCGGCGAGAAAAAAGTAATAGCCGGCGGCGTGGCCGGGGCTGCCGCCACAGAAGGCATCTACTGGAAATATGAGTCCTTCCTGAAAAAGATGGACGCAGAACTGTACAGCGTGGTAGGCGCCGCCGGGGAACTATTCTCCATCCGTACCGCCCTGTATGCGCCAGTAGAAGAAGAAGTCATTCTCGATGACTTTATCATCTCCCTCCGGATCAATATGGCCGGCTACCGCATAGCCTATGCGCCTGACGCCTATGCGATGGAGACGCCCTCTTCTTCCATGGAAGAAGAACATAAACGAAAAGTCAGGATCAGCGCCGGCGGCTTCCAGTCCATCGTGATGCTCCGCCCGCTGCTCAATATATTCCGTTACCCGCTGCTGTCGTTTCAATATATTTCGCACCGCGTATTGCGCTGGACACTCAGCCCCCTGAGCCTTCCGCTGCTGCTGATCAGCAACATCATATTGGTATGGGCCGGCGCCGGACTATTGTACCAGGTGGTACTGGCCGGACAGCTCTGCTTTTACCTCGCCGCGCTCACCGGTTATCAGCAAGCCAAAGCACATCGTAAATCAAAACTGTTTTATATCCCATTCTATTTTCTTTTCATGAACATCGCAGTATACCAGGGTTTCTTCCGGTATATCGCCAAAAAACAATCGGCCGCATGGGACAAGGCCCAAAGAAGTACACAAACGCTCTAAACAGGAACTGATATGGCAACAACATCTGTGGCGGACGAAACCGCTGTCAATAAACCCAAAAAGAAATTTATCGGCTACATCCACCATTTCAGAGGCATCGCCATCATCTATGTGGTGGCCGCGCACATTCTGGTACGGTGGCCGGACAATTCTGTTATCCACCGGATACTGGACCTTATCTGGCAGAACTCCACTATCCTCTTCCTGTTTATTGCGGGTTATCTGTTCCAGCACCTGTCGCACAAATTTGAGTACCGGGATTATCTGAAAAAGAAGTTCCAGAACGTTATATCTCCTTATCTGATCCTGTCGTTGCCAGTGATCGTCTACCGCCTGTATACGCTGGACGTGCCCGGCTTTACCACAGACCTGCATCCCGATTTCGCCACCTGGCCCCGCTGGGAACAGGCAGGCTATTATCTGCTGCACGGCGCGCACCTGCAGCAACTGTGGTTTATCCCGATGATTTCGCTCTATTATCTCATCGCTCCCCTGCTGATATACATGGACCGTCATCCAAAGTGGTACTATCTATTGGTCCCGCTGTTTATTATCTCCCTGGTGATAAAAAGAAGTGTGTTGAGCGATACCCTCGTGATGGCCGTACACTTCCTGTCTGTCTATGTCTTCGGGATGTTCCTCAGTCGTTATAAAGATGAGTTTCTCGAATTCGCCAAAAGAAACGTGTTGCTCATCACCGTGCTGCCCCTTGCCTTTATTATCGCCAATTACTTCGTGCCCGAATGGCTATACGACCGGTTTGACTTTACGCATAAGGTGCTCTTCTGCCCCTTCTATATTTATTGGTTATGGCGCTTTGAAAAATATGTGCCCAAATGGGTAGACACCCTGGCCGTATTGAGCTTTGGCCTCTATTTCGTGCACTATTTCTTTGTGTTGTTCCTGAGAGGAGTGAGCATGAAACTCATGCATGACGAAATTCCCGGCAACCTGCTCACCTGGACGCTCTCTTTCTTCTTTGTGATGATGTGCTCAGTCGCCGCCCTGAAAATCGCCAAAAAAGTCCTGGGCGATAAAAGCAAGTATTTTGTGGGATGCTGATTGCATTGTCATAATATATAATTTATTTTTTTGTCAACTGTAACGGCCTTGAATGTACTTTTTCATTCAAGGCCGTTTTCTTGTACTTCACCGATTGTTTTATGGTATTCACGAATTTATTCCCCGAAGAATGTGCATTATTTTCTATTTTGCGGGCCGATTGAAACATCTACTGGGATAAACTACTATGTCAATGTGTGAATGCCCAGGCTTTAATGTGATTTACCATCTCCTCTGCTGAAACCGTAAAGGTTTATTTACTGTCGCAACATTTAAACCAAAGGTTGCCTTGTAATTACTCCGTTAATTTTTTTGACCAGTCCCCTGCGAAGCCAACTAACATTATGCACGTCCGTTTCCGGATGCGTATAGCTAATCGATGTTCCTAATACTTAATGGGTATATATGAGAAAAATCTACTCTCTGATTACACTGTTCATGCTTATCAGCATGCAGTTCCTGATGGCGCAAACAGGCGTCCTCGACCCCAATGATCCGGTAGTGGACTATAATGCGTCCGCTCCGCCCACCCAGCCCGCCTGGAACCAGGTAGGCAAGTGGGTAAGAACAAAGCGGGTAAGCTTTACCTCCACGTCTTACAAAGCATACATCTACAACGGTATGCAGTTCCGCCTGAAATGGCCGAAAAATTATGACCCCGCCAAAACGTATCCCATTATCATTTTCTTCCACGGCATCGGAGAAAAGGGAACGATCTATGACAATGAATATCAGTTGTACCACGGCGGAGAACTGTTCATGAATGCTGTAGACAACGGCACTACAGATGCTTTCCTGTTCTATCCCCAGAACCTTTCAGGGTACTTCGGTCCCAGCTACTATGATTATATAGTGGACCTGTTGAACAAATATTTCATCCCACAGCTTCATGTTGACCCATACCGTATTTTTGTTCATGGTCTTTCCGGCGGCGGTAACGCCACCTGGGACTTTATCCAACGCTATCCCAAACTGGTAGCCGGTTCCACGCCTATCAGCGCGGCCACCAGCGATCTGGCCAACACCATCAACACCTGGAAATACACGCCCATCTGGTGGTTCCAGGGAGGGGCCGACGTCAATCCTCCTCCACAGATCGCACAATCTGTCTACAATCAGGCCATCGCCGCAGGCGCCAACGTCAAACTGAAAATCTTTGATGGCCAGGGCCATGGCGTTTGGTACAATGCCTGGCAGTACCCTGGTTATTTCGACTTCGTCAACGCCATCTATAAGTCAAACCCCTGGCCGCTTTTTGGCAGGACTGAATTTTGTGTGAACGATCCCATCAACGTAACACTGGGACTGACCGCGGGCTTCAACAATTATGAATGGCGCAAGGACGGCAACCTTATTACCGGCGCCACCTCCAATACGCTGACCGTTACCGGGATCGGTACCTATGACGCCAGGGTGTACAACGGCACTACCTGGTCCGACTGGTCCCATACCCCTGTAGTGATCAAAATCAAGACAGCCACTATCAGTCCCGCTATACAGATAGCAGGCCTTATGAGCAACGTGATCCCCACACCGGAAGGCAAGGACAGCGTAGTACTACAGGTGCCCGCCGGATACGCCAGCTATCTCTGGAAAAAATCGACCGACAATACCACTCTTGGCACCAACAATACTTTCGCCGCCAGACAAGCCGGTGATTATGTAGTGAAAGTAACAGAGCAATACGGCTGTTCCAGTGATTTCTCTGATCCTTTCCGCGTAGTGGCCGCCAATGGCACCAACGTACCGGATGCTATCTCCGCGCTCCAGGCTACCGCCGCCTCCAGGACACAGATCACGCTCAACTGGAGCGACAAGCCTAACCCTGCCTACAATGAAACGGCCTTTGAAGTATACCGCACCATCACTCCCGGTACCGGCTATACGCTGATCGCTAAAGTAGATGCGGATGTGGTGACTTATACCGACAACAATTTAAATCCGAACACAAAGTATTACTATATCATACGGCCCGTTAACAACAACGGCGCCGCACCGGTGAGCGCCGAGGTGAATGCCACCACCATGGTGGACAGCCAGCCTCCTACCGCTCCCACCAACCTGACCATCACCGGCTCTACCTCCTCTTCTGTGTCACTGTCCTGGTCACCATCTACAGATGATGTGGGCGTAGACAAATACGATATCTATGTGAACGGCGCCAAGTCATACACGGTCAACAGCGATCAGACGACCTTCCTCGTAAGCGGCCTGTCTGCCAGGACCATGTACGCCTTTACAGTAAAAGCCCGCGACCTTACCGGCAACGTGTCCAATGCCAGCAACCAGGTGACTGCAAGTACTGTTCAGAAAGGATTAAACTACAAATACTATAACGGTACTTTCAGCACCCTGCCTAACTTCAGCACTCTGACACCTGTTAAAACAGGCATCTCCGCCACACCGGACCTCTCTGTACGAACACAGGATGTCAACTACGCCATTCAGTGGCAGGGCTATATCACTATCCCAGTGACCGGTAGTTATAAATTCGAGACCACTTCCGATGACGGCAGCAAGCTGCTTATCGGCAATACCACCGTTGTCAACAACGATGGTCTACATGGCTCCACTACTGTGACCGGCACCATCAGCCTGAACAAAGGCTCCTACCCCATCACCATCAGCTTCTTCCAGCAAGGTGGCAGCGCTGCCATGCAGGTATTCTGGAGCAGCACCGCAGCGGGTATCAGCAGAACGGAAATTCCGGCTTCTGCCTACGCCGATACGATGACTATCGCCAATCCGCCTGCGCCTGCTACCAACGTAAAGGCCATGGCCGTATCTTTCAACAAGATCAATGTTACCTGGACAGACAACAGCAGCGACGAAACCGGATTTGAAATATACCGCTCCGAAAGCCAGGTAGGTCCTTTCCAGATCATAGCCACTACCAAAGCTAACGTTACCGCCTATACGGACAGCCTGTTGGCGCCGCAAACAACCTACTACTATCAGGTACAGCCCATCAGCCGTAATGGTAACGGCGGTTCCAGCCTGTCTGATATCAGTGGCCTGAGGTACGACTACTACGAAGCGCCCAGCTATTCCACTTTACCGGCGTTCACCGAAACACCGGTAAAATCAGGCATCACCTCGGCAGTAACCCTGGACATGCGCAACCGCGACGCCAATTATGCCATCAAATATTCCGGCTATATCAATATACCGACCGCCGGCCAGTACACCTTCTATACTGCGTCAGATGACGGCAGCCGCCTGTATATCGATGGCTTTGGCACCACCTACCAGCTTGTCAACAACAACTACGTACAAGGCACCACAGAACGCGCTTCCAGCAAAAAAACACTGACAGCAGGCAAACACCTGTTCTACGTTACCTACTTCCAGGGAACCGGCGGACAGGAACTGCACGCCAGCTGGGCGGGCCCCGGCATCGCCAAACAGGAAATACCTGCCAGCGCTTTTGAAAACACCAACATCAAAGCCACTACCCTGGCACTGCCGGCCAAACCGGCAGCACCGTCCGGCCTGAATGCCACCGCGGTATCTCCTAATACTATCAACCTGAAGTGGAATGATAACTCCGCCAACGAAACCGGCTTTGATATCTACCGCTCCGCCAATACCAACAACAACTATGTACTGCTGACCACCATCGGTCGCAGTGACAGTGCATACGCTGTGTACAGCGACACCGCCCTCACAGCCAACACCACCTTCTTCTATAAGGTAAAAGCGAAAAATGAAGGCGGCATCAGTGATTTCTCCAATGAAGCCACTGCCGTCACCCTCAACACTGTACCCGTATTCGCGGCGCTCGCTGATAAGAAGATGCGTTTTGACGCACAGCTCAATGTGCCCATCAACGCTACCGATGCGGACGGCGATGTACTGACCATCACCACCGCCAACCTGCCGGCATTCGGCGCGCTCGCGGTAGCTGGCAACGGTACCGGCAACATTACCTTCACACCTACCATCGCTGATCTGGGCTCCTATCCGATACAGGTGACCGTAGCCGATGGACACGGTGGCACCGTTACCCGGTCATTCACGCTGATCGTGGAAAACAATTATCCGCCGGTGCTCAGCAACATCTCCAATGTAGCCCTGGCAGAAAAAGGTTCCAATACCATCAACATTACCGCTACCGATGCCAACACATCGGACGTGCTCACCTGGAACGTGACCAACCTGCCGGCCTTCGCTACTCTCACTACCAACGGCGGCAACGCTACCATCGCACTCGCGCCCACCTATGGCGACAACGGCAGCTATCCTGTCACCGTTACCATCTCCGACGGCAACGGCGGCTCCGATACCAAAACATTCACCATCAACGTGACTGCGGTCAATCCCAACTACAAGCTCTCCATTAACTTCACCGAAGGATCTTATGTAGCGGCTTCTCCGTGGAACAACACCAATAAAAAACCAGCGCTCAACGATGTATTCGCCAACCTCATCGACCAGTCTGCCCGCAACACCGGCATCAGCATGACGGTGATGACCCCCTGGCAGAACATCAATGGCGGCACCAACACCAACAACCAGGGATATAATTCCGGCAGTAATTCCGGCGTATTTCCCGACAACGCGATGACCAGCAGCTGGTGGACCACCACCGATAAACAAACGCTGAAATTCAGCGGCCTGGACACCAACTATAACTACACCTTTACCTTCTATGGCAGCCGTATCGGCGTCAGCGACCCGCGTATCGCCGCCTATACGATCAATGGCAACACCGTTACCCTGAACGCCTCCGGCAATACCGGCAACACGGTTACCCTGAATAACATGAAAGCCGCCGCTGACAGTACGCTCAACCTTGATATCGCAGCTACCGGCGGTACCGGTTACGCCTATATCAACGCCATGACGATAGATGCCGTTTATAACGACGGTAAACCACCTGCCAAACCAGGCAACCTGACCGCCCGCAGCATCGCCAATGGCGTACGGCTCAACTGGACAGACAGGGCGTTTAATGAAACCGCTTACGAAATATACCGCGCTACCGCACAAACAGGGCCCTTCCAGCAATTGACGCCCAATGCCGCGGCTAACGATACCGCCTATACGGACCCGAATGTGTCCGGCGGCACTACCTACTATTATGTAGTCCGCGCCATCAACAGCCTCGGAGGCAGCCCGTCCGATACCGTAAGCATTGCATTGCCCAATATGCCGCCGGTAATCGATAACATCGCTGATATCAGCATGAAAACAGATGCTGTGCAGCAGGTGAATATTCACGCTACCGACGACCCAAGCGATGTCATCACCATTTCCGCCACAGGCCTCCCGGCATTTGCCACCCTGCAAAATACAGGCAACGGCACCGCCGTACTGAACCTGACCCCCGGAGCCGCCAACATCGGTATCTATAACATTACCATCAACGCGCAGGACAACAAAGGCGCACAAAGCAGCCGCACCTTCAAGGTACAGGTGACAGATAAAAACACCACCTCCATCTTCGTGAACTATAACCGCTTAGAACCAGCACCGGCGCCGTGGAATAACTTCAACAGCGCTCCGTTTGCCAATGCCGCGGTTACAAATATCAAAGATGAAACCGGCGCCGCCACCACCATCAGCGTAACACTGCTGGACGCGCTCACCGGCGATAACAACGTCGGCGCAGTGACTGGTAGCAACACCGGCGTGTTCCCCGACGTAGTAATGCACACCTTCTACTACGACCAGAGCGGTACCGCCAAACGCCTGCGTATCAGCGGCCTCTCTGCTACACTGAAATACAACCTCGTGTTCTTCGGCAGCCGTGACGCAGTAAGCGATAACAGAAATACCATCTATGCTGCGGGCGGCCAGTCTGTGACCCTCAACGCTGCCAGCAATACCCAGAACACCGTTCAGATCAACGGCCTCTCCCCTGATGCGAGCGGTAACATCGACTTCACCATCCAGCAGCCTTCCGGTTCCTTTGCCGCTTACCTCGGCGCCATGGTGATCCAGTCATATGTTGACAATGGTATTCCGCTGGCACCTGCCAATCTGGCCACAGGCGCACAAACCACCAACAGCATCCAGCTGACCTGGGCCGATAAGTCCAGCAATGAAACAGGTTTTGAAATCTGGCGTTCTACAGACCGCAACGGCACTTTCAGTAAAATCGCCACCACTGCGGCCAACGTCACCTCTTACACGAATACCGGGCTGGCATCCAATACCCTCTACTTCTATAAAGTAAGGGCCATCACCGCCACCCAGCAGTCCGACTACAGCAACATCGCTGCCGGCGGTACGCTCGCCTATGGTGTGTATATCAACTTTAATACGGTCAATCCGGCGCCGGCACCATGGAATAATACCAATGCGCTGCCGTTCCTGAACCAGACCATGAACAATCCGAAGGACGACGCCGGTAATCCTACCAGCTTCAGCTGGACCATCGTCGACAACTTTACCGGTACCAATCCTGCCGGTAAACAAACCGGCAACAACTCCGGTGTGTACCCTGACCTGGTAATGGCCGAATCCTACTACGTAGAACCAGGCGATACCGCTAAAATGCTCTTCACCGGCCTCGATCAGTCGAAGGAATACTCCTTCACCTTCTTCGCCAGCAGGGCCAGTGGCGGCACCAGGATCGGCGGTTACTCCATCAACGGAAGGACCGTGACGCTGGACGCTAACGACAACACCACCAATACGGTAACGCTCGATCACCTGTCGCCCGACCAGAACGGCCAGATGCTGCTCACCATCTATGTAGTGAACGCCTACGGCTACCTGAACGCCCTCGTGATCAAAGCCTACCCGAAAGAAGTAACGCAGACGCTGGCCAAACTCGGTGGCACCAATACCATGGCTACTGCCCCTAAAGGCAGCATCAGCACCGGTAACAACACCACCGGCAGCAACACCACCGACGTTACCCTGTCACAGGTATATCCAAACCCCTTCACCAGCTTCGTGAACGTAGGTCTCACGCAAAATGGCAAAGGCAGCACCCGGATGGCCCTGAAACTGCTGGACCTCAACGGCCGCATCGTCAACATGAAAGACCTCGGCCTGGTAGCCCCTGGCTCCTACCAGTTCAGAATGGACATCACCGGCCGTGAACTGACACCGGGCATCTACATCCTACAGGTAGTGGCAGACAATCAGACGGTGAAAACAGTAAAACTGGTGAAACAGTAAAACATCACTCCATATTAACTTTGAAAAAAATCCGGTGTAAAAGCCGGATTTTTTTCAATATCACTGATAGGAAAAAATCATACTTTATAGGACTTTTACATAACCAATTCATTTTTTTGTTAACACATAGCAGATAACCGTGGCAAACCTGAACATCAAAGCAACAAACGGCCATACATACGACGCGATCGTCATAGGCTCCGGCATCAGCGGAGGCTGGGCGGCGAAGGAACTATGCGAGAAAGGACTAAAAACACTACTGCTCGAAAGAGGCAGAAACGTGGAGCATGTAAAGGATTACACAACGGCCACGCTGCACCCGTGGGAGTTTAAACACCGCCTTAACAACCCCGAACAGGACAAACTGGAAGACCCCATACAAAGCGGCGCCTACGACGAAAGCAGCAAACACTTTTTTGTACGTGACAAGGAGCATCCCTATATACAGGAAAAGCCTTTCAGCTGGATAAGAGGGTACCAGGTCGGCGGACGCTCCCTCACCTGGGGACGGCAATGCTACCGGCTCAGCGACCTCGATTTTGAAGCCAACGCAAAAGACGGCCACGGCGTGGACTGGCCTATCCGTTATCAGGACATTGCCCCCTGGTATGATTATGTGGAGCAGTTTGCCGGCATCAGCGGCCAGGCAGAAGGATTGCCCCATCTGCCCGACGGACAGTTTCTTCCGCCGATGGAGCTCAATTGCCTCGAGCAGCATGTACGTGAACAGCTAAAACAAAAATACAACGACCGGCTGCTGACCATTGCCCGTGTGGCCAATCTGTCGCAAGGCCATAATAATCGCGGGCCCTGTCAATACCGCAACCTGTGTCACCGGGGCTGTCCTTTCGGCGGCTATTTCAGCAGCAACGGCGCTACGTTGCCCGCCGCCATGGCCACTGGCAATCTTACACTGCGTCCATTCAGTATCGTTACGGAGATCATCTACGATAAAAATACCCGCAAAGCCAGCGGCGTACGCATCATCGATGCCGAAACCAAAGAGAGCATGGAATACCACGCCCGCATCATTTTCCTCAACGCCTCCACCATCGCGTCTGCAGCCATCCTGCTGAAATCTGTTTCCGACGCCTTCCCTAACGGCCTGGGCAACAGCAACGATATGGTGGGCCGCCATCTCATGGACCATCACTTTAAAGTCGGCGCCATGGGAGAATACAAAGGGTTCAAAGATCAGTACTATGCAGGCCGCAGACCGGCCGGCATCTATATTCCCCGCTTCCGTAATGTGAACGAAGCCACCCGCAGAACGGACTATGTACGCGGTTTTGGATACCAGGGCTATGCGGAAAGGGAAGCGTGGATGGATAACTTTAAGATGCCGGGTTATGGGGACCAGTTTAAAAAAGACCTGACCAACCCCGGCAAGTGGGTGATGTGGCTTGGCGCCTGGGGAGAAATGCTGCCCTATGCCGATAACCGCGTAACCCTCTCCCCTTCTGACACAGACAAATGGGGCCAGCCGCTGGTACGCATCAGCTTTGATATCAAAGACAACGAAAAAGCCATGCGGAAAGATATGCGCAGCAGCGCGGAGGAAATGCTGGAGATGAGCGGACTTACCAATATTTCAGGATTTGATTACAACTACACAGGCGGTGAATGCGTGCACGAAATGGGCACCGTGAGAATGGGACATGATCCTAAAACATCCGTCCTGAATAAATGGAACCAGCTTCACGAAGTGCCGAATGTGTTTGTCACCGACGGCAGCTGTATGACCTCTTCTGCCACACAGAACCCGTCGCTGACCTATATGGCGCTGACAGCACGGGCCTGCGATCATGCCGTACAACTGCTGAAAAAAAATGAACTATAATTTGTCGTTGCCCGATATAAAAAAAGACCAAAGCAGACAAGTGCTTTGGTCTTTTTTTATGTCAATAATAATCTCGTTATTTTTTGCGGAAACCGGTCACTCCCAGTGCAGAACCGGCTTTGGGCGCAAAATAATTACCAACGTCCACCCCTGCGGCGTCCAGCGTGGGGAAACGGCTGTTAGCCTTGTCTCCCGTGCCTTCGATGGCGCCGCCGCCATTTTCCGTATATACGTAGGAGTTATAGGTGATCGAGCCGCCGCTCATACGGGGCTGGATAAACGCGTTATCTGTAACTGTCAATGCGGCCGTCATGCCCTTTTCACCGTTGATGCGCAGGGAAACGCCTCCTGTAAGCGCCACGGTGTTGTTGCTGATGGTCACCGCCGCCCGGTCGGTGCCTCTGAAGCTGATGCCGTCATTACCTCCCTGGCTGTTGTTCACAAAAAGGTTGTTGCTGATAACGTGTTTGGAACCGTTTTCACCGGAACCATAGAACTGCAGCAGTTCTCCCCAGCCATCATGCACGTAGTTGTCATGCACATAGGTATTGGTGGCACGGCCTCCGATGAGGATGCCGCCGTTGTGTGAACTGTTATGTTTCATGCCCCAGTTGGTCACGGTATTGTTGAACACTTCCAGCTGATCGATGGCCGCGGTCTGTATGCCATCGGCGCCGCCATCCTGTACGGCGTTGTTATAGATTTTTACATTATGCCATTTAATGGGCTGTACGTACTGGCTGCCGGGCGTAAAACCGGAGGCGTCGCCATAGTACGAAGTGTTGGCTGTCAGGTCCCAGTAGGTGGCCGTATGCCCGATGTACATGGCCTCGTTGTTGGTACCGCTGATGGCCACATCATGGATCAACAGGTTTTCCATCTGTGAATTGGGATAATAGGTGGTGGCGTCGCCTTTCACCGGGTCTGTCTTGGCCCATATGCCCGTACCGCCGTTACGGATGGTCAGGTTCCTGATTTCAATATTGTCGGTATGTTTGCTTAATACGAGGTTAAAATACGCATCTCTTGCGGGGTGGACAGAACCATCGATGATGAAGTCTGCGCGGGAGGATTCACTGCCTACCCTGATGTAATGGCAATTGATCAGGCTCAGTGCTTCCGCCCAGGAACCACCGTTCCAGTCGGGGTTGCCTATTTTCACCGAAGTACCGTCGAAATTACGGATGGTGATCGGGTTGCCTGGAGAACCATTCAGATTGGTAATGTTCACCGAATAAAACCTTCCTTTCAGATTGAGGGCGTCGCCGCCTTTATAGGGGCTTTTGGCGCCGTCTATTACGAGGCGGCCATTAGCGTCCGGCAACAGGGTATATTCCTTTCCCTTCACCGGCGGATTGGGCGTAGACGGCTGTTCCGGCGTGTCCTCATGAGGCTTCTCCGGTGTAACAACTGTTTTGTTGCAACTTCCGAAATAAATAATCACAATGAATGCAAGCTTCAACATAAGCAGTTTGGAAGTAAGGTGGTGCTTCTTCATGGTTCTTCAAGAAATAATGGTATAAATTAATCCCGCCAAGGCGGTTGGTTTGCTGGATACGGTCGGGCAGGCAATGGAGAAAGAGGGCCACTATAGCTGCATGCAGGCGATACAAAGCCTGATGTTTTTTATTTTTCAGCCGTGAAGATCAAAAATTTTTTGATAGAAAAATACCTGACGGGCTGCAGCAGTAATGTGGCTGAACGGTTAGACAATTTTTTTGGGACATATGCACCCGCGAAATGGTAGGTTAAAAAATGTACACCCACTCCGCAGACCCTTTCCTGCGCTGAAACACAGGACCACAAACCATATTAAATTATTTCATATATATTTATAGTATAAATATATAAAAAAATTTGAAGATTTTAAAGATTTTTTTTGCACCTGGTGAAAAGGGATAATGTTTCAGAAAATAGTTGCCTGGTCCTTTTAACCGGCAATGTAAAAAGCAGGAGGCGATTGATAACATGTTATCAATCGCCTCCTTATTATTTTGTACCGTAGGTATCAGTGTGCTTTACAGACCGAAAGCAGCTTTTACTTTGTCCACGTAGTCGAGTTTCTCCCAGGTGAACAGTTCTACTTGTACTGACTTTTCATTTTTCTTGCCTTTGTTGAACACTTTGGTGATTACCTGCGGATCGCGGCCCATGTGACCATAAGCAGCAGTTTCGCTATAGATCGGGTTACGCAGTTTCAGGCGTTGTTCGATAGCATAAGGACGCAGGTCGAAAATTTCTTCCACTTTCTTAGCGATCTCACCGTCACTCAGTTTCACCTTAGCGGTGCCGTAAGTGTTTACATACACGCCGCAGGGTTTAGCCACGCCGATAGCGTAGGATACCTGTACCAGCACTTCATCGCACACACCGGCAGCCACCAGGTTTTTGGCGATATGACGGGTAGCGTATGCAGCGGAACGGTCTACTTTGGAAGGATCTTTACCGGAGAAAGCGCCACCACCGTGCGCACCTTTACCACCGTAAGTGTCTACGATGATTTTACGGCCGGTCAGACCGGTATCACCGTGCGGGCCACCGATCACAAATTTACCGGTAGGGTTGATGTGATGTTGAATATCGTAGCCGTCGAACAGTTTTTGCAGCTCTGGTTTCAGTTTCGCTTTCACGCGGGGGATCAGGATATTGATCATGTCCGCCTTGATCTTCGCCAGCATTTCGGTATCGTCAGCGAAATCGTCGTGCTGGGTAGAGATAACGATCGTATCGATACGAACAGGTTTGTTGTCATCGGAGTATTCGATGGTCACCTGTGATTTAGCGTCGGGGCGCAGGTAAGTGATGTCTTTATTCTCACGGCGCAGGGCAGCCAGTTCCAGCAGGAGCTTATGGGCCAGGTCCAGTGCCAGTGGCATGTAGTTCTCTGTTTCACGGGTAGCGTAGCCAAACATCATACCCTGGTCGCCGGCACCCTGTTCTTCCGGGGAAGAACGGTCCACGCCCTGGTTGATATCAGGAGACTGCTCATGGATAGCGGAGAAGATACCACAGGAGTTAGCTTCAAACATATATTCACTCTTGGTATATCCGATTTTACGGATTACTTCACGGGCGATGTCTTGTACATCCAGGTAAGCTTCTGACTTTACCTCTCCCGCCAGTACTACCTGTCCGGTAGTTACCAATGTTTCACAAGCTACTTTGGAAGACGCATCATATGCCAGAAAATGATCGATCAGTGCATCAGAAATCTGATCTGCGACTTTGTCAGGATGTCCTTCTGAAACTGATTCAGACGTAAATAAATAAGGCATAAAAGTATGGATTAGCGATTTTAAGGTTTGGTATAAATGATTCGCAATTTAATGTTATACTGAGACAGATTGCTGCCACCAGCTTTTAAACGAACAATATCCGCAAAGCTTGTGCGAAGCGCCTGCAGTCGGAAACCAGAATTGGTTTCTTGTTTTTTAATTAACATTTGCAGGAAGGTACCAACGTTGAAAGAGTACTGGGATACCTGTACACCGCCGAAATTGGTGATCACTACTTTTTTGCCACCGAAATAATCATCGCCGCGAACGGTCTGGTCAATGACTTTTTTGAGGGTGTCGCCTACGCCGCTGTATTGCGATAACATAAGCCTGTCAGGGTCCGGGAAGACATTGTTCATATCGCCGGAGCCAACAGTGATCTGGGTAATCACCAGTTCAGCCTTGTTGATCACAGCGTTGGGGAAATTTTCCAGTCCGGGGATCAGCAGGTTGGTATACAGTCCCGGGGTGCCTTGCAGGAACAGGACACTGTCCCCTGCCGCATTGCCGGTATTGATAAATCTGCTGGCTTCCGAACCGTTATAGTTGCGTGCAATAAAATTAGCATGGCCGCTGTTGGCGCCAAAACCAAAGGTGGCGCGCAGCGAATCATCTGTTGAGTTCTTATAAAAAACGGTCAGCTTGGTATTGGCGCCGCTCATGTCGAAGTATAACATGTTGCGGTTGGCACCGGAAGTGGTGTCAGGCACCAGGGCAAAACCTTTCAGATAAGCACGGAAAGTGGAGTCGTTGGTAAAAGCGCCATCGGATTTCTGTTGCAGCAGATCGTTACCAAAAGCGTTAGACAGCTTAATACGCAGCTGGGCTGTTTCTTTGGTGCCGTATACACTGACAGAATCACGTATAGCCAACGGCGTTACCGTGGCGGTACCCAGCAATTCACCGGGGTTGTATTGTAACGGTTTGTTGTAAGCATAGTTGGAATCCCTTCTGAATCCCTGCTCAGACATTCTGTAAACGCGGAAAGTCTGTGCAGTGGTGGAGTCTCCCTTGTAGCCAAGATACGCCAATGACAATACCACGGAATCGAGGGTTTGTCCGGTACCTGAAAAGGTGAAGGCGCTGGAAGGCAGGCCTACCTGCATGAACACAAAAGCATGGGTTTTGCCAAAAACAGGGTCAGTGGTAATGGAGCCGAGTGCTTTCTCGTAGAAGTTATATCCGTTAAAGAACAGGGAGTCGTACTTGTAGATATTGTTAGCAACAATGCCGTTGATGGTCGTATCCTGCCCATTCACAAAGTCGCCCGGAGGAATAAGCCCCTTTCCGAGGATAGTAGACTCGTTGCATCCGGAAACACCGTACAACAGCGCAAAAGAAGCGGCTACAAAGCTAAGGTTCCTGAAATTAATCTTCACGCGTTAAGATTGTAAGTTTAAATGAAGTTGGCGAAAATTCACCAAATATAGGTTATTTACCAAGCAGTTGATTGTAAAGTGCCAGGTAATCAGCAAGATCATCATTGTCTTTTTTGTAAGGTAAGATGATTTTGCCTTTTTCCGCCTTCAGTTCATCCACAACTTTTTTCTCCACCTTCTCTCCGGCCAGTACCACTGCGTCAGCATACTTGCCGGCCCCTCTGTTTAACGCTGTATTGGTGCCCTCCTTAAAGAGCTCCAGATCTTTTTCCTTGATCTGGTTGCTGATGGTCGCCTTTTTGATAAAGGAAGCACCCAGCTTTTCCTTGAAGCTATTGGGGGACAAAGAATAAACAATTTTCGAATGGGCGAAAACCGGCTCCTTCTTGTATGCTGTTTTCAGATACATCGGGATCAGGGAAGTCATCCATCCGCTGCAATGAATAATGTCCGGCGGCCATCCGAATTTTTTAACGGTTTCCAGGGCGCCTTTACAGAAGAATACAGACCTTGCCGCATTGTCATCAAAAAACTCGTCATTTTCATCTGCAAATACGGTCTTCCGCTTGAAATAATCCTCGTTATCCAGGAAATACACCTGCAAACGGGCATTGGGCAAAGAGGCCACTTTGATGATAAGCGGGTAATCATCCCCGTCTATCACAATGTTGATTCCGGACAATCGGACCACCTCGTGCAAGCGGTGTCTTCTCTCATTAATAATTCCAAATCTTGGCATGATCACTCTCACCTCCAGGCCAGCCTCATTGGACTTAATTGCCATTTTATTGACCATTGCCGCATAATCACTCAGTTCCAGGTATGGCGACATCTCTTGGGCAATAAAAAGAATTCTTTTCTTTGTGGACATTTAACGCTGATTATTAATGCAGTAATTTTTAATTTGGCTTGCAAAATTACGGATTTTTTACGGAATATTGGCCAATCTGTCAGTTTTAACATCCTTTTAAGCAATGTTTTATGTATCTATTTAAGCGCAGCAATGACCTGAAGAAGCACCTGGACCTGGTAAGAAAAAGCAGCAAAAGCATTGGTTTTGTGCCTACTATGGGAGCCCTTCATAACGGGCACCTGTCACTTATTCAGGAGGCGAAAAAAGAAAATGACGTGGTCGTCTGCAGCATTTTTGTCAATCCGACACAATTCAACGATCCCAAAGATTTTGAAAAATATCCCATTACTATTGAAGAGGATATTAAGAAATTAAACGATGCGTCAACAGATATACTTTTTTTGCCATCTGTAGAGGAAATGTACCCG
Organism: Chitinophaga varians; assembly: GCF_012641275.1. Taxonomy (NCBI): domain Bacteria; kingdom Pseudomonadati; phylum Bacteroidota; class Chitinophagia; order Chitinophagales; family Chitinophagaceae; genus Chitinophaga; species Chitinophaga varians. The sequence goes on along the minus strand of NZ_JABAIA010000004.1, from coordinate 806,610 downwards.
GAAGGACTGGCAGGCGGCGAACATTATGACTTCGGCGACCTGGAAACCATTCTCGAAGGCAAATTCCGACCCGGCCACTTCCAGGGGGTGGGTCGTATCGTACACAAATTACTGGATATTGTGCAGCCTCACAAGCTTTTTATGGGGCAAAAAGACATGCAACAATGTCTCATAATACGTAAATTACTACAAATCACCAATTCCAAGGTAGAATTGGTCGTTTGCCCTACCCTGCGCGAACCCTCCGGCCTCGCCATGAGCAGCCGCAATGAACGCCTCTCGCCTGCCGCCCGCAAAAAAGCCGTCGCCATCTATCAGGCACTGCTCAAACTGCGCAACGAATTCGGCAAAGGCCTCTTCCTCCTCGAAGCCGCCCGCGAAGCATTCGATGACCTGAAACAACAAGGCTTCGAACCGGAATATGTAGACATCCTCCTGCTCAAAGACGGCCACCTCGGCCATATGGACGAACCGCCCGGCGATCATACTGTCATTGCGGCCGTAGCCGCCTGGCTCGATGGCATCCGGCTGATCGATAACATGGTCCTCCAGGGTGATATATAATTTTCACTACCATAAACACAAAGGAGCAAAGGTGCGCACCTTTGCTCCTTTTCTTTGTACGCTTCGCCCTGCCACCCGCTGTCTCTTTGCGTAAAACCCTTTGCCGGAATACTTTTTTTACATAGCTTTGCGAACTGCTGATTTAGCAATTATAGTTCAGAATAATCATGCAAATAGAAATATTAAAGTGTAAGATCCACCGCGCGGTTGTAACAGAAGCTAACCTGCAATATGTTGGAAGTATCACAATAGACGAAGACCTGATGGATGCCGCCGGCCTGATCGAATACGAGAAAGTACAGGTGCTGAACGTCAACAATGGTGAAAGACTGGAGACGTACGTGATCAAAGGCAAAAGAGGCTCCGGCGTTATCTGCATGAACGGCCCCGCCGCCCGCCTCGTTGCTCCCGGTGATATCGTGATTATTATTTCCTATGCCACAATGGACTTTGAAGAAGCAAAGAAATATACACCTATTGCCATTTTCCCCAAGGAAGGGAACAAATTGTAATCCCTTTACCATAACATATCGCTAACACCCTAAAATCTTTGGATGATGCCCAAAACGCTTAAGAACGTCATTAAGTTTATATGCTTTTTCGGCATCGGGGTGCTCCTGATATGGCTGGTCACCAAAGACCTCACACCGGAACAATGGGACCAGATCAACGTCGCTTTCCGCAAAGCCAACTACTGGCTGGCCATCCCTGCCGTGGTGATGGGCCTCGTCAGCCACTGGCTCCGCGCTACCCGCTGGAAGCTGCTCATGAAACCACTGGGGCACCAACCCTCCACGCTTAACACGTTCTTCGCCGTCATGGTAGGATACCTCGCCAACCTGGCCGTTCCCAGGCTCGGGGAAGTGACCCGCTGCGGCATTCTGGCACAATACGAAAAAATACCGGCCGATAAACTCGTAGGCACCATGATCGCGGAAAGAGCTGTTGACATGGTCTGCCTCCTGCTGCTGATAGCTGTTACCATCCTCACGCAGATCGATGTCCTGGGCGCCTACGTCCATCACGACATCTACCTGCCCATTGCGGCTAAAATAGCCAATGCCAACGGTACGCAGCTCCTGCTGCTGGCCGCTGCGGTGATGGTGTTCATACTTGCCCTCCTCTGGCTGCTGCGCCGGTTTGCCCGCTCTAAAGCGGCCATCACTGTCAAAGCACTGGCCAAAGGCGTCATGGAAGGCATCTTGTCCATCGGCAAAATGGAAAACAAATGGTCGTTCATCCTGCAAAGCATCCTCATATGGGGCTGCTACCTCTCCCAGGTATATATCGGCTTCTATTGCCTGCAGGAAACCTCCCATCTCGGCATCAGCGCCGCCCTCGCAGTGCTCATGATCGGCAGCATCGGCATGATCGTCACCCCAGGTGGCATCGGCGCCTATCAGGCACTGGTACAAAAAGCCCTTGAACTCTATGGCATCTCCTACGTGATCGGGTACGCCTTCGGCTGGATCATATGGGTGGTACAAACACTGCTCGTGGTCTTCGTAGGCTTCCTCAGCCTGGTGGCCCTGCCCATCCTCAATAAAAAACAAACAGCGGCTCCGGCCAAATCCTGATCCATACCCTGCTACACTACACCCTTATAACAGCTGTGTATAAACGCAGTCGTGATGATCATGCCGTGCCCCCATGTCATCCCCATCCTTTTATTTCTGCACACTGCGCTGGTTTGACAGCTTTTTCTTAACTTTAAATTAATGGCATCACATCTGCGAAAGCTGTATTATCGTGGATTGAACAACGTGAATTTTTTGAATGTAAACCTGTTTGTATGAAGATGCCGCATACGGAGAATCTGGAAATTATGACACCAACTATAGTATCAAAGAAAAACACCGGCAAAAAAAATACGGTCAAAAAAACATCGGCCCAAAAGGCCCCGGTCAATAAAATCCTAACCCCTGCAGCCCCGGTAATCCCCACCAAAAAAATGATTCCCCGGGATATCAGCTGGCTGTCGTTTAACGCCCGCGTGCTGCAGGAAGCCGCAGACAGTACCGTCCCCCTGCGGGAACGTATCCGCTTCCTCGGTATCTTCTCCAACAACCTCGATGAATTTTTCCGCGTCAGGGTAGCCACCCTCAAACGCATGATGTCCATCAACAAGTCCAACAAAATGCACCTGGAAGAAAACCCGGGGAAAATACTCGACGACATACAAGCCACGGTAATAGACCAGCAGCGCGAGTTTGACCGCATCTGGAAAGACATCGCACAGGAACTGGAAACAATGCATATCTTCCTGCGGACCGAAAAACATCTCAACCGGGAACAACAAAAATTTGTGCTCAACTACTTCAATGAACAGGTGCGCACCAATATCATCCCGCTGATGATTGAAAGCATCCAGCAGTTTCCCATCCTGCGTGATAAATCCATTTATCTCGCTGTAGTACTGGCCCGGCAGGACAACTCCGTGCGTCAGAAATTTGCGCTGATTGAAATACCTTCCAACGTATTGCCACGGTTTATCATCCTCCCTTCCAAAGAAGGCGAACATGATATCATCCTGCTGGAAGACCTGATACGCTTCTGTCTTCCGCATATCTTCTCCTACTTCGGCTACGATAAGTTCTCTTCCCATATCATCAAGGTGACCCGCGATGCGGAACTGGACATCGACAACGATATATCCGACAGCCTTATCCATCAGATTGAAAAAGGCCTGAAAGACCGGCGCAAAGGCAAGCCCGTGCGGTTTGTATATGACAAGGACATCGATCCCCTGCTGCTGGAATACCTGATCCGCAGAATGGGCCTCTCTGGCAAAGACAACCTCATTCCCGGCTCCCGTATCCATAACTTCAAAGACTTTATGGATTTTCCGGAATCCATCTTTCCGCCACATACGCACCGTAAAACCTTTATCCATCCGCTGTTTGCCGATGCGCCCAGCGTGATGCACGTGATACAGCGCCAGGATGTGATGCTGCACTTTCCCTATCACTCGTTCGATACCATCATCGACCTGCTGCGGGAAGCAGCTATCGATCCGAACGTGTCTTCCATTAAAATTACGGCGTACAGGCTTGCCCGTAATTCCAAAATAGTCAATGCGCTGGTAAACGCGGCCCGTAACGGCAAACATGTGACGGTAGTGCTGGAACTGCGTGCCCGCTTCGATGAAGCGGCCAACCTCGACTGGAAGGCACGTCTCGAAGATGAAGGCGTAAAAGTATTCCTCGGCATTCCCGATACGAAAGTGCATGCCAAGCTGTGCGTGATCAAAAAAAGGATCGGCACCAAAACCGTGCAGTGCGGCTTTGTCAGCACCGGCAACCTCAACGAAAGAACGGCCCAGGTATATGGCGACCATTGCCTGTTGACCGCTAACCGCTCGGTGATCGCAGACATCAACCGCATCTTCTCTTACCTGGAAAGTCCCCGCCACGATGTCAAAATCCTGGAAGGCTGTAAAACACTGCCGGTAAGCCCGCTCAATATGCGTGATACCTACATCCGCCTGATAGACCGCGAGATCAAAAACGCCAAAAACAAAAAGAAAGCGGGCATGGTGCTGAAGATGAACTCCCTCTCCGACTCCCTGCTCATCGGCAAGCTCTATGAAGCGGCCAAAGCCGGCGTAGATATCAAGATGGTGATCCGCGGTATCTGTTGCGCTTACACAGAAAACAAAAAATGGAAAAAGGACATCACCGCTGTAAGCATCGTGGATGAATACCTCGAACATGCGCGCGTATTCATTTTTCATCATGGCGGCGCCGAAAAAGTGTACATCGCCTCCTGCGACTGGATGGTACGTAACCTCGACCACCGCGTGGAAGCAGCAGTGCCTATAACGGACCCGGATATACGTAAAGAACTGGTGGACATCATGAACATCCAGCTCAGCGGTAATGTAAAAGCCCGTATACTGGACAACGAACAAACCAACCAGTACAAGAAGGAAGGCGACAAAAAAATCCGCACACAAATCGAGATTTATAAATACCTGCACGACAAGCAGTACAAATAATATCTTTGGATTTCTGATTTCCGATTTATGACTTATTGAAGCAGCCATTTCATCGGGTCTCAAATCCCCAAATCGAAAATCAGGAAATCCCAAAATGAAAAGTGTTATTTTTGTGGCTTAAAACAGACTGATAATTAATGAAATTAGCTGCGATTGATATTGGTTCCAATGCTGCCCGGTTGCTGATCTCCGAAGCGTCACCCAACGGTGCGGGAACGATGGACTTTACCAAAGTGAACCTGATAAGAGTACCGCTGCGGCTCGGTTTCGACGTGTTTGACCATGGCTCTATTTCAGAAAAAAGGGCCACTCATCTGATAGACACCATCAAAGCATACAAACTGCTGCTGGACGTTTATGAAGTGAAATACCTGAAAGCATGCGCTACCTCTGCCATGCGTGACGCCTCCAATGGCAACATGATTTTACAGGAAGTAAGGACACAGACCGGTATTGATATCCAAATCATCTCCGGACAGGAAGAAGCGTCTTATATTTACGAAAACCATATTGCCGAACATCTCGACAAAACAAAATCATACCTGTATATTGACGTAGGCGGCGGCAGTACCGAGCTCACGCTCTTCAGCGGCACCCGTCTCGTTTTCAAAGAATCATTCAATATAGGCACCATCCGCCTGCTGCATCAGCAGGTGCCCGACAGTGCCTGGCAGCAGCTGAAGGATTTTCTCAAACAGCAGCTCAGGACCATCGGACCGGTGATCGCCATTGGCTCCGGCGGCAACATCAACAAAATATTTTCTCTCTCCAAACGCAAGGAAGGCAAACCGCTTTCGCTTGACACACTTAAAGATTACTATAAGGAATTCAGCGCATTTACAGTCGAGGAACGCATTCACCTCTATAACCTGCGGGAAGACCGTGCAGACGTGATCGTACCCGCCCTTCAGATATACATCAATGTGATGCGCTGGGCCGGAGCCGAAGAAATATACGTGCCCAAAATCGGTCTCGCCGATGGGCTGATACAGGCGCTGTACCGCGAAATAGCCGTTCCGGCCAATGGTTTCCAGTGACCACACATAAAATAATTTTCCTTTTTTCTTTTTATATCATAACCTTTGGGGGAATTTTTGGTATAAAACAACATTGCTATGTCTGTTCATAAGGACGTAAAGCGTATCACTACGCATGTTTTGCAGAAGATGAAAGTCGACGGAGAAAAAATCTCCATGATCACAGCCTATGATTTTTCCATGGCCAGGATTTTTGACGATGCCGGCATCGACGTTATCCTGGTGGGCGACTCCGCTTCCAACGTAATGGCCGGTCATGAAACTACCCTGCCTATTACGCTTGATCAGATGATCTATCACGCATCATCTGTTATACGCGCCATCAAACGCTGCTTTGTGGTGGTAGACCTTCCTTTTGGCTCCTACCAGGGCAATTCCAAGGAAGCCCTCAGTTCAGCCATCCGCATCATGAAGGAAACAGGTGCCCATGGCATCAAAATAGAAGGCGGCGAGGAAATCATTGAATCCGTAAAAAGGATCATCTCCGCCGGTGTTCCCGTGATGGGGCATCTGGGCCTCACCCCACAGTCCATCTATAAATTTGGCACCTACGCCGTAAGGGCCACCGAAGAAGCAGAAGCCAAAAAGCTGATCGCCGATGCAAAACTGCTCCAGGACGCAGGTTGCTTCGCTATCGTACTGGAAAAGATCCCTGCCTCCCTGGCCAAAGAAGTGGCCGAGGCGGTACATATTCCGATTATCGGTATTGGCGCCGGTAAACATGTAGACGGACAGGTGCTGGTGATGCATGATATGCTTGGTATCAACAAGGAGTTCAAGCCCCGTTTTCTCCGCCGTTACCTCGATCTTTACACAGAAATTTATGGCGCCACACAGGCCTACATCAAAGATGTAAAAACGAAGGATTTCCCGAACGACAACGAACAATATTAGTCATACTACCTGCCCTGACACCGCGTCAGCATTGTTTTAGCAGGTACTACCGGCACGCCGCAGGACTTTGGTCATCTTCCCTGTGCAAAGGGAAAATTGTCATAGGCCTGCGGCGTGTTTTATTGTTGCTTCCTCCGAAACCACCGCCCCTCCGCCTTGTCAGCCATATTTTTATCCAGCCTTCGAAAAACTTTACCCGCTTTATGCTGCTGTTCGGCAATTTTTCCCTATATTAGCTCTTTCATTATCATCAATGAATTACCTGTTAAACATACAACTCTCTCTTCTCTCCTATCTGCGGAGCACCTGCTCCCATGTGCCATGAGTTGGAAAGGCAGGTAATATTTTTTCCCTGAACATATTTTTCGTAGGTCCATCCCTGTTAGGGGTCCCTGTTGCGCTGTAACGGCCGCACCGGTATTAATTTTATTTAATACCGATATTATGCCCTGCAAACTTGGTAAATTTTACCAGGTGCTGTCCTCTTGTATAAGAGCGGGCATACTGTGCTTACGTTTCAGCCAGTATCTCTGTATTATTAATAATTCCAATAGATTATGAAACGTGTAATGATTATCGGCGCCGGCAAGATCGGCGAAACAGCTGCATTCCTGTTACAACAGTCGGGTGACTATCAGGTAACGCTGGCAGACAGTAACCAGGCATTGCTGGACAAATGTACTGATACCGGCATCGGCAAAACCAGACTGGACGTAAACGACGCTACAGCGCTGGAAAAAGCCCTGGAGCCGCAGGACATGGTGCTGAGCGCATGCCCTTTCTTTCTGAACGTCAAAATCGCGGCGGCCGCTGCCAAAGCGAAAACACACTACTTCGACCTGACCGAAGACGTGGCCACCACAAACGCTATCCGCGAAATTGCAGCGCAGGCGGATGTGAGTTTTATGCCACAATGTGGACTGGCGCCGGGTTTCATCAGCATCGCCGCTTATGACATCGCCAAACAGTTCGATACCCTCGATTCGGTAAAGCTGCGCGTAGGTGCCCTGCCACAGTTTCCGACCAACAGCCTGATGTACAATCTGACCTGGAGCACAGACGGCCTGATCAACGAATACTGCAATCCCTGCGATGCCATCTATGAAGGCGAACGCAAGGAGGTAATGCCTCTCGAAGGCTACGAACGTTTTGCCCTCGACGGTGTGGAATACGAAGCCTTTAATACGTCCGGCGGCCTTTCTGCCCTGGCGGAAATACTGGATGGCAAAGTATACAACCTCGACTATAAAACCGTAAGGTATCCCGGCCATTGCCAACTGATGAAAATATTGCTCAACGAGCTGAAACTCAATAAAAAAAGGGATGTCCTGAAGGAAATTATGGAAGATAGCATACCTTTCACCCCACAAGACGTGGTACTGGTATTTGTGTCCGTATCCGGTACCGTGAATGGCCGGTCGGTTCAGCGCTCCTACTCCCGTAAGATCTATAACCAGGAGATAGGCGGCAAAGACTTTACGGCTATCCAGCTCACCACCGCCGGTGCGGCCTGCGCAGTGATAGACCTCCATGCCAAAGGCCTGCTGCCGGGCAGTGGATTTGTAAAACAGGAAGACGTGATTTTCAAAGACCTGATCAGCAACAGGTTTGCTCAATATTATAATTAGCAGTCAGCCACAGGCTGGCCGCAGGAAGCTCAAACAAACGCCATGTTACAAGAAGTATTAAACGGCCTGATGAGCCGTTACCAGGAGCGGGTGCCGGACGTGTCAGCAGTGATCGCTGCCATGGTCAGCAACGGATTAATCGGGAAAGCGGACGATATCGAGAATGACCATATCGCCTTCCGTACCATGGGAGTACCGCAACTCGGCGTACAGTCACTGGAGAAAATTTTTCTCCATTACGGCTATACGAAAATGGACCACTACTATTTTGCCTCCAAAAAGCTGGACGCATGGTGGTATGCGCCGCCATTGCCGAAGTACCCGCGCATCTTTATCAGCGAGCTGCGGGTGACTGACCTGAGCCAACAGGCACAGGACATCATTACCAGTTATACCGATGAAGTAAAAGCGGACCCCGTCACGCTCCTGGACCTGGACGACAGCAAAGCCGTAGACACCTTCCTGCACAGTGGCCTCTGGCGTACGCCTACCCTGGCGGATTTCCAGGCGCTGGCTGCTGAAAGCGAATACGCCGCGTGGGTGATTTACAACCGCTATTACCTGAACCATTTTACGGTGAGCGTACATAACCTGCCCGCAGGATACAACACCATTGCGGAGTTCAACCAGTTCCTGGAACAAAACGGTTTTATTCTCAATGACGCCGGCGGAAAAATCAAGACCAGCCCCGATGGCAAACTGCTGCAAAGTGCTACGGTAGCAGGTATGATACCAGCCACCTTCGCCGGTGGCGAAACCATCAAAATAGCCGGTTCCTATGTGGAATTTGCGGAAAGGAAAGTGCTGCCCGAATTTGCAGACCTTCCGGCCGGCGCTGTCCGTCGCGAACACCGCCGGGAAGGCTTTGAAGCAGGCAATGCCGACAAAATCTTCGAAAGCACGTACTCCACCCAAACGAAAAAAAGTTCCTAATTTAGTTTACTAATACACCCACCATGGCAGATGATATTTTAAAAGCTTTTGGCATCAGCGCGCAGCAGAGCGGCGTCAGCACCGGCAAACACTGGCTGGAAGCCGGCGGAGCAGATATTGTGTCCGTATCGCCGGTAGACAACAAGACGATTGCCACCGTTAAAAGTGCAGACCGCAGTAACTATGACGCGGTGATCGCCGTAGCACAGGAAGCCTTCAAAGAGTGGCGCCAGTGGCCCGCTCCGAGAAGAGGGGAAATTGTGCGCCAGATCGGCGAAGCGCTGCGTGCACATAAAGAACAGCTGGGCCGCCTCGTTTCCTATGAAATGGGTAAAAGCCTGCAGGAAGGTTATGGAGAAGTACAGGAGATGATCGATATCTGCGATTTCGCAGTAGGTCTCTCCCGCCAGCTCTACGGCCTGAGCATGCACTCCGAACGTCCGGGCCACCGCATGTATGAGCAATGGCATCCGCTGGGTATCACCGCTATTATCTCCGCCTTTAACTTCCCGGTGGCGGTATGGAGCTGGAACTCCATGCTGGCATGGGTTTGCGGCAACGTATGTGTTTGGAAGCCTTCCGAAAAAACACCCGTGACCGCACTGGCCTGTCAACGTATAGTCGAAACCGTATTCGCCGCCAATAATGTACCGGAAGGCGTTTGCTGCCTGGTGACCGGCGGTCGCGAAACCGGCGAATGGATGTCCAACGACCATCGTGTTCCGCTGGTATCAGCTACCGGCTCCACCCGCATGGGCAAGAGCGTAGGCGCCGCCGTAGGAGCACGCCTGGGCCGCTCCCTGCTGGAACTGGGCGGTAACAACGCGATCATCGTATCTAAAGACGCAGACCTCGACATGACCCTCATCGGCGCAGTATTCGGCGCGGTAGGCACTGCCGGTCAACGTTGCACCTCCACCCGCCGCCTCATCATCCATGAAAGCGTGTACGACGCCTTTACCGCTAAACTGGTAAAAGCATACGCACAGCTCCGCATCGGCAATCCGCTGGATGAAAAGAACCACGTAGGCCCGCTGATTGACAAGGATGCGGTCAACGCCTACCTGAGCACTATCTCCCAGGTAAAAGAACAAGGCGGTACCTTCCTCGTGGAAGGCGGCGTCCTCGAAGGAGCAGGATATGAATCCGGCTGCTACGTGAAACCCTGTATCGCTGCCGTAGAAAACACCTACGCCATCGTACAGCACGAAACCTTCGCGCCTATTCTTTACGTGATGAAATACCAAACCCTCACCGAAGCCATCGCCATGCAGAACGACGTGCCACAAGGCCTCTCCTCTGCCATCATGACGCTGAACCTCCGCGAAGCAGAACAGTTCCTCTCTGCTGCCGGTTCCGACTGTGGCATCGCCAATGTCAACATCGGTACTTCCGGTGCAGAAATAGGCGGCGCCTTCGGCGGTGAAAAAGAAACAGGTGGCGGCAGGGAAAGCGGCTCAGACGCATGGAAAGCATATATGCGCCGCCAAACCAATACCATCAACTACTCCGACAAACTGCCGCTGGCACAGGGCATTAAATTCGACCTGTAATCAGCAGCAACAAATAACGAAAGGGCGTATCTGAAAGGATATGCCCTTTTTTATGCCCGGATGTCCCAGGGCTGAAGCCCTGGGCTACGTTCTGTGTCAAATCCTTTTCCGGCTAAAACCTGTTATGGGAGGCAAACATCTGGCGTTGAGTGACACGACGGACACGATCAAATCTATCCATGAAAGAAATTGAATCAGAACGTAGCCCAGGGCTTCAGCCCTGGGACAAAATAAAAGGCCGCTCCTTCCGGACCGGCCTCTCTATAATAGAAATTTTAAGAAACAATTTGTGGTTAAACCCTGGCTCTTTGCAGCTCCGAGGCAGTGCCCCGGAGCTTTTAACATTCATGTCAGGATGTGCTCCTCCCTGATCAGATTTAAAAGCGGTTGATAAAATTCTGCCTGCCTTGCAGGACCTTCCTCTACATACATCGACTTTACACAGTCTCCTCAGATTTTAAAAATAGTAGCGAGGTTAGAGAACCCCGCTTTTCGTTAAACGGAAACCATGCTTATGAGAAAAATATCCGATAGCGGGAAGCCATCAAATATTCTTCTGACTATAAATATTAGACTTTTTTTTGAATATTCATATTCAACTTTTGTGCTACGGCGGTATTATTTCCGAGCACCCTAACGATCAAAAAACGGCCGGATCCTTTATCATAGAGCGTTTTGACCGTTTTAGCCCTTACACCAAGGCTTCTGGCCATAGCCGGAATATTTTCCGGATTTCCACAAATCACGATTGTCTTGCCCTTGTTTTGCTTTACAATGCAGTCCAACACACAGTCCCGGGTCTCCTGGTCTTTCGTTACCCAGTAATAAACAGGCTGCAATTGCCGCAGTTCCGATAACGGCTCTACGGTCTGCAGGGCCTTGTTCACGTAAATGGTGTAGATAGCGGCCACGTCAATATGCCGGCAGGCTTCGGTAAATAAACGGGTCTGGTCCCGCCCTTCGTCACTAAGGCCGGCAGATGGTGAAGACTCTTCTTCTGCTGCATTCACAAAAATAACGGTGGTCACTTTTTCGGGGCCGGTGGCAACAGCCGCATTACCGGCAGCCAACAGGGTGGCTAGAATAGCAGTTTTCAGCATGACGGTAGTTTTTAATGATGAGGTAATACAAATCAAAAAAACATGAGGGAGTAATCCCACGAAATGGGCGCCTGTTGGGGAAGAGGACGTTACAGAGGAAAAGAAAGGAACCGGCGTAAAGGTAGGTTTTCCCCGCGAAATTATCGCAGTATTGTGATGGATGGCCAACAAGGCTGTTCAGCTTCCGGAGCCTGATAAGAATGGCCGTTTATATAATTTTCTCCCTTTAACCAACAAATAGCACGCTTATCATTAAAATTCGCCTGTTCTAAGGCTTTTTCTATACCTTTATTCGCATCATGATATTTTAATTATTAATTATAGAACATGAAATTGTTTAGTCGAGAGGTTGCAGTCTTGGCATGTGTTGCATTGACGGCTGCTTTTACAACGAAATCCAGTGCCCAGAGTAAAACCCAGGTGCCTAAGAACTGGCAGTTGCTGAACTACGAGACCGACAGTGTTTACGGCACCAACACCGAAAAAGCCTACAAAGAGATACTGAAAGGGAAAAAAAGCACCCCCGTGATCGTGGCTGTGATTGATTCTGGTATCGATACCCTCCATGAAGACCTGAAAGGCATCCTTTGGACCAACCCGGGCGAAATACCCGGCAATGGCAAAGACGACGATGGAAATGGTTACATAGACGATATTCACGGCTGGAACTTCCTCGGCGCCAAAGACGGCAGCAGCCTGAAAGAAGATTCCGATGAGGCCACCCGCGAATATTACCGCTACAAAAACAAGTACGGTAACCCGGACTCCACCCTGGATAAAAATTCCAAAGAATACGCCACCTGGCAGGCCTTAAAACAGAAAATAGAAAAACCCGGCTCCCAGACCAAGCTGCAGTATAAATCGATGGCCAAACTTCAGGAAAACGTCAATAAATGCGAAAATATCCTGAAGACATACCTTAACAAGGAAGACTTTACCGTTGGCCAGCTGGACAGTATCCAGACAACTAACCAGGACGTGCTCCTGGCACGTAACTTCATGACCCGCCTGCTGAAAAGCACCGGCGACGAGCCCGCTTCTTTTAGTGAGTTCAAAATGGAATTCGACGCTTATATGGGCGACCTGAAAAGAAAAGCAGAGGCCACTGAAATACCGCCCAACCAAAACCGCGAAAAAATCGTGGGCGACAAATACGAAGATATCACCGACACCAAATACGGCAACAATGATGTGATGGGCAAATTCGGTTTCCATGGCACCCACGTTAGTGGTATCATTGCCGCTGCCCGCAACAACGGCGTAGGTATTGACGGCGTGGCCGATAATGTTCGCATCATGGCGGTGAAAGCAGTGCCTGATGGTGATGAAAGAGACAAAGACGTGGCGCTGGCCATCCGTTATGCAGTGGACAACGGCGCACAGATCATCAACATGAGCTTCGGTAAGCCCTACTCCCCTCACAAGGAATGGGTGGACGAGGCAGTGAAATATGCGCAAAAGAAAGGCGTATTGCTGGTACATGCAGCAGGCAACGACGGCGCCAACAATGATTCCGTGCCCAACTATCCTAATCCGGATTTCGCGGACGGCAGCCCTCGTGCTGACAACTTTATCACAGTAGGCGCCAGCGGCAACGGACAAGGCCCTGATAAAGTAGCTGGTTTCTCCAACTATGGCAAAAAGAACGTAGACCTCTTCGCCCCGGGCGTGCAGATCTACTCTACCATTCCCGGCGGCAATAAATACGGCAGCGCCAGCGGCACCAGCATGGCTGCCCCGGTAGTTGCCGGTGTAGCAGCGCTCGTGCTCTCCTACTACCCGGACCTGAGCGCCCGCCAGCTGAAATATATCCTCGAAAAGAGCGCCACACCTCTTCCTGATGGTACCAAAGAGGTTAACAAACCAGGTACACAGGACGAGAAAATTAACTTCGCAGATCTCTCCGTGAGCGGTGGTGTCGTGAATACCTACGAAGCCTTAAAACTGGCTGCCACCATCAAAGGTGAGAACGTAAAGAAGAAACAACACAAAGCGAAAATGAAGCCGGTAAAGAAAAACTAACCGGTGTTCCAAATACTATCAACGAAAAAGGCGCGGATGTCCGCGCCTTTTTCGTTGATAGTATGTTGCTGTGCCAAAGACTATTTTACCAGTCTCAGCGAAAACGGATACTTATAGGAAGTTCCTTCATTCGCTTTCACCGCGGCGATAATGCTGAAGATAAGGTTCACCACCCATAACAGGCCATGCAGCCCGCCCCAGCTCCAGCTCCAGCCGTTGGAGAAAAAGAAACCACCGGTCATCCAGCTGCCCAATGACCACAAGCCATTGAAAATGCCGGCCAGCAGGGAGATCAGCACGCTGACCAGGCTGATGGTGATTTGAAAATTGATGGCTTCTTTGCCCTGGTCGTCCACAAAACGGGATTCATTGCGTTTGATAAGCCATAATACCAGCACAAGGATCACATTGCCGGCAGGCCTGAAAATCGCAGAGCCCACGATACCACCGAGGTGAATAAAAGTGCCCCAGTTACGTTCGTCTCTTAACGTCATAAAAAACAGGATTAATAAGGGTGAGAAGATAGGAGGTTTTATCGTAATATCAAAGCAGGAGAAAAGAAAAAGAAAAAAACTACAAACCTGTAAGCCGGATTCTGTCCCCTGGCAAGCCAGGGTTGCTATCATTTATCTGCGGTGACGCTCGCGCGCCCCCTGTATCTGCCTACCCTCGGACATCGGACGAGCAGCCCTCAGGCGTCCGTATACATGGCATTTCAGCACACAAGGTTTACCCGCACAAACAGTTACCTGCCTGCACCGTGGGCTCTTACCCCACATTTTCACCCTTACCCCGCCGAAACAGGGCGGTAATTTTCTGTGGCACTCTCTGTCTCCGGCAAGCCGGAGCCCACCCGTTAGGTGGTGTGTTGCTCTACGCTGTCCGGACTTTCCTTCCCTTCAGACAAGCCAAAGGAACGATAGCACGGTTTGTAGTTGGAGCGCAAAGGTACCGCATTTGAGCATTCAGGTGCAAAATATTTTAAACTTAAAACTCTTTAGCACCAAAATATTTAGGTGCTAAAGAGTTTTGTATGCAACTATTAATGTTCATTTATTTAAACGTGATCTCTGTAGCCCCGTAACCATACTTAGCATGGTACTGGTTTACAAAGTTCGCTACTTCCGGCGTCTGACGGAGGATCTGATGGATCTCGTCTTTCAGCTTGCCTTTGCCTACGCCGTGGATCACAATCAGGTTGTGCTGATGGTGGCTGATCGCTAAGTCCAGGTAACGCTGAAAAGCATTGAGCTGCACCGCCAGTATAGCAATATTGCTCATCCCCTTCCAGTTTTTCTCCAGGGCTTCGATATGCAGGTCTACCTCATGTTTGGGCTCCAGCGTCGTTTCCGGCTGCAGCTGTATCTTGCTCAGGAGGCTGGCGAAATTACCAGAACCTATCGTGGTGGCCGGTTTGGCCTTTTTTGCATTGGGCTGCTCTGCCGGCGCCGGCGGCTCTGGTTCCTTGTCCGGGAATTTCTCAAACAGGGTGTAAGTCAGCGTGGCTTCTGCTTTGGTACGCAGCTCTTCCAACTGTGTAAACATCTGTTTGGGCTTGATTTTCCAGGTCTTTTTCACGGAGGTGGCCAGCTTAGGCTGCGGCTCCTTCAGGAAAAACGTGAACTCAAACCGCGGATTATCATTCAGTGATTCAAAGATCAGGTCTGCCAGGTAAAAATGGTTATACGGCTGTATCTCATTCTTTATTTCCAGGTCCATCTGATTGTTGAGCCATATCTGAAAATAAAAGCGCATGGCATGCGGCGTATCGTTAAACAGGTGAAACTTCATCAGCTTCACAGTTTCATCGTATCCGTCAAATTGATATACCGGCAATACAGACAGGAACATGCCCTTGTCTGTTTTAAACACTTCGTATTTTTTCCGGTCTACTTTGATCTCATCTCCGGGAATCTGCCGCGGCTTTTCTTTCACCAGCTTTTGCTGGGTAAAACGATGGAAATAGGGAAAGTCTATCTGATCAAGGTATACCGGGAAAGTAGTGCCTTTCACTTCTATCATCACCATATTGTCATTGACAATGTCTACTACTGTGCCTTCTTCTTTTGAGCTTAACAGCAATATCTTGTCTCCAGTTTGATATTTCATATTTGCATTCTTCTGGGCACAAAAATAGAATTTTGACGGGGAAAAAGTGAGGAAGAGACAGGAAGATTTGATTTTGGGCGTGGCCGTACTTCTCCTGCGCCATAAAAAATGGTGGTACTCACAGGTACGCCTATATTAAACAACGGCTCAGAAATCGATGTAGGTATGCTTACGCTTCCTTTCAGGATGCCTGCGCATAAACTCGTCGACCGAGATGCGCCCGCTGCCAGTCACCGCAAAAATGATCAGCAGCACCAACACCACTGCAGACAGGCCCAACACAGGGTATACCTGGAACAGCCCTGTCCGTGAGTGTACGAACAACAAAGCTCCCAGCAATACCGGGATGTTCAACAGTGCGGCCAACCTGGTTTCCAGGCCCATGGCAATGAACAAGCCGCCTACGATATGCACAAAAACAATGTAGTGTGCAATAAAGAAGGCGAACGTAACCAGCGCAGGGCTTTGGTTGATCATAGTGTCCAGTGCGTCCCTGTTCATGATAAACAGGACCCCTGCCCACATCAGGAAAAGTCCCAGCGCCATACGTACAACGCTCAACCATACCGGGTGATGTGTATCACCCCATCGTGCAACTCTTTGTAGCGTGTTCATAAAACAGAATTTTAAAGAACTTGCTATTAAGTTACGAAAAATAACCCGGATTTAGGCCTGGCGAAGCTTACTGTGGCGGTAGCTGTAAAGGAAATAGATGCTGAGGCCAATGACCAGCCAGATGCTGAACACGATCCAGTTTTTCAGCGCGATCTCGGTCATCAGGTAAAAACAGCTGAGCAGTCCCAATACAGGGATGAGCGACAGCTTGCGTACCGCCGAGAACCAGGTGATCAGCACGGTTACAATGGCAAAGAAAAAGAAGGGAATATTGTGTTTCCATACCTCCCAGCCTCCGTCGAAAGACAGCCTTCTCAAAATTTCTCCACGGAAAAGCACCAGCAGTCCTATCACCAGCACAGGCACAATGATCTGGCCGTTGATATAAGGCAAACGGAACCGTTTTTCTGCGGTTTTCTCCTGTGGAGGCAACATCAGCACACCGCCGCACACGAGGATGAAGGCGAACAATGTTCCGATACTGGTAAGGTCTGTTACGATGGTGAGGTTCAGGAAAAGCGCCGGCACTCCTACAATGATACCGGTGATAATGGTAGCAAAGGAAGGTGTTTTAAACCGGGGATGGATTTTAGCGAATTTTTTCGGCAGCAGGCCGTCACGGCTCATGCTCATCCAGATGCGGGGCTGGCCGATCTGGAATACCAGCAGTACGCTGGTAGTGGCCACCACGGCGCTTACAGAGATGATATAGCTGATACCCGGCAGGTTCACTTCATTAAATACAAACGCCAGCGGGTCATCTACTTTCAGTTTGAAATAAGGCACCATGCCCGTCAGCACGAAGGAAATCAATACATACAGCACGGTACAGATAATGAGGGAGTATATCATGCCACGGGGCAGGTCACGCTGCGGATTGGCACATTCCTCTGCGGTGGTGCTCACGGCATCAAAACCGATATAGGCAAAAAACACGGCAGACACCCCCTTTAAAACACCGGAGAAACCATTCGGCATAAAAGGGCTCCAGTTGCCCGGGTTCACATAGAAGAAGCCCAGAGCGATCACAAACAGGATCACCAGGATCTTCAGTCCCACCATAAAATTGGCGCTGCGCTTACTTTCCCGGATACCCACATAAGCCAGGTAGGTGATCAGTATCACGATCAGAAAAGCCGGCAGGTTGACGATAAAAGGAATCCCGAATATATGCGGCGCAGCTTCTATAGTAGCCTGTGAAGCACTGTCATAATTGCTCGACAGCCAGTCAGGCAAAGCTATTCCCAGTCCGCGTAACAGGTTGTTGCAATAGCCGCTCCAGGATATGGCCACTGCGATATTACCAATGGCGTACTCCAGGATCAGCGCCCAGCCGATCACCCAGGCTGCCAGTTCGCCGAAGGTCACATAAGAATAAGTATATGCACTGCCGGACACCGGCACGCGGGAAGCAAATTCTGCATAACAAAGGGCGGAGAACCCGCAGGTGATGGCGGTGATCACAAACAGCAGGGACACGCCCGGACCGCCATGAAAAGACGCTTCACCAATAGTAGAGAAGATACCGGCGCCAATTACCGCTGCAATCCCCATCGCTGTCAGGTCTTTCACCTTCAGCACTTTATGCATGCCTACTCCTGTTTCAAGGCTGTCAGTCATTCCTTCATTGGCATCTTTGATAATAGTGGTCAGGGACTTCTTTCTAAACAGCGAGTTAGACATTGGCGACGGAATTACGTTTTAGTGTAGTCTTTTAATAAAAAAATCTTGCCCAGGACCGGTGGCCGGGAAATTGAATATATGAAAAATAATCATTTGACAATTTAATTATTTAATCATTTTTCCCCCTCCGGTCCTGAGAAAGACGCGAATATAATGCGATTTTGGATATAAAAATTACTGCTGGCGGTTTAACAGGAAGTCTGCCAGTTCCATCAGTGGCTTTTTACGGGCCGACAGCACGGCGATATCTTCGAGACGGGCGAAGGCCTGCTGTTGAAAACGTTCTTTTTCTTTTTCCGCCCAGACGTCCACCTTGCAGCTGCGGAAAAGGTCCAGCACCCTGGCCACCTTATCATCCGGGTTGGTTTCCATCAGTTTTTTCAGCTCTGCTTTTTGCGCCGCATTGCACAGCTCCAGCGCTTTCAGCAACAGGAAGGTCTTTTTATTGACGAGGATGTCTCCACCCTGCTGTTTTCCGAATTTGTCGGGGTCGCCGAAAGCATCGAGGAAATCGTCCTGTATCTGGAAGGCAATGCCGATATTTTTACCAAAAGCATATATGTGTTCCTGGTTACCTTCGCTGCCGCCGCCGATGATAGCGCCCAGCTGCAGGCTGGCAGCCAGCAGCACGGAGGTTTTCAGGCCAATCATGCGCACATAGTCATCATACTGTACCTGTTCTGGCTCCATCTGCTCAAAGTCCATGTCTATCTGCTGGCCTTCACATACTTCTTTCGCCGCCTTGTTGAACACGGTGATAATTTTCTGTTTGTACCTGGACTGTACCTTGTTGAGCATATCATACACATTGATCAGCATAACGTCGCCGGCGAGGATGGCAGCGGGTTCGCCATAGATCATGTGTACGGTCTGATGTCCCCGGCGGATGGGTGCTTTGTCCATGATATCGTCATGGATCAGCGTGAAGTTATGGAACAGTTCCACCGCGTTGCCTACCTGAAAGGCATCCTGGTGCAGATCATCAAACAGTTCGTTGCCCATCAGGCACAGTACCGGACGGATACGTTTTCCACCGATCTGCAGGATATGGGACGCTGCATCGTACAATCGTGTAGGTTCTTTCGGAAAATGCCATTGATCAAACTGCTGGCTGAACTGCGCTATTAACTCTTTAAATGAATGCATGTCAAATAGACGGTGATTTTATTATTTATTTCTTTGTTTTCTTTTTAGCGGCAGCTTTTTTCGGTGTCGCCTTTTTTGCAGATGCTTTAGCAGCCGCCTTTTTTGCAGGGGCCTTGGCCACCGTTGTTTTCACTGCGGCTTTTTTAGCGGGTGCCTTGGTGGCGGCTTTTTTGGCCGGTGCTTTAACAGCGGCCTTCTTTGCAGGCGTTTTACCGGCGGCTTTCTTTGCAGGCGCTTTAACGGCAGCTTTCTTTGCAGGAGCGGCGACCGCTTTTTTCGCAGCAGCTTTTTTAGCCGGTACTGCAGCTTTTTTGGCGGCTGCTTTTTTAGCAACCGGCGCTTTGGCCGCAGGTGCTTTTTTTGTAGCGGCTTTAGCTGTTGTTGTTTTGGCAGCCGGTGCTTTTACGGCCGCTTTAGCGGTGGCTTTCCCGGCAGCAGCTTTTGGCGCAGCGGTTTTGACTGTTTTTTTCTTTTCAGCCGGAGCAGCTTTGGCCACAGGTTTTTCGGTCGCTTTTTTAGCGCCGGCCTTAGCGGTGGTTTTCTTCTCTGTTTTTTTAACGGCAGGAGATTCCATTACCGGCTGTACAGGCGTTTCCGCCGCTTTTTTGCCGGTGTTTGTTTTTATTTTTCCGGGAGATGCCGGAGCCGCCGCTGGTGTTGCTTCTGCTGATACCGGCGCTGGTACTGCATCTGCCTGGGCCGCTTTGTCGGCTGCCTGTTTTTTCGCTGTTTTCTTTTTCTTCACAGGCGCTGTTTCAGCTGCCGGTGAAGGTGCAGGGGTTGCTGGTGGCGGCGTAGTGACGTCTACCACGTGCGTTTCCGCGATCACCTGGTCAACAACCGGTTCAGGCGGTATTTCCAGGGAAACGGCAGGCGCAACAGGCACTTCAGGCGTAAAGGGCCGTTTTTCCCTTGGCTGCCATGGCTGCTGCTGGCCGTGTTTTTGTTTTTTCTTTTTGTGGTCCCGGCGGCCTTCGCGGCGCTCATCGCGCTGACCGGGTTTAAATTCACGGCCGGCAGTAGCCAGTTCGCTGTCCAGCTCATAATCCAGCTGACGTTTGGCGAGGTTGGCGGCCACCACGCGGATAGACACTTTCTCCCCTATACGGAAACGGCGGCCGCTGGCCTGTCCTACCAGCGCATATTCTGCTTCATTGAAGGCAAACTCCTCCTTGCGGTTGAGATTATGGATACTCACCAGCCCTTCACATTTGGTATCTACGGTTTCCACCCAGAAACCAAAATGCGCCACGCCACTGATCACGCCTTCAAAGGTGTGACCAATAAACTGCTGCATATACTCTACCTGCTTGTATTTGTTGGCTGCCCTTTCGGCTTCCATCGCTTTACGTTCCATTTCAGAATCGTGCTTGCATTTGGTCTCCATCTGCTTGTCAGGATGGATATCGTCGGCCAAGCATTCGGCCACTACGCGATGTACCAGTACATCGGGGTAACGGCGTATCGGAGAGGTAAAGTGACAGTAGTCTTCAAAGCCTAGGCCATAGTGGCCTACGTTGTTGACCGTATAAATGGCCTTGGCCATGGTACGGATGCCCAGGGTTTCCAGCACGTGTTGTTCAGGCTTGCCCTGTACCAGCTGCAACATCCTGTTAAATGAACGGGCAATGCTTTCAGGGGAGCTCACATCGAACTTATAGCCAAACTTACTGGCGAAAGCGGCGAACACCTTGAGTTTGTCAGGGTCCGGCGTATCGTGCACCCTATAAGGGAAGGGCACCGGTTGTTTGTTGACTTTGATTTTGGACACATAAGTGGCCACGGTCCTGTTGGCCAGCAACATAAACTCTTCGATCAGCTGATGTGCTTCTTTGCTTTCTTTCACCACAATGCCGATTGGCTTGCCTTTTTCATCCAGCTTGAAGCGGACTTCCTGAGAGGAGAAGTTGATGGCGCCATGCGCAAAGCGCTCCTGGCGGAGTGTCTGGGCTATTTTATTGAGCAGCAGGATTTCCTTTTCGTAAGGTCCTTCTTTGGTCTCGATCACTTCCTGTGCTTCTTCATAGGTGAAGCGGTGGTCAGAATGGATCAGTGTCCGTCCTATCCAGTAATGTTTCACCTCTCCTTTTTCGTTCATCTGGAAGATGGCGGAGAAAGTGAGTTTATCTTCATGCGGGCGCAGGGAGCACAGTTCATTGGAAATTTTTTCCGGGAGCATGGGCAGTACACGGTCCGGCAGGTACACGGAGGTGGCGCGCCTGTCGGCTTCCTTGTCCAGTTCCGTGCCAGGCACCACGTAGTGGCTCACATCGGCGATATGCACCCCTATCTCGTACAGGCCGTTTTTCAGCGGCCGGATGGAGATGGCGTCATCAAAGTCTTTGGCGTCGACGGGGTCTATCGTGAACGTGAGGATGTTTCTGCAGTCCTTGCGTTTCCGTACTTCCGTGTCCGTTATTTCCTCTTTGATACCGGCCAGTTCGTTCATTACTTCAGTGGGGAAGTTGAGCGGGAAACCGGCTTCGATGAGGATCTCCTTCATAGCGAGGTCGTTGGTATCGCTGGCATCGAGGATTTCGATGACTTCGCCCACGGGCTTGCGGGTTTTCTCGCCCCAGGCCACCACTTTCACCACGGCTTTATCGCCGGACTTCCCGTTATTGAGGGAGTTGGCGGGGATATAGATGTCCGGCATGAACAGGCCCTTTTCCGTGATCAGGAAGCCGAAGCTTTTGCTCACCTGCAGGGTGCCGGTAAATTCAGTCTTGTTACGTTTAAGGATGTCCGTTATAACGCCTTCCTGGCGGCCATCGCCTCCGCCATGTTTGATCACGTCTACCAGGACTTCATCTTTATCGAGGGCGGTATTCAGGTTTTTCTGCTTTACCATGATGTCCCTGGCGAGGCCCGGTACAATCACGAAGGCCATTCCTGACCTTGTCAGTTCCACAACACCTCTGAAGGTTTTTTTCTGACCGGGCTGTTTTTGACCGGGGTGTTTCTGACCGGGGTGTTTCTTATCTTTCTTTTTCTTACTCATGTTTGGTTGTAGTCTTATTGACCGAAGGCCGGCAACTGCCGGGCCACATAGTCAAAAATAAAGTTATTAAATGATTCCGCTTCTCCGAAGAGGAACGAAATTTCCACTGGCATAACAGCTATTTGCAGGTTTTGTTCTGCCAGCTCTTTTTGCAGGAGATGCAGCCTTACTGCGTCTTTTTCTGTGGTGATGACCATCTTTTGTGTTCCGGGCAGGTCATCTCTTTCCTTTTTGATTTTTGCAATATCTTTTTCTGAATAGTAATAGTGATCGGGAAACGCCAGCAGGTACACTTTCTGATACTGTTGTTGCAGTTTTTCCAGGAGCGGTTCCGGCCGGGCGATGCCGCAGGCGAGTAACACCGAGGCCGAAGCAGGAACATTCACGGGCTGCCGGGTTGTCATATCAAATAATGCGCCGTACTGCAAGGTAGTAAAAAACAGCCGCTGACCGGGTAACGGATTGATTTCTTTTTCCAGCGCCGCTTTTTCCGCCAGGCTCATGTCCGGCGGACACTTGGAAACGATAATGCAATTAGCGCGCTGGTAACCGCTTCTTCCTTCCCGCAAACGGCCGAAAGGCACCACATGGTCGCGGGTGAACAGCCGGCTGTATTCGGTGATCATGATGTTCATGCCGGGTTTCACAGACCGGTGCTGGAAAGCATCGTCCAGCAGCACTACCTGGGTGTCCGGCTCGTCGCCCAGCAGTTGTGGGATGGCCAGCATTCTTTCTTCGCCCACGCACACTTTGATGTCCGGGTATTTAGCATGGAACTGCATCGGTTCATCACCGATGTCGGCGGCGGTGCTGTGTTCATCGGCCAGCAGGTAACCGCTGGTACGGCGGTTGTAGCCGCGGCTGAGCGTGGCCGTTCTGAAGTGGTCTTTGAGCAGGCGGATCAGGTATTCCACATGCGGCGTCTTGCCGGTACCACCTACTGACAGGTTGCCACAGGCAATCACCGGCAGGTCGAATTCCACGGCCGTCAACAGGCCTTTATCGTAGAAGCGGTTGCGGGCCCACATCACAAGGCCATAAAGCAGGGAGAAGGGATATAACAGTATTTTCAGGTAACTCAGTAGTTTCAGCACTGCTAAGGTTGTTTAAAATGATAAATAAAGTCGGGCGTCACCACCGTCTGCAGCGGTACGTCCCAGGGGTCGGCATCACTGATGCCCTCAATAGGGCCAAACAGCGAAAGGCCTACTGTACGCACATCGGGGCGGCACTGCTTCAGGAAACGGTCGTACATACCTTTGCCATACCCTACCCGCTGGCCCTGCTGATCGAAAGCCAGTAGGGGCACCATCACCAGGTCGACGGTTTCCGGCAGCACCGGATCGCCGTTTTCCGGCTCAGGGATACCGAAACGGTTTTTCACCAGCACCGTGTTGACATGCCACGCATAATGCAGCATATCGCCGGTTTTCATGTCGGCCTTTGGAAGCACCAGCTGTATGTCCGGATGCTGTTGCCGCAGCCATTGGGCCAATGGCCAGGTATCGACTTCTTTTTTTTCCGAAATGGGAAGGAAAAGATGCAGATAACGCACTCCCTGGTAATCCAGCTGGCGGGCGTGGGCCAGCAGCCGTTCGTTCAGGTCTGCCGCCGTGGCGTCTGGGAGGTTCAGGCGCTGCTCCAGGAAGTGTTTTCGTATATCCTTTTTGGTGATCATGCCAGTAACGCCTTTAAGGGAGCTGACAAAAGTTGTGCCTGTTGCTGCACAAATGCCATATTGACTTCCGCGGCCTGCGGGATACGCCCTATACGGGGATATCCGCTGAGCCGTACGATATCATCTTCATTTGTATGGTAATCGCCGCCAAAAATCCAGCCTATAACGGGAACGCCTGCATGTTGCAGTACCCGGGCCGTCAACAGGCTGTGATTAATGCTGCCGAGATAATTCTGTGCCGAGATAATAACGCCGGCGCCGAGATCACGGACCAGGTCCAGCGTCAGCACGTCGTCTGTCAGCGGCACCAGCAGCCCACCGGCGCCTTCTATCACGAGGGGCCGGCAGGCCGGTTGCAGCAGGCCCGCCTGTCTTACAATTTCTGCGGTATCGATGGTGACTTGTTCCATGCGCGCGGCCAGGTGCGGCGAGGCCGGCTCTTTTAAGACATATGCTTCCGGATGGCAAACGGTGATGCCTTCCGGCACCAGGGCCCTGACAGTCTGCGTGTCGGTGCCTTCTTCAGACCCTGATTGTACAGGTTTCCAGTAGTCGGCCTCCAGGGCGGTGGTCACACAGGCGGATATGATGGTTTTCCCTACACCGGTACCAATACCGGTTACAAATATTCGATTCATCTACGGCAAATATAACAGAGGAATTACGATTTACGAATTACGAATTACGAATGAAGGCTTGTTTTCAGGGTAATGACCACAGAGAACGTCAGATTTTAACATTTTTTAAATCTTGGACGTTTTCCATCAAATTACAGTTATTATTAAAAATAATTCATCTACCTAAATCATTATCAGAAAAACAAAAAGAAATCAGGGGATTCTGCCGATGGCCCGTTAAGCCCGGTTACAGCAATTTAATGGCAGCGACCTGTTTGTTTGGGCTTAATTCGTAATTTACAACTGTACACAACCTCATTGATTTTATGAAATACGCAGCAAACATTCTCGAAACGATAGGACATACCCCGCTGGTAAAACTGAACCGCGTAACCGCTTCCCTCCCCTGTCCCGTATTCGCCAAGGTAGAATTTTTTAATCCGGGCAATTCCATTAAAGACCGTATGGCCATTAAGATGGTGGAAGTGGCGGAACAGAAAGGCCTGCTCAAACCCGGCGGCACCATCATTGAAGGCACTTCCGGCAATACCGGCATGGGCCTCGCCCTGGCAGCCGTGATCAAAGGCTACAAATGTATCTTCACCACCACCGATAAACAGTCCAAGGAAAAGGTAGACATCCTCAAAGCAGTAGGCGCAGAAGTGATCGTATGCCCGACCAACGTGGAACCGGAAGATCCCCGCTCCTACTATTCCGTATCCAAAAGACTGGCTACCGAAATACCTAACTCATTTTACGTTAATCAATATGACAACCTCGCCAACCGCGATGCCCACTACGAGCAGACCGGCCCGGAAATATGGGAACAGACAGACGGCAAGGTAACACACCTCATCGTGGCCACCGGCACCGGCGGCACCATTACCGGCACCGGCAAATTCCTCAAGGAAAAAAATCCGAATATCAAAGTATGGGCCATCGACAGCTACGGTTCCCTGCTCAAAAAATATTTCGAAACCGGTGAAATAGATATGGGCGAAGTGTATCCCTATATCACCGAAGGCATCGGCGAAGACTTTGTGCCGCAGAACTACGATATGAGCGTGATCGACGCCTTCACCAAAGTGACGGACAAAGACGGCGCCGTAATGGCCCGCCGTATCACCAAAGAAGAAGGGATTTTCGTTGGCTACTCCGCCGGATCGGCCGTAGCAGGACTGATGCAGCTCAAAGACACCCTCAGGCCGGACGATGTGGTGGTAGTGATTTTCCATGACCATGGCAGCCGTTATGTAGGAAAAGTATATAACGACCAGTGGATGATGGAACGCGGCTTCCTCGACGTAAAAACCGTAAAAGACATTGTAGGCGCCCGCCGCAACATGCCGCTGGTCACCATCAACGCCGAAGAGAAAGTAAGCGAAGCCATTGCCAAAATGCGCAAATTCGATATCGAACATATCCCTGTCACCAATGGCAGCGACATCATCGGCGCTGTTTCAGAAAGTGGGCTGTTCAACAAGCTGATTGATAACCCGCACCTGAAAGATGCGTCCGTACAGGAAGTCATGCACGCTCCGTTCCCCATGGTCAACCCGGACACGCCGATAGAGAAACTGTCCGTTTACATCAATCGTGAAAACGGCGCCGTTATGACCAAAGACGAAAGCGGCGACCATCATATTGTAACCAAATACGACATCATTCAGGCCCTGGGCCGTTAACAACTATGTTCCGGGACCAACTGAACCGTACCATTCATCTGCCGGAGGCGCCAAAGCGGATTATCTCGCTGGTGCCTTCGCAGACAGAACTTTTATATACCCTCGGACTGGAAGAGGAAGTGGTGGGCATCACCAAATTTTGCGTGCACCCTGAATCGTGGTTCCGCAGCAAAACGCGCGTGGGCGGCACCAAGAACGTACGCATGGAAGTGATCAGGGAACTGTCTCCCGATCTGATCATCGCCAATAAAGAAGAAAATACCGCCGAAGACGTGATGGCGCTGATGGAGCATTATCCCGTATGGGTGAGCAATATACAGTCGCTCGAAGATGCCTGTGACATGATCACCGGCATCGGCGCCATTACCCGGAAGGCCGATGCCGCCACCCGGCTGGCAGACACCATCCGGCAACGTTTTGCGGCGTTACAACCGCTCCCCCGCCCCGTTCCCACCGCCTACTTTATCTGGCGCGATCCGTGGATGGCCGCCGGCGGAGATACTTTCATCCACCAGATGCTGCAACGCTGTGGCCTGCAAAACGTATTCGCCCACATACCACGTTACCCTGCCATCGACGAAGAACAGCTGGCAGCCAGCGGTTGCAGGCTGGTACTGTTATCGTCCGAACCGTATCCTTTTAAAGAAAAACACATGCATGAAATACAGGCCATTCTTCCGGATGCAAAGGTGATGCTGGTAGACGGTGAACTGTTCTCCTGGTATGGCAGCCGGCTGCTGGAAGCGCCGGCGTATTTTCAGGAGTTGTTTCAGCAAATAGCCCAGGACTGAAGCCCTGGGTCACACTGAGGGTCTTTTGCCGCATGGCTGTTTAGTGCCCGGGATTGTTTTGATGTACCGGCTTTTGGTTATTTCTTGCTTTGAGGCTGCCAACGGGCAGCTTTTTTTTATTTGTCTTATTTGTTTTCTGAGCAACCGTTTTGTTTTCTTCTCCGTAACAAGAGTATCTCTATTTTATTCACAAAACGCTTTTTATGGAAAGAAGGGATTTTGTATCCAACATCGGAATGACGCTGGCACTGGCTTGTGTTGGCGGATTAGCGGCCTGCAGCAAGGGAGGGGACGGTTACGGGTCCTCACCACAACCAACGCCGGGCGGCCCTAATGCTAAGCTGTCGCTCAACCTGAGCACGGACCTTCCTAACCCCGGTGACTTTAAAATCTCCAACGGGGTGATCATCATCCGTACCGGTACAGGCAATACGGCGGCGGATTTCACGGCATTATCCAGCACGTGCACACATCAGGGATGTACCGTTGCCACGTTCAACAACACTACGAAACTGATAGAATGTAATGCGCCTTGCGGCCATGGCAGCAGGTATACGACCAGCGGCGCAGTAAATACCGGTCCGGCTACAACAGCGCTGACCGCCTATACCATTACCGTTAGCGGTAACACCTTAACTGTTGCCTGATGCAATGAAAGAGGACATTTACGGCTGATAGCGGAACAGGTAAACCGTATCAAAAAACGGGAAGTGACAGGCCTTGGCAATTCAATTGCCGTCCCGGCCTGCTTTTCACGATTAAAACCGTGGAAAGCAGGCCGCAAAAACATCTCCGGATTATGAGCAGCCAATCATCAGAAGAACCTGAATCAGAACGTAGCCCGGGGCTTCAGCCCTGGGATTAATGTTTTATCAGAAAATCCACCACCCATGCGGCGAAGTGGGTTGAGCGCATCACGCTGTTGTGATCGCCGGCCACGGTGCCATGCATGCCGCGGGGCATCATGGCTGCGAGTGGGCCGCCGGTGTCATTATCTTCATCTTTATCGCCTCCTATCACCAGTACCGGCTGTTGCACCTTCGCCAATTCGGATGGTACGGTGGCGGGCTGGCCCCATTGCATCAGCGCCAGCGCCCGCTGGTCTAACCCTTTCGCCTGTACGTTTTTGACCATGGCTGCCAGTTCCGGCACATCTTTTCCGGAGAGGGCCTCATAAAATTTCAGCCGGCGTGGCCATGCAGGGTCGGTGAAGCCGGTGCCGATGCCGCCGAGCACGGCGCAGGTCACCCTGGGGTCCAGCACCAGCAAACGTGCCGCGATGATAGATCCGCGGGAATAGCCCACTACTTTGTACGCCGGCAGTTGCAGATGGCGGGCAAGACCAATGATATCGCGGGCTTCCGCGTCCTGTGCGTAGGCGAGGCTGTCATGCGGATGGCCGGAGGCGCCGTTGCCTCGCAGGTCCGGCGTGATCACGCGGAACCCGTGTTGCAGCAGGGAGTCGTATAAGGGCGTGGCACGCCATGAATCACCGCTGCCCATGAAGCCGTGTACCAGTATGACCGGTTCTCCGTTTCCTTTGACAGTATAATGAATGCGGGTACCATCAAAAGAAGAAAAGTAATTGATGGAATCGTTTGCATTCCGATCAAACCGGCCAGCGAAGAGTGTTTTAAAGGAAAGCAGCAATAATGCGGCGCAGCAGATTTTACGCATAGCAGTAAGGAATAAGAGCTTAAAATACATTTTTCCGCCTGTATTTTTCAGCGGAGATAAAAATACATTTCGCTATAAATCTTATTTTTTACTGTGTATATTTGCTTTCCTAAAAAAACAAATACATTTTAAAGTATGGGAAAATACAGAGCTGGCGTATTATTCGGCGAAGAGCTGGATGCGCTGTATAACGATGCCAAAGACAACGGATTTGCTATGCCTGCCGTGAACGTAGTGGGGACCAACTCAGTTAATGCGGTACTGGAAACGGCTGCCAAAGTAAATTCACCGGTTATTATACAGTTTTCCAATGGCGGCGCTCAGTTTTACGCCGGTAAAGGTATGCCGAACGATAAGCTGCAGGCCAACATCGCTGGCGGTATCTCTGGTGCGAAACATGTACACGAAGTAGCGAAATATTATGGTGTTCCGGTTGTGCTCCATACTGACCATGCCGCTAAAAAATGGCTGCCATGGATCGACGGCCTGCTGGATGCCGGTGAAGCTTTCTTCAAACAAACCGGCCAACCGCTGTACAGCTCTCACATGCTGGACCTCTCCGAAGAGCCTATCCAGGAAAACATCGAGATCTCCCACAAATACTTTGAGCGGATGAACAAGCTGGGCATGTCTATCGAAATCGAGCTGGGCGTGACCGGCGGTGAGGAAGATGGTGTGGACAACTCCGGCGTGGACAACTCCAAGCTCTATACACAGCCTGAAGACGTGGCTTACGCTTACGAAGTACTGTCTAAAGTAGGCAGCCGCTTCACCGTAGCTGCTGCATTCGGTAACGTACACGGCGTATACAGCCCGGGCAACGTGGAGCTGCGCCCTGTGATCCTGCAGAACAGCCAGGAATACATCCAGCAGAAATTCGGCACCAAAGCTAAACCGGTTTACTATGTATTCCACGGTGGCAGCGGTTCTCCGAAACACCAGATTGCTGAAGCACTGGGCTACGGCGTTATCAAAATGAACATTGACACTGACATGCAGTGGGCATTCTGGGAAGGCGTGCACGACTACTACGAAGCGAAGAAAGAATACCTGCAGAGCCAGCTGGGCAACCCCGAAGGTGCTGACAAGCCTAACAAAAAATACTACGATCCGCGCGTATGGCTGCGCAAAGGTGAAGATACCTTTGTAAAACGTCTGGAAGAGGCGTTCCGCGACCTGAACTGCATCAACAGAAACTAATACCAGTATCTCCGAAAGGATGCCTGAAAAGCGCCCGCCGGACTGATATTTCAGTATAACCGCCTGAAGCGGAAACAAAGCGAACTTATATTAAAATAATCGCTTTTGTTTCCGCTTCATTATTAATGGTTAAAATAAAACAATTTCCCTCATTTTCGGGACGAGATTCTGACAACTGTTTGGTTTTATGCATTAATTCGTATCTTGCACCACTATTTTCTAATCTAATAGTAAAATATGTCAAGCTGGTTTAAGCGAATTAAACAAGGCATCTCCACTTCCACCAGTGAGAAGAAGGAAGCACCGGACGGGTTGTGGCACAAGTGTCCTAACTGTAAGAAAACCACCACTGTTAAGGATCTGAAGGAGCATTACTACGTGTGTGATAAATGTAACTATCACAACCGTATCAACTCCAAAGAGTATTTTGAGATTATTTTCGACGACAATCAGTTCGAGGAACTGTTTTCCAATATTTACCCGACCGATTTCCTGGGCTTTAAAGACCTGAAACCTTACGCTGACAGGCTGAAGGACGCACAAAAGAAATCCGGCCTGAAAGATGCCATGACAGTTGGCACCGGTAAGGTAAACGGATTGGACCTGGTAGTGGCCTGTATGGACTTCAACTTCATCGGCGGCTCTATGGGCTCCGTGGTAGGTGAAAAAATCGCCCGTTCCATTGACTACTGCATCGTGCACAAAATGCCATTGATGATCATCTCCAAATCCGGCGGTGCGCGTATGATGGAAAGTGCTTTCTCCCTGATGCAGATGGCCAAAACTTCCGCGAAACTGACGCAGCTTGCTACCGCCAGACTGCCTTTTATCTCCCTGATGACCGATCCTACTACCGGTGGTGTGACCGCCTCCTTTGCGATGCTGGGAGACGTAAACATTGCGGAACCAGGCGCCCTGATTGGCTTTGCCGGCCCCAGGATCATCAAGGAGACGATCAAAAAAGACCTCCCTGCTGGTTTCCAAAGCGCTGAGTTCCTGCTGGAACACGGCTTCCTGGACTTCATCATGGACCGGAAAGAATTAAAAACAAGACTGGCCAACCTGCTCAGTCTCTTCAAAAACTAGATAATCATTTTGGGATTTTCGAATTTTTTGATTTTGGAATTTTTGGAGACCGTCAGGTCGATCAAATCACGAAATCAAAAAATCGTAAATCCCAAAATTTTCACCCCATGGCCGAATTAAGAAACAGATCAGCATATTTTGAGTACGCAATAGAAGAAAAATTTATTGCGGGAATGGTATTGACAGGAACAGAGATTAAGTCTATCCGCGCCAGCAGGGTCAGTTTTAATGATTCCTTTTGTTATTTTTCAAAAGGAGAATTGTTTGTTAAAAGCCTGCATATCGCCGAATATTCTCACGGCACCAGCGCCAATCACGATCCCCTGCGCGAAAGAAAATTGCTGTTGACAAAACGGGAATTGAAAAAAATCGAGAACAAGATCAAAGAACGAGGCTATACCATTGTTCCGCTTCGTATATTCATCACGGATAAAAGTCTTGCCAAAATGGAAATAGGTGTGGGCAAGGGTAAAAAACTGTACGACAAACGGGAATCTATCAAACAACGTGAGTCTGACAGGGAATTACGCCGCCAGATCAAATAGCCACCGCTGCAAGCAACGTCACTGCATAAATCCTGTCCCTTGAATACGATTAGTCTACCTTTCCGTTCTGCCGGCATAAGGGGAATGTTATGCCTGTTGGCCTGCCTCCTCTTATGGGGCTGCCGCTCCGGCGAAAAACTCTACAACAAAGGCAAATACGACGACGCTGTGGCCGCTTTCGTCAAAAAACTCCAGTGCAGGCCACAAGACGCCACCGCCCTGCAGCTGCTGCCGGAAGCCTATCGCCAGGCACAAAGACTGCACGACGACCGGGTCAACGGTTTTCTCCGCTCCAACAATCAGCTTAAATGGGAACCGGTACGCAATGAATACCGCGCCATGCAACGGCTGTACGATCTCATTCACAGTTCCCCCGCCGCCTTGCAGGTGGTGACCCCTAAAGATTATCGTGACGCCATTACCGGCGCACAGGAAAACGCCGCAGAAAGCCGCTATGACCGCGGTATGGCACTCATGGAACGGGGCGACAAGGCCAGCGCCCGCAAAGCCTACGAGGAATTCGCCGCCTCCCTTAAACTGATCAGCAATTACCGCGACGCCAAAGAGCGCATGGAAGAAGCCTTTCAGGCTGGCGTGATACACGTGGTCGTGAGTGAAATAGATGTGCGCTCCCCCTTCTTCCAGTTCAGCGCCGACCAGTTCCGCGACTACCTCGTGCGTACACTGCAACAACGTAGCATCAACCGGTTCGTGGCCTTTTATGACGAACGTTTTGCCCGGAACGAAAACCTGCAGCCCGATCAGTACATCGCCCTGCGCTTCCAGGACTTCGTAGTGGGACAGACCTTCGTGGACCGCCTCCAGCGCGATGTCTCCAAAGAGATCGTTACCGGCACCTCCAAAGACACCTCCGGCAAAATCATCAACATATACACTACCGTTAAAGCCACCCTCTTCATCACCAAAAAAACCGTAGTGTCCAAAGGGCTGCTGGACTATCAGATCACCGATACCAATAACGGCCGCTTACTGCGCACAGACCGTATTCCGGGCAGCTACACCTGGCTCAACCAGTTTGGCACCTATCGCGGCGACTACCGCGCACTGAGCGATGAAGACAAAAAAATGATCGGGGGCCAGGACGTAGCGCCACCACCACCGCAGGACCTTTTTATCGAATTCACCAGACCCATATACGATCAGCTGGAAAGGGATTTAAGAAGTTACTACAGTAACATCAACTAAATAAAGAAGGCCATGATTACGCAGGTAATCATGGCCTTCTTCCTTATATCTTAAGTTACAACAGCGGTGTCAATACAGGTATCAGCTGATGTGCCGGCACCACCCCGCTCTGGCGCCACGCCAGCTTTCCATTTTTAAACAACAGCATGGTAGGCACGCTGCTGATCTGCCATTGGGCCGCCAGCTGCTGGTTTTTATCGATATCGATTTTAATGATGCGAAGCTTGTCTCCAAATTTGTCTTTCACCTCTTTCAGAATGGGTGGCATCATCTTGCAGGGGCCGCACCAGACGGCAAAACAGTCGATCAGCACCGGGGTGTCTGACTGAAGTATTGATTGCAGGTTTTCCATAGCGCACTGATTTAATCCACCTGCAAAATAATCTTTTTTAAAGACTTGATAATGGACGAGTTGGAGACAACACCGCCTGCACCACTTGACTGCATTGAAAACATTTCATACATTAGGTATATCTGTAATTTCAAATCACCCCGTCAATGAACATATTATCCTCTGTCATCTACATGATCTGGTTTCTTTCCGAGATATTATTACACAGAATATTACGGGGAGGGGCGCCAGACGATCAAAAGAAAAAAGACAAAGGCAGCCTCGCCTATATCTGGATTATTATCCTGGTCAGCATCAACACAGCCGTATACATTTCTTACAAGACAAAGTTCCCTATACTGCAGCAGGGCAGCCTGATGAACTATATCGGCCTGTCAGTTATCCTGGCTGGCATGGCACTGCGCTTTTATGCCATTGCATCACTGGGCCGGCTGTTTACCGTAGTGGTAACCATCCGTAAGGACCATCATATCAAGAAAGACGGTATTTACAGCATTCTGCGGCACCCCTCCTATGCAGGCTCCCTGTTGTCTTTCCTGGGTTTTGGCCTGTCGCTCAACAACTGGACGGGACTGGCCATAGCGTTCGTCCCGGTGCTGGCGGCCTTTATCTACCGCATGAACATAGAAGAAAAAGTGTTGACAGAACAGTTCGGCAACGAATATGCGGAGTACATCCAACAGACCCGTCGCATTCTTCCTTTTATCTATTAAAAGCATAAAAAAAGCCTTTGGAAAAACTTCCAAAGGCTTTGATTTATGAAGGATAAAAACTAGTTGTTGATATTGGGATTGTTCTGCAACTCAGCGATGGGAACAGCGAACAGGTAGTAAGAGCTGTTTTTCACAAAAGCGCTGCCGTCAGGCAGTTTCAGCGTACGGTGCCCTACCCCGCGCACCTGCACTATAGAACCATCCGGCTGCGGTACATTGATGATACTGTCAGCACCGGTGTAAGACTTAAACGGTTTCCTTACTACGGTACCGCCTGTACGAATAATATCCACCAGTGAGAAACCTTCGCCCCACAATTCCTTTCTTCTTTCCAGCAGGATCGTGTCGGTCACGGAACCGCCGCCGCCGTAGAGATGGGAGTTGCGCGCTGTTCTGAGCACATTCAGCACTTCTGCCGCTTTAGTGGCATTGCTGGTGCGCGCATAGCCTTCTGCTTCGATCAGGTACATTTCTGCGGAACGCATCAGCACCACATCAGACACCATTGCACCGGGATCGCGGAAACGGAATTTTTTGTACAGCAAAGCGCCGGGACCGCTGGTGCTCCACTGGAACAAACGGAAACGCACATCTGTGCTGTCAAAATAGCCCTGGAACCACGGATCGGCCTTAAAGCTCTTATAGTAAGCCACCGGTGTGGAAACGTCCAGGAAATTAAACGTAGAGGCAGCCACGTTCTGGCTGGGAGTCTGCGGCTGGCCCCAGATCCATTCCGGATTGCTGACATCGTTGAAGCCTTTGTTATAGTCATCGCCGGACATCAGCGGATAGCCATTGCGTGCCGCCACAGCAGCAGCGATGGCTTTGTCAGGCTGGTTGCTGTAGAGATAAGCACGTGCCAGCAGACCGTTGGTCACATTAGCATCAATTTTGAATTTCTGCGTACCGCTGCGGCTGTAGTCGGTGAGCAACGGCACAGCAGCCTGTAAGTCACTGATGGCCTGTTGATATACCTGTGTTACTGTAGATCTGGCTTTACCGGGAGTAGACGGATTAGCCGGATCTGTGTAAATAGGCACTGATTTACCACTGGCATTGGTGGTAACACCGAAAGAATAAAATTCTGCCAGCGTCAGGTAGCACCAGCCTCTTAAAGCCGATGCCTGTCCCTTCAACAGCTTACGTTTGGCATCATCGCCAGGCACCTTATCTATTTTAGACAGGAAGTTGTTACAGTTATCGATGGTTTTGTACAAGATGGTCCAGTAGGCACTTACCCTGTTTTTGGTATTATCCGCCATTTCGTTAAAGGTGTACGAGTCCCTGAAACCATAAGAGGTGGTCAAAGCCACATCGCTGCCCATGGCGTCGCTGGTAAGGTCCAGCGATTTGATGCCCGGAACGGCGAAGGTGAAGTAGGTTTCAAACATGTATGCCCAGATCCCTGTCAGCGCAGTCTCCGCGTTATCAACAGTGTTAAACACCTGGTCATCGGGCACGGCATTGGTAGGCCGCGTGTTCAGGTAATCCTTGTTGCAGGCTGCGAGAACAGCTGCGGCGAATATAGCGATGAATAATAGTCTGTTCTTTTTCATGACACAGTTTTTAGAAGCTCAGATTAATACCGGCAGATACGGATTTCACGGCCGGGTAACGATAGTAGGTAGTACCGCCAACAGTCTGTTCAGGGTCCATGCCTTGATGGTTGTACAGCGTGAACAGGTTTTCTCCCTGTACGTACACCGTAATATTGTTCAGGTGTGCCCTTTCCATCAGTGTTTTCGGCAGTGAATAACTGAGGTTCAGGCTCTTCAGTCTGGCGTAGGTGGCATCGTACAGGAAACGTGTGGAAGCGCCAGTCCAGCTGGGCGCTACCGTGTTCACCTGTGGTACGTCCGTATTGCGGTTGGTGGGTGTCCAGGCGTTCAGCACTTCTGTGGACCATGCGCGGCCGGCGGAACCACCCAGTCCCATCAGGAAAGTATAATCATTGTCCAGTACTTTACCTCCGATGCTGTACACGATCAGGAACGACAGGGAGAAGTTCTTGTAAGTGAACGTATTGGTCAGGCCGCCATACAGGTCTGGCAGCGATGAACCGGAATAATACAGGGAAGCCTGGCTATAGTTGCTGGTATCCTTGATGCTCCCGTCCGGATTGGTGTATTTCCACTGTGGCGCACCGGTATTGGGGTTCACTCCTGCCCACTGGCGAAGGTAAAAGTCATAGATGGATTTACCCACGGAGAGCTTTTTGGTACCCACGATGATATCCTGTTGAGGCAGGCTGGTCACCTTATTGCGGTAATGCGTCATATTAAGATCGATGTTCCAGCTGAAGTTTTTTGTGCGTATAGGCGTACCATGCAGGTTGAGGTCTATACCGGTATTTTTCAGCGCGCCGATGTTTTCGTCAACCGAGGCGTATCCAATAGAAGGTGCTTTAGGCCTGGAGTACAGCAGGTCCTGCGATTTGCGGACGAAGAATTCTGCGCTGCCGCCCAAACGATTATCAAACATAGCCCAGTCCACACCGATATTGAGGTTGAGGTTTGTTTCCCATTTCAACCTGTCGTTGAACAGGAATTCGCGGAAAGTACCACCCAGTCCGAGATTGCTGTTAACAGAGTACAGCGGCAGGTAGTTATAGTAGCGGTTGGGACCGAGGTTGTCGTTACCTTGTCCACCGTAACTGGCACGCAGTGTCAGCAGATTGAGCCAGGAGCTGTTTTTCAGGAAAGTTTCTTCTGTCAGTTTCCAGGAGGCGCCTACTGACCAGAAAGTACCCCAGCGGCGGTCCGGTGCGAAGCGGGAAGATCCATCGCGGCGCAGGGAAGCAGAGAAGAAATATTTTCCGGAGTAGTCGTACTCAGCTCTTCCAAGGTAAGAGCTTTGCGTATAGCTATCACTGTAACCGGTAAAACTGCCAATCAGGGCCGCATCCGCCGGTTCATCGATACCAGGTACAGAGAACCCGGTTTTGTTGCCTTCGAGGTAAGTGTATTTGAACTTATAGGCTTCCTGGCCCAGCAAAACGTTCAGATGATGTTTTTCATTGAAGGTAGTCTCGTAAGTCAGGAGGTTGTTGAAAGTCCAGCTGAACGTGCGATAGTTGCCTTTAACTACGGTGCCGCCTACTTCAGCGTCAAAGCCGAGGGTAGGGTTCGTATAGTCGTGGCCCACGCGGGAAGAGTAATCTGCGTTATAGCTGGTTTTGAATTTCAGTCCTTTATAGAGTGTTGCTTCAGCATAGAAGCGGGCAGACACGTCGTCACGGATGGTATCATGTTTATCGATGCCGGAGGTTTGTACCAGATTGGTACGGGGATTGGCCGGGTCCGGGCGGTAGTCGCCATAGTCGAATATTTTTTGTCCTTTAGCGTCAAGGAGATAAGAGCCGGTATTCGGATCACGTTGATAAACCGGGTACATAGGGCCCATCAAACGGCCATAGTTCACGTAGTTGTCGCTGCGGCTGTCTTCAGATGGAGGTGCCTGTTGATCCGAGTGGGAAGCATTCAGGTTGAGGCCTATTTTCAACCATTTGCGGGCATCTACGTCGAAGTTGGAACGCACCGTGTAACGTTTGAAGCCGGAGCCCAGGTAAATACCCTGGTCATCGAGGTAACCACCGGAGATGAAGTAGCGGGTTTTATCTGTAGCGCCGCTGATGGCGATATTGGCTTCTGTGCGGTGACCGGTGCGTTGCATCGCTTTGTCCCAGTCATCGTTCCACAGTGGTTTAGCGCCGGCTACCAATTTGCCGTCGGTGCCTACCGGCTGCGGGAATGCACTGCCATAGGGGTTAATGCCCAACTCTCCCACCAGGTCGCGGCTGGCGTTTTTAGCAGCGGTGATGGAGTCCTGGCTGCCCAGGTTTTCGTTGAACAATGCGCGCCAGTACATCGGGAAGTATTGATCGGTAGACATCCTGTCATAATCTTTCACCGCTCTTTTAGAGAAACCCTGACTAACGCGAACGTCTATATTACTTCCTTTGGCTTTTCCTTTTTTAGTGGTGATGATGATGACGCCATTGGCACCGCGTGAGCCGTACAACGCAGCAGAGGCCGCGTCTTTCAGTACGCTGATGGACTCGATATCATACGGGTTGATGGCGCTGAGGTTGCCGCCGTAAGGCACCCCGTCTACCACGTAGAGCGGATCTGCCGAAGCGTTGATAGAACCAACACCACGGATACGGATAGTAGCATCAGAACCGGGCTGACCGCTCTGGGATGCGCTTTGCACGCCAGGCGCCAGGCCCTGTAAGGCTTTGGTGACACTGGATACCTGACGGTTCTCCAGTTCAGCGCCCTTTATCTGTGATACCGAACCGGTGTAAGAGCTCTTTTTAGCAGTACCATAAGCGATCACTACTATCTCATCAATATTTTTACCGGCTGATTGCAGGGTGATGGTCAGTGGGGCAGTACTAACAGGTACTTCCTGTGGTGTCATGCCTACATAACTGATGACCAGTGTAGTGGCGGCCGGGTCTGTAACTTCCAGCCGGAAAGAGCCGTCAGGGCCGGTCAGCACACCTTTCGTCGTACCTTTAATGACGATGGTGGCGCCGGGCAAAGGTTCTTTGTCTTTGGCCGACAGGACGGTACCCGTAACGGTACGTACCTGCGAAAAAGCTGCCAGTGGGCCCAGCAGCAGTAGAAGAATCAGCAATCGTTGTAACATAAGTTCTATGTTGATTGGTTTAGAGAACGAATAAAGGCAATAACAGTCCTGTACCTGCTATAAAGCAGATAACACCAGCTTAGCCTCCTTGTATTATTTGTACGGTGACAGTTATCTTCCTGAAGCAGCTAATGTTGCTGTAACCGGTTGTTTCGGAAGATCTGTTGTGCAGAAAGCGATTTTGATTTTTAACAACAGCAACAACAACTTTGGTTGATGCATTCAACGGACTGGTTCTTCATTTCCATAATCGGTTTCCTTTGTCGTTTTTTCTTCATCATATTACTCTATTAATCCTATAGACTAATGGAGCCGCAAAGCTAGGGTGTTTATACGTAAACAACAAAAGATTTGTTAAAAAAGTTGAACTATGATGAAAAGGATTACTACTGATTCGCCTGATTATTAGGATGAACGGTTGCCAATAACGGCGTTAGTGCTGTATTTGAAGTGGGCTGGTCCTGTCTTTATTTTTCGGGCGGCGTGATCACCAATGTGATGGTCTGATTATGTTTTTATCTAGCTGCTTATTTAACGTCAGTTGTCTGCATATTACCCCTATCATACAAATATCTGATCACCTGACTAAAAATGTCTTAGCCTTTGTGCATCAGCAATACAATGATCACACCGGAAGTAGTAAGCGTGATGTTGGCCACGGCATACGCCACCGTATAACCCAGGGCAGGCACTTTACTGTTGAGCGCATCCTGTACCGCCAGCAACGGCGCTGATTCATCGTGGGCGCCGGCACACGCTCCCAAACCAATGGCAGGATGAAATTTGAAAACATATTTAGACAGGAACAACGCCACCACCATAGGCAGCAGGCTTAACACCAATCCTGCGAGGAAAAGTGTAAGGCCTTCCTGTTTAAGTCCCTGTAAAAAACCATCGCTGGCGGTAAGCCCTACGATAGCGATGAATACGTGCAGTCCCAGTTTTGTCAGCACCCATTGGGAAGAAGACGGGATATATCCGAAACGCGGATTCACGCTGCGCAGCCATCCGAAGAAAAGCCCTGCTATCAGGGCTCCTCCGCTGGTGCTCAGCTCTATCGGCACATTGCCAATACGCACGCTCATAGCGCCTACCAACGCGCCTAACGCGATGCCGCCTGCCAGATACGGAATATCCGTTTCCACGCCTACCCGTTCTTTAAAGCCCAATATAGGCACTGCGAGGTCTAATTCCTCCTGTATGCCCACCAGTTCGGCCACATCACCTTTTTGTACAATGGTGTTGGCTTCCAGCGGTATCTCGATACCAGACCGTGTGATTTTCCGGACACTGATGCCATGCAGTTGTGGCCGGCGCACCAGCACCTTGATGGGTTTATTGATTGCCGTGCTTTTATTGATCACCACATTGATGGCCTGCACGGGGAACGTCAGCAGATCAGCATCAGCCACTTCCCTGCCCAGCATGTCGCCGGAGGCAATAGCGGCTGAACGTTGCCCGCCAACAGCGATAATATCTCCCTGGCGAACCACAAAATCCTGTGGGGTGGCCATCATCTCCCCTTCCCGCCTAACGCGCAGGAGGTACAACACTCGTTTTTTCCGGCGAAAAAATGCTTCCAGTTCACCCACCGATTTTCCTTCTTCCCCCACCAGCTCACTGTTGACGAGGTAAGCCCTGAACGCCACATGGTCGTAGGCATTTTTGATATCTCCGTCTTCCTCCGTGCTCGTATCAGTAAGGGTGGCCTCCAGTTTGCGTGTTTCTTCTATCAGCTTCTCCCTGCTGCCTGACATGAACCAGGGACCTATAACGGACAGAAACCAGCTGGTACCGGCTGTTCCAAAGATGTAGGTCACTGCATAGGCAACAGGGATCTGGTTGACCAGCCGTTCTTTGTCAGCTATACTGATGTTGAGTTCATTGATAGTATTGGAAGCGACACCGATAATAGCGGAGCAGGTGTTGGCCCCGGATATCAGTCCGGCGGTGGTGCCAGTATCAAAATGCAGGATGGAAGCAATTACCCAGCAGAAAAAAAGACTGCTGCAGCAAACGATGAAAGAGAAGGCCGCTATCGGAAGGCCGTCTTTTTTCAGTCCCTGGAAAAATTGCGGACCGATGCTGTAGCCGGTACAAAACAGGAACAACAGGAAAAAGATGGATTTGGCTGCGCCGGGGATTTGGATGTGGATACCGCCAATGACGATGCCTACCAACAGTACACCGGTGACAGTGCCGAGCGTAAATCCTTTAATGCGTAGTTTGCCCAGGAGAAAACCTATGAGCAGGGTTAACATGACAGCGATTTCCGGGTATTTCTGAAGCGTTTCTATCAACCAGGTAAGCATAAACGAAGTTTTTCCGTTTATATTACAATCCGGGCCGTCAGTTGGTTCGGCGATGGTTAATTTCCGCTTTCGAAGCCCTGGTCTATCAGCCAGTTGCCGCTATCGGCGGCCTGTGTGGCCAGTTCATCGCAACGGTTGTTGAGCGGGTTGCTGGCATGGCCTTTCACCCATTGCATTTTGACTTTATGTCTTCTGTAGAGCGGAATGAAACGCATCCACAGGTCTTTGTTCTTTTTATCTTTAAAACCGGTTTTTACCCAGCCCCATATCCAGCCTTTTTCGATACTGTCCACTACATATTTACTGTCTGTAAAAATGGTCATTTCCAGTCCTTCTTTCTTTAACGCCTCGAGTGCGGTGATCACCGCCAGCAGCTCCATCCTGTTGTTCGTTGTTTTACGGTATCCCTGTGATAATTCCTTGCGCACACTTCCCCATAATAATACCACACCGTAGCCACCGGGCCCGGGATTGCCGCGGGAGGCGCCATCCGTATATATCTGCAATTCTGCCATAGCGCGCAAATATAACGCTCATTTATAAATTTTGACATTTAGTTATTTTGATATTTAGTTGACCTCTTTAGAAGGAAGGCAGTCAACTAAATATCAAAATAACTAAAAGATAAAATAATCAGACCTGAAATACTCCTACGTTAAACGGCTGTTCCACGGGTGCGTTGTTGGCTGCTTTGATACATTCTGACACATGCCTGCGCGTATCAGCGGGATCGATGATATCATCCACCCAAAGGCGGGCAGCGGCGTAGTAGGGAGTGGTCTGACTGTTGTATTTGTCCGTGATTTCCTTGAGCAGGCGGGCTTCTTCGTCCGGGGTGATTTCCTGTCCTTTTGCTTTGAGGGAGGCCACCTGGATCTGCAATAATGTTTTAGCCGCCTGTTCACCGCCCATCACCGCAATTTTAGCAGAAGGCCATGCAAAGATAAAACGGGGATCATAGGCCTTGCCACACATGGCGTAGTTGCCCGCGCCGTAGGAATTACCGATGATGATGGTGATTTTGGGCACCACGGAATTGGACACCGCGTTGACCAGTTTAGCGCCGTCTTTGATGATGCCGGCATGTTCGCTGCGGCTGCCGACCATGAAGCCGGTTACGTCCTGCAGGAACACCAGCGGTATTTTTTTCTGGTTGCAGTTCATGATGAAGCGGGCAGCCTTGTCGGCGCTGTCGTTGTAGATAACGCCGCCCATCTGTAATTCGCCTTTGCGGCTCTTCACTATTTTACGCTGGTTGGCCACGATGCCTACCGCCCAGCCGTCGATGCGGGCGTAACCGCAAAGGATGCTTTTACCATAGTCCTGTTTGTATTGATCAAAAGCGGAATCGTCCACGATGCGGCGGATGATGTCGAGCATGTCATACGGACGGGAACTGTCTGACGGCAGCACGGCGTGCAGTTCTGCTTCGGGCTGTGCCGGCGCCACCGGCGCGATGCGGTCAAATCCGGCAGTGGGCCCCTGCCCTATTTTGCTGACGATCCGTTTTATCTGATCGAGGCATTCTTCGTCTGTTTTGAATTTGTAATCGGCGATACCGGAGATTTCGGTATGGGTAACAGCGCCACCTAACGTTTCCGCATCTACGTCTTCACCGATAGCCGCCTTTACAAGGTACGGGCCGGCGAGAAAGATAGAGCCGTTGCCTTCCACCATCAGCACTTCATCGCTCATAATGGGGAGATAGGCGCCGCCCGCCACACAACTGCCCATTACGGCCGCTATCTGGGTGATGCCCATGGCGCTCATGCGGGCGTTGTTACGGAAGATGCGGCCAAAGTGTTCCTTGTCAGGGAATATTTCATCCTGCATGGGCAGGAACACGCCGGCGCTGTCTACCAGGTAGATGACCGGGAGATGGTTCTCCATGGCTATTTCCTGTAAGCGCAGGTTCTTTTTGCCCGTCATGGGAAACCAGGCGCCGGCTTTTACTGTCATGTCGTTGGCCACGATCATACACTGGCGGCCGCTTACGTAACCGATGCCGCCAACTGTGCCGGCAGCGGGGCAACCGCCGTATTCGGGGTACATCTCATAGGCAGCAAAGGCGCCGATTTCAATAAAAGGAGTGTCTTTGTCTATCAGATATTGAATCCGTTCCCTGGCCGTCAGCTTGCCCCGTTGGCGGACCTTCTCCAGGCTTTTTTTCCCGCCGCCCTGTTCGATGGTGCCGAGGCGCTGTT
Organism: Chitinophaga varians; assembly: GCF_012641275.1. Lineage (NCBI taxonomy): Bacteria > Pseudomonadati > Bacteroidota > Chitinophagia > Chitinophagales > Chitinophagaceae > Chitinophaga > Chitinophaga varians. Next base: position 763,609 of record NZ_JABAIA010000004.1, on the reverse strand, counting down.
TCATAGTGCTGATGGCCAGTCTCATGGCATCTTCGTTCTTGTTCGTTTCCAGATCCACTTGGTTCATAACGTTTGGGTTTTACTTTAAAAATACCGACAAATAAGTTAAATTACGAATTATGCAGCTTACAGAACACCTCGCTTCTTCCATAGAAGCGTTATACAATGGGAAACCCTGGCTGGATGTAACTTTCAGGGAACATCTTTCCCGGATAGACGCACGTCAGGCCGTAAAAAGCCTGAACGGCTCCAATAACATCTGGCAGATCGTGAACCATGTTATCTTCTGGCATCAGCGGGTAGAGCGGTATATGCATAACGAACCGCCGGAAAAAGACGGAGACCTTCCGGACTTTTATATGCCGGAAAACCATGGGGAGGAAAACTGGCAGGCCACCATTCACCGGCTGGAGCACTCATTTGACCAGATAGCCGCCACTATCCGTAAGTTCCCGGAAGCAGCCCTGTTTGATACCTTTCCAGGCACCGATAAAAAAGCCGTTTATTATTTACAGGGCCTCGCAGAACACGATGCCTACCATTTGGGACAGATAGTTTTGCTACGTTTATATAATCCCTAAAAAATTACGAATTACGAATTACGAATGGAGGATCCTTTAATGGAAAGGTTAGTTAGTAACCTACCGATAAGGAGGTCCTCCATTCGTAATTCGTAATTCGTAATTCGTAATTTGTAATTTGTAAATATCTATTGGGTAAGGTCCATATCATACCGTTGTTCATACTGTTGCTGGCCCCACAGCTGCAGGAACTTCTCTCCCGTTTTCCGGAAGCCTGCCTTTTTATAGATGTCGATGGCAGTGTTTTGCAGGCTGGTGGTCATCAGATATACGTTCTGATAATTTTTCTCCCGGCAGAAGGCGATGGCTTCTGCAAAAAGGCGTTTTCCCAGTCCGCGTCCCCGGTAATCGGGATGCACAATGAACCAGCGCAGCTGGGCCAGGTAACGGGAAGAGCCCAGTATGGCCACCGCTCCCACGATCCGGTTGTCCGCAACGGCCAGAAACACCCTGTCTTTGTTGGTGTTGTAGGTGGTGAGAAAATCCTGGAACGTTTTGCACACATAGGATTCAAATTCAAAGTTATAGCCACACTCCTTCGCGTACAGTTCTCCATGCAGGTATATCAGGTATCCGATATCGCCTGGTTGCAGATCGTAACGGATACGGATATCCGAAGTTGGCGCCGCGGCGCTGTTGCCTGACAAGACAGTTTCGATGGTTTTCATGGCGCCGGTGACCTGTTGCCGTTGGGACATTTCCAGTGGTTCCAGTATCTGACGGATCTGTTCCGATGATCTTTCATTGAGGCCGGTCATCATTTTCCTTCCTTTAGCGGTGAGTTGCAGGAAGAAGGTACGGCCGTCGGCGGGCGACTGCTGCCGGGTGATCAATCCGGCGGTTTCAAATTTCTTCAGGATACGACTGAGGTATCCCCCGTCTATCTTCATCACAGCGATCAATTGACCGGAGGTGCATTTTTCCTGCTCCCCGATCTCATATAACACCCGCACTTCCGAAAGCGAATATTTGGTTTCCAGGATGTGCTGGTCCAACAGGCCCACTACGCCTGTATAAAAGCGGTTAAAATGGCGAACATCCGCTATCAGTGTATCATTGGGTGACATAGAAATTTGTATTTCAACCAAAAATACGAAAATACTTGACATAGTCAACTATTTTGTTTGACAAAAGCAAATAATCATAACAAAGGTTAATAGTGTAAAAAACACCCCTGCAACATACATACACTCAATAGGGTAAGATGTTATATTTGTGATTTAGCACTGTATATTGTGTGCGGTCTTGATTAAAACTCATTTATGTCACCAGGATTATTATTTTCGTTCGTCGTTGCTTACTTTGTTATTTTACTGATTGTCGCCTGGTACACCGGCCGTGGGTCTAACAATGACTCCTTTTTTATCGGAAACCGCAACAGTAACTGGATGCTGGTAGCGTTCGGGATGATTGGCACCTCTTTGAGCGGTGTTACGTTTGTCAGTGTTCCGGGGGCGGTTGGCAAAGACGCCTTTACCTATTTCCAGATCACGCTGGGTTACTTTATCGGGTACATCACCATTGCCTATGTGTTGATACCGCTTTATTACCGGCTGCAACTGACTTCCATTTACAACTACCTGAACACGCGCTTTGGGGTGATGTCGTACAAAACAGGGGCATCTTTCTTTATCCTGTCACGTACGTTGGGGGCAACCGCCCGGCTGTACCTGGTGGTGCGTATCCTGCAAGACGCCATCCTGTCCAGCTTTGGGGTCCCCTTCTGGCTTACTACCCTCATCATTCTCTTTATGATCCTGGTATATACCTATGAAGGCGGCGTGAAGACGATCGTGTATACCGACACCCTGCAGACCACCTGTATGCTGGCAGGCCTGATCATCTGCGTATTTTACATCCTGCATGCCATGCACATGGACATGGGCCAGAGTATCAGCGCCATGCAGGAAAAAGGGCTTACCCGTATTTTCGAATTTGATCCCAACAGCAAGCTGTTTTTTGTCAAACAGATATTGGCCGGAGCGTTTATCACCATAACCATGACCGGCCTTGACCAGGAGATGATGCAGAAAAACATTTCTGTTAAAACCCTGCGCGACTCCCAGAAAAACATGGTGTCCCTGGCATTTATCATGTTAGTGGTGATTGGCCTGTTCCTGTTCCTGGGGGGGCTGTTGAACCTCTACGGCTCACAAGTACAGGTATCTGCCAGCGGCGATGCGTTGTTCCCTGAACTGGCCCTGCGCCACATGCCTCCGGTGATCTCCGTGATCTTCATCATTGCGCTGATCTCTGCGCTGTTCCCCAGCGCTGACGGCGCCATGACGGCCCTCACCTCATCTATCTGCATAGACATCCTGGACATACAACGTCGCAGCGACTGGGACGAAGCCAGAAAAAAGAAGGTACGTCAGCGTATCCACCTGATGATGGCATTTATCTTCCTGCTGTTTGTCATGGTATTTGAATGGGTGAACAACCCCAGTATGATCGGCGTGATCCTGAAAGTGGCCACTTATACCTACGGGCCGCTGCTTGGCCTCTTCGCCTTTGGCATCCTGAGCAAACGGACCGTCAACGACCGCCTGGTGCCGATCGTTTGTGTGGTGGCGCCACTGCTCTGCTACGTGGTGGACACCAATCAATCCGTGCTGTTCAAACAGTTCCAGATTGGACTGGAACTGCTGATCATTAACGGCGCCTTTACGTATATCGGCCTGCTGATGATTTCCCGGAGAAAAATTTAGGGATTTTTTGATTTCCCAAACTGATAAAAGCGAAGACCAAAGCAGGTAGCTGATACCGCTTTGGTCTTCGCTTTTATTCGCAAAATCAAAAAATCTGTAAATCAGTTTGTTTCCCTGGATTTATTAAGCATGTGTAATTCCAGAATGGTGGTCCTGCCGTTTTCACTTTCCCGGTACATGGGAATAAACTTGCGGTTGAACTGTATCTCCTCATAGGTGTAGGAAGTACGTTGCAATACCGTGTTGGCGTATACATCGTTAAAGCCTTTTACCAGCACATAAATCTCCACGTCAGCGTTACGCATGTCTTCTGCGGTAAAGCCCAGCAACGGGCTGTTTTCATCGATGGGATGTACGACGGTCCAGTTCATGGAAAGGCTCTCTATTTTTCCTCTTTCCAGCGGCAGGGAGTAGAATTTGTATACCGGTGTACCGTTCTCCATTACCTGCAGACCGATCGTTACTGTTACGTCCACATTGGTGAGCGTATGGTTGTCTTTATAGGAGGCGAAGCGGAACATCAGGCCGGTCATGTCTTTATAGGGGCCGATCAGCGCATTGTCACTGAATACGAGGTGCGCCCTTGGCCTCGAGAAACGGCCATACATGAGACCGGTGGCCACCGCAAAGGAGAGAAAGCCCGACATGGCTTCGATGGCCGCCACCATATTGGCACCGTCGCCAATGGGATTTACCCTGCCATAACCTACTGTGGTAAAGGTTTCCGTGCTGAAGAAAAAAATCTCTTTTAATCGCATCCAGGGAGTTTGCCCGATGATGCCCTGGAACTGGTCTACCCCCAGCATCCAATAGATACCGGTGTACAACAGATTGATCGAGAAATAAAACAGGAGGATCACGCAGGTGAATTTCCAGGCCGGAAGGTTGAGCAGTGTGTGATAGACGCTAAACCGGTCCCAGAACGGGCGGCCTTCGCGGCGGATATTAAAGGTGCCGTCGCGGTTAATGAACCGGCCTCCGTAACCATTGGGATTGGTACCGAAGCCGGTCTCGTCATTTTGTTTGGAGAAAGGGTTGATCCTTTTAAGGAGCGACATAAATCAGATAGTTTGAACAACAAAGCTAATAAGATAATGTCATCTCCGGTCTGATCTTAATCACAAGTCCCGTCCAGTGCGCAGGAAGGCCCTTCCGTTGTTTCCAGCGTTGTGAGTGGCTGTGTTTTGCGCCATTCGCCAAACGCCTGCGTAAGCGCTTGTGTAAAGGCTTCTGACGGCTGTGCGCCAGATACGCCGTATTTGCGGTCCAGTACAAAGAAAGGCACGCCACGGGCGCCGAGCTGTTCCGCTTCCCGCACATCCAGGTTTACCTCGCCGGCAAACTCGCCGGACGCCAGCATATCCACCACCGCTTTGCGGTCCAGGCCTATTGACGCACCGATGTCTGTCAGCACTTCATGGTCCGCGATATTTTTTCCTTCCGTGAAATAAGCGATAAAGAGTTTTTCTTCTGCCGCATCACCCAGTTTCTGAGCCTTTGCCATTTGTATCAACCGGTGAGCATCGAAGGAGTTGGCCACCACCGCCTTGTCGAAGTTATAGGTCAGTCCCACTTCACTGGCCGACTGGGTTACCTGCTGGTGCATTCTTACGGATTGGTCCCGGGAGATGCCTTTATGTTCCGCCAGGTAATCATAGACATTTGTTCCCGGCGTGGATTTCAGGTCGGGGTTGAGCTGAAAGCTCTTCCACTCTACTTCTATCTTGTCTTTTTCAGGGAACTTGTCCAAAGCCGCCTCAAATTTGCGTTTGCCAATATAACAAAAGGGGCACATGATGTCTGACCATATTTCTACTTTCATCTTATTCATCTTTATTTTAAGAAACTCCTGCAAAGTTAATATATTTGCTATCCAAAAGTAAGCAGTTACCTTTAGGATAGTGCTATACAAAAAGTTACCGACTTTATTTGAGCATTTTGTCATTTAGATATTTATTCATCAAACAATTATGTATAATAAATATTTAAATCATAAAAAAATATCTAAATATAAAAATCGTATGGGAGCAGATATAACAGCAGAACATCCCCTCGCCCTAACAGCGAAAGAAAAATGTATGGAAACGGGAGACCACAAAGATTGCCTGGGCGTGATCATGCCGGTACGGGACGCGCTGGACGTGATCAACGGCAAGTGGAAATTACCGATCATTATTGCCATTTCCCGGGGACATAAACGCTTCCGGGACATCGAAAGGAACATACCGAAAATCACCTCCAAAGTATTGTCCAAAGAGCTGAAAGACCTGGAAGCACATAAGCTGGTCAAACGCAGCGTATTTGACAGTCAGCCCGTGAGCGTGGAATATACCTTAACGCCTTATGCCGACACGCTCAATCCGGTGATTGACGCTTTATATACATGGGGCACAGCACACCGGAAAACGATATTCGGGTCGGCGGCGGATGCGCAGGAGGTGAATGGGGCGCAGTGATTATTCCTCTATCTTCAACACGATCTTTCCTCTTCCCGGCCCGCCTAACTGGCTATAGTCCTGTGCTGCAGCGGCGCTGGACAACGGTACAAACACTTTCCGGACGTAAGGCCTGATGAGGTCTTTGTCCAGCAATTTAGCCACTTCCTGCATGGCATGCAGTGTTTTAGTTCCTGCCCATACCGCGCGGATACCGGCTGCTGCGGCCTTTTCCTGCGACGGTTGTTGCACAAGGCATAAGAGCATACCACCGGGTTTGACCAGCTGATAGGAGCGGTCAAGTGTGTCACCGCCGACAGTGTCCAGTACCACATCAACGGCAGCGACCTGTGTTTCAAAAGGCGCCGCCGTGTAGTCAATCACTTCAGAAGCACCGAGGGATTTCACGAATTCAGCATTTTCGGCTGAACTGGTGGCGATCACGTACGCGCCGGCATGATATGCCAATTGCACGGCGAAATGCCCTACCCCTCCAGCGCCGGCATGAATAAGCACCCGTTGGCCTTTGGTAAGTTTGCCCACATCGAAAAGTGCGCCCCAGGCGGTTTTAGCGCCACCGCAGGCAGCAGCTTCCTCGAAGGACAAATGCATGGGCTTGGGGAACAACTGTTCCGAAGGCACTACCGCGCAGGCGGCGTAGGAACCGTCTACCGCGCCGTATACGGCCTGGCCCACTTTCTTGTCGGTCACCCCTTCGCCGAGGGCCACTACCACACCCGAAGCTTCCACTCCCGGGATATAGGGCAATGGTTTTTGCATCATGCCCTCCCTGATTTTCCAGTCGATGGGATTAACCCCGCTGGCCACTATGTTGATTAACACCTCCCCTGGTCCCGGCGCCGGTACCGGCACCTCTTCCAGGCGCAATTGATCTGATCCGCCGTAGGCGTGCACGCGTATTGCCTGAACATGTATATCCTTCATACCAATAATATTTTGCTGGCTTAAATGTAACGAAAAGCTGTCAGGAATCATGCGGAATGGGCCTTTACAGCCACAGGCCAAAAATATTGTTTACCTTCGCCGTTCATATTTTGTAGAAACATGACATTTGGGGATTTAAATCTGAACACACCTTTACGCAATGCACTCGACGAGCTGGGCTTTGTAAAGCCTACTACCATACAGCAACGGGCCTTTTCCGTGATCATGTCCGGACAGGATGTTTGCGGTATTGCCCAGACCGGTACGGGTAAAACCTTTGCTTACCTGCTGCCTACGCTGCGGCAGTTTAAGTTTACCAAAGAGAAACATCCGCAGGTGCTCATTATGGTGCCTACCCGTGAGCTGGTGGTACAGGTAGTGGAATCCATAAAAAAACTGACCACTTATATGAGTGTGGAGGTAATGGGCGTATATGGCGGGGTGAACATGAATCCGCAGATGGCAGCGGTGCAGGACAAAGTCGATATACTGGTGGCCACACCCGGACGCCTATACGATATTATTCTCAGTGGCGCGCTCAAAGTGAAGTCCATCAAAAAACTGATCATCGATGAAGTAGATGAAATGCTGAACCTGGGTTTCCGGATGCAGCTGACCAACATTATGGACCTGCTGCCGCAACGCCGGCAAAACCTGATGTTCTCCGCCACTATCACAGAAGAGGTGGAAGCGATGATACAAACGCATTTCAACAATCCTGTTATGATAGAAGCGGCACCTACAGGCACGCCGCTGGAAAACATTGACCAGGTGCTGTACCGGGTGCCAAATTTCAATACCAAGGTCAATCTGCTGGAGTTGCTCATCACCCGGGACGAGACCATGGTCAAAACCCTCATTTTTGCGGGCACGAAAAAACTGGCAGACGACCTGTATGAGCAGTTACAGGCCAAGTTCCCGGACAAAGTGGGCGTTATTCATTCCAATAAAGAACAAAACCATCGTTTTAATACCGTAAACCAGTTCCAGGCAGGCGCTTACCGTTTCCTGATTGCGACAGATATCATTGCCCGAGGACTGGACATTGCAGAGGTAAGCCATGTGATCAACTTTGACACGCCGGAGGTACCGGAAAATTATATTCATCGTATCGGGAGGACCGGCCGTGCAGATAAAAAGGGGATTGCCATTCTGCTGACCAAAGACCAGGAGACAGAAGAACTGGCTGCCATTGAGGGGTTGATGAACTATAGCATCCCCGAAAGGCCCTTACCCGAAGACCTGGTGATTTCTGATGTACTGACCGAAGATGAGAAACCCAAAGTATTTATGCGCAATACGCTGGTGAAGGCGCCCAAGCGCGAAGATGCCGGCCCCGCTTTCCACCAGAAGCTGGCTAAAAATATGAAGACGAACCGTAAGATCAGCCATAAGGATAAAATGATGCTGAAATATGGTAAGCCTAAAAAACGCAAGCCTAAAAAGTAATCTTCCCGTGATAAAAATCGTTGGTCCCTGTCTTTTTTAAGACAGGGATTTCTTTTTGTTCATTTGTGTATTTTTTTCCACCCTCCCATGGGCCGTTTCCGTCCTCTAAATTTTTATATCTACATGTATATCAATCTATTATATTTTTTGTTAACAGCTCGTTAGCGGTTTAGTAAATCCAAGTACGATTAACAATTGATTAACAAATTCATTATCTTCCGGAAAATCCGTCGGACGGTTACAGATCGAATATACCTGAAAATTATGTTTGCCAGGAACAGATACCCAATCAATCATTACACTGTATGATGAAAACCAGCGCGGGACAGCTATTTCCGGGGCTTATACCCTCCCCCGGCAGCTTAACTGCATACAAAGCATGAATGTCCATCATGACGATATTGAATTACTGGCGGCCCTACAGACCGGTAGCGTAGAAGCTTTTGACCATTTCTACCATCTTTACCGTGAGTGGTTATTGATTACCGCCATGACCATACTCCAGGACCAGGAAGAGGCCCAGGAGCTGGTGCAGGAATTCTTTATCGATTTCTGGCAGCAGGCCTTATATAAGCGAATAGACCTCAACACGATACCCACGCTGAAGAATTTTCTTTTTGTGAGCATCAAAAACCGTTGCCTGAACAGGATTTCAAAAGACGAAACCCGAAAGAAGCGGCTCTCCTGGCTGCAGTATCCTCCCTACATAACTCCCGACAGCCGGTTGGAAAAGAATGAGCTGCGTGCGCAGCTGGAAGGCGCCATCAACCTGTTGCCCCAGAAACAGTCGCAGGTATTCCGGCTGGCCTACCAGGAACATAAAACCCGCAAGGAAATTGCCGCTGTGATGGACATCAGCGAAGAAACCGTCAAAAAACACGTGGCCTCCGCCCTGAAGACGCTTCGGCAACTGCTTGAAAAAATCCGCTTCTGAACTACCCCGCCCCGATAATATTTCTGTTATATTGATTGATGAAAAATCTTACGACCATATTTCAGTTAATGACCGAAAAGAAAGCCGGTATTATTTCGGCTGCCGATGAGGCATTACTGGACACTTATCTGGAAGAAGTACCGGAAGCCCGTGAAATGTGGAACACGATTGAAAGCGGCAAGCAATTGCAGGAACACGCGCCCTGGCGCAATACCTATAGCATTACCGATGGGCCGGTGCGTCCGCCACTGTTCAGGTGGGGCATCGCTGTCAGCATATTCCTTGCAGTATTTGCGGCTTACTGGTATGCTTATAGTCGATATGGCGTCACCGTAGCCGCCAATACGGAATCATTGCCAGCGTCGCCGGTGGCCACACTGGCCCTGGCCGACGGGACTGTTCACCAGTTGCCCGCCACACCGGCCGTCCTCACCATTGATCAGCAGCCACTGGCCGTACAGGCAGGCATGCTCTCCCTGCAGTCTGCCGTTAACCTGCCATCCGGCATCAATACCCTGACCGTTCCGGAGGCAAGCCACTATAAAGTAACGCTGGCAGACGGCACGGAAATCTGGCTCAATGCCGGCACAGAACTGAAGTTTCCCTTCAGCTTCACCAGGGCCGTACGGGAAACATTCCTGAAGGGCGAAGCCTACTTCCGGATAGCGGCCAATCCCAACCAGCCATTTGTACTGCAACTTCCCAACAGCACAGTGCAGGTACTGGGCACCAGTTTTCACGTCAATACCAAAGATCCCCGTCATATTCGTATATCCCTTACCGAAGGCTCCCTCCGTATGATCGCCGGCAGACGGCAGATAGTGCTGCAGCCGGGCCAACAGGCCATTTACAATGACAGCGCCCGCACATTTGACGTACAGCGCTTTACAGAACAGGAGGCCGATGCCTGGCGCAAAAAGCAGTTCTATTTTTCCAGCGTAACCCTTGCCGGACTGAAGACAATTGCCTCCCGCCATTATGGTCCCCATGGTGTGATAGACACCTCCCCGGCCATTCACAAGATATTCATCGCAAGCCCCGGCGGAGAACCATTTCCGGCCGGCATACTGCTGCCCGCCCCGGCGCACCCGGCGGAAGACAGTATGAAGCTGCTGCAATAGGTCCTGATCAAAACCATTTCCAAATGAAATCAACTACCAAAATCCTGTACATCGAAAGGGATGACACGACGTTTACGCCGCACCAGGACATTCCCGCTGCATTCCAGGGGCAACTCATCCCCTATGCGCGGTTTTATTACCATGAAGACAAAGACGGCTCTATCCTTGATCAGAACATCAGGGCCGGTGAATTCTCTATCTGGGTGCACAGCATTCAGATGCGGCCGGGCGTGCAGCTCCGCCACTACTCGCAGTACCAGGTGATCACCCTTCACGCGTACGACGACGTAGAGAGTATGCGGGGCACTATCAACAACCGCCAACAGCTGGAAAAAGAAGTCAGCCTCTTCAACGTTATGGCGGCTGAAGAACCGCCACTGCCTGGCTCTTCACAACCACTCAGCTTTCATATCAATATAGAACCTTACGCCCTGAAAGAGCTGGCACGGGAATTTCCCCTGCTGAGCGCACTGGCTGCCATTCCGGTTTCCAATGTGACAGAACCGCTGCATAAGGCGCCATTCCTCCTAAACCCTGTGAGCCGCCTGATACGTGACCGTATCCTGCGGGCCAAATACATCGGCAACAGCGCCTATAGTTTCTTTCGCCGCAATGCTGCCGACTTCTACGGCAACTACACCCGGCGGCTGATAGCACCGGCGCCCATTATGATGAACGAAGCCAAAAGGCAGCAGTTGTACGAGATTTTCCGCTACATCCTGGACCATCTTGATGAACCACTGACCTACAAAATGCTGCAACAGAAATTTGGCGTGGAAGAAGCGCTGCTACGCCGCCCGTTTGAGCAGGAGTTCCACCTGACCATACCGGAGCTGGTATTACAGGAAAAAATGGCCGTAGCTTTTGAAATGCTGAGCACCCGCAACACACCGGTGACCACCATTATGGACCGGCTGGGATTTACCAGTCTCAATACTTTCCTGACCACTTTTGATAAATATTTTAAGTACGGGGCACTACAGGTGATGGACGCACAGTAAGGACTACTGCTTTTGTTTTTCTATGCTTTTTAACAGCTCCTTCACGAAGAGGTCTGCCGCCTTTTTGCGGTAAGTCCCTTTCTGCCAGAGCACATAAGCCTTGCGCAGCAAGGCTTTGCCAGCGATAGGCACCGCCACCAGGTTTTTCCAGCCGTTGAGCGCCCGTTCATTCAGCAACGTTACCCAATGCCCGCCTTCCAGCATGGACAACAATGCATGCACATCATTGAGCTCAATTCTCACAGCCGGGTACACTTTGTGTTTCTCCAGCACCTCACTGAGGAAATCGCGGGAACTAAAGCCTTTAGAGGCCAGGATCATCTCCATCCCGTCCAGGCTTTTCAGGTTGATCTCCTTCAGTTGCGCCATAGGATGCTTTTTAGAGACTGCCATCACTACTTTGGAGATAAACAGCTCCTGGCTTTCAAACTCTTTGCCCGGCGTCAGCTGATGAAACGCCAGGACAAAATCCAGTTCAGACGACCGCAGCTTCCTTTCCAGTTCTTCCGTGTTGCCATAATGCACAAAGATGCGCAGGCCAGGATATTTCTCCGGAAAGGACGTCAATGCCGGCAGCAGCAGTGAAGTAAAAGCATAGGTGGCGCCGATACGCAGCTCGCCGGTGAGCAGATTTTGCAGCCCTTCTATCGCCTGTTTGCCTTTCTCCACATCGAGGAGTATTTGCCGGGCATGCAGCAGGAACACACTGCCTGCTTCCGTGAGCTGCACGTGTTTGCCCACACGGTCAAACAGCGGCATGCCCAGTTCTGTTTCCAGGGCCTTGATCTGCTGCGACAGGGTGGACTGTGTAATATACATGGCCGCTGCAGCCTCCGTAAAGTGGGCTGTTTCCGCGGCTTTCACAAAATAAGCCAGTTGCCGGAGTTCCATAGATCAATCGTTTTTACCAATGGATATCATTAAAACAATCTATTTTACAAATATATCGATCTGACCGAAATTTGCACCATCAGATTATTAAAAGGAATGCCTGGCATTCCCGCTTTCATAAATAAATTTTTGATGGATGTATTTCGCTCTTTAAAATCCCGGAACTACCGGCTCTTTTTTTACGGACAATCTATTTCCCTGATAGGTACCTGGATGCAGAAAACAGCTGCGTGCTGGCTGGTGTACCGGTTAACCAATTCCGCGGTACTACTGGGTGTGGTCAGCTTTGTCAGCCTTATTCCTTCCCTTTTCCTGTCACCTTATGCAGGCAGTTACATTGACCGCCATAACCGTTACCGCCTGATGATCATCACACAGGTGATTTCGATGGCGCAGGCAGGCGCGCTGGCGCTGATGATCCTGTTGCGGTTTTACAATATTCCCGGCATTATTTTCCTGTCGCTCGTACAGGGCATTATCAACGCATTTGATGTTACCTGCCGGCAGTCTCTGATGATGGAAATGGTAGAAAACAAGGAGGACCTTCCTAATGCCATTGCGCTCAACTCCACTATGGCCAACTTCGCCCGTATTGCCGGTCCGGCGCTGGCAGGCATTGTGCTGAGCACCTTCGGGGAAGATATCTGTTTTGCCGGTAACTTTCTCAGCTATGTCCCGGTATTGATTTCGTTGTTTATGATGAAGATGGACCTGCCCGTGATCGTGAAGTCAGAACGCAGTATCTGGGCAGAACTGAGAGAGGGATGGCAATATATTTCCCATGACAGGGACCTTTCCTCCCTATTGCTGATGCTTACCGCCAGCAGTCTGCTGGTGATGCCCTTCAACACCCTGATGCCTATTTTCGCCAAGGATATTTTTAACGGCAGCGCTAGGACTTTCAGTTGGTTTGAAAGTGCTGCCGGGCTGGGTTCCATTGCGGCGGCCATTTATATGGCGCAATTAAAGGCCGGTAAAGACCTGGTCAAAATACTGATCACCTCCAGCCTGATATTTGGTTTGAGCCTGGTGTTGCTCTCCTATGCCGGCTGGTTGCCACTGGCGCTGTTATTCATGACTTTGTCCGGTGTAGGCATGATGGCGCAGACCTCGGCCATCAATACTTATATCCAGACACACGCCATTCCGGCCATGCGTGCCAGGGCGATCAGTTACTACATCATGGCCTACCAGGGCATGATTCCTATCGGCAGTCTGCTGACAGGCCTGATGGCCCAGTGGATAGGCCCGCGGGCGACCGTATGCATTGCCGGGCTGACAGGTATTGTCGCTACTATTGTATTTGTGCAGCATCGCCGAAAAAGCCAGCCTGCCGCCCCCGGCATCTTTCCATCGTCCGGCAAGATGCTGACCAATGACCGCAACAGCGCCCGCGCCTGACCACTCAGAGTTTCAGCGCGGCGACGCCTTCCTTGGTCATCACTACCGGGCGGATGGTACCATCTGCATTAAATTCCATTTTATCGATGCAGGTTTCCCTTTCGTTGGCTCCTTTTTTGTCCAGCGGTGGGCGGTGGTACACGATAAACCACTGGTCGTGTTTGGCATTGTGAATCACCGAGTGATGGCCTGCGCCCCTGGCGATGGTTTCGTCCTGCTCCAGGATTTTACCGATGCGCTTAAAAGGCCCGACAGGACTGTCGGCGATAGCATAGGCCACACAATAGTCCGGGCCGGTCCAACCACCTTCCGACCACATAAAGTAATACTTTCCGTTCTTCATAAACATCGTAGGTCCTTCCACGTATTTTTCGGGTGTTATCTCCCGGAAAACAGTACCATCAGCAAATGGTATGAAGCCCGTAAAATCATCTTTCAGCCGGGCGATATTACAGTGCCCCCATCCGCCATAGATCAGGTAATAAGCCCCGTCTTTGTCCCTGAACACGTACTGGTCGATTGGTTGAGCGCCATGGAAGATACTGTCTACCAGCGGTTTGCCGAGATAATCACGGTAAGGGCCTTCTGGTTTGTCGGCTACGGCCACGCCTATACCGCCACGTTCGCCATTATGCTGAATATCGTTGGCGCCGAAGAAGAAAAAATACTGTTTCCCTTTTTGGACCACAGCGGGCGCCCACATTGCGCGTTTAGCCCATTTGACGGCGGCAGAATCCAGGATACGCGGATGTTTTTTCCAGTGGACAAGGTCATCGGAAGAAAAAGCATCGAAAAACACCTGTTGTTCATACGGCGCGGAAAAAGTGGGGAATATCCAGTATTTTTTACCGAGCACCATGCCTTCAGGGTCGGCATACCATCCCGGTATGACCGGGTTGCCGGCGTGGCCTGGCAACTTCGTTTCCTGTGCGTGCAGCGTCAAAGCCAGTGTGGTGGCTGCCAGCAGAGCAGCATATTTTTTCATCATACGATCAGATTTTCATCACCGCTAAAAATAATAAAGCAACTTTACTTATCCTGCAAAACTTTAACACATCCCCAACATCCGTCCATATACACCCCGCGCATATTTTAAATATTTTTACGCCTCAGAGTGGCCTTTAACATGAAAGCAGGAAAAAAAATCATCCGTGTGGTGCTGATATCGCTGGCTGCCTTGTTGCTGTTGACCGGCATCGCAGGTGGTATTCTGTACAGTCAGCAACAGCGCCTGACCCAACTGGCAGTTGACGAGCTGAATAAACAATTTGCCGGTGAACTGGTGCTGGAGAAAAGCAGCATCTCTCCTTTCAGCAATTTCCCCTATATGTCCATTGCCTTACACCATGTTCGTTTTTATGCCAACAAACGCATGGACGGGAAACCTTTGTACGAAGTGGAAAGGCTGTATGCCGGTTTCAGTCTCCCAGACCTTCTGCGGGGGCGCTACCAGGTGCGTATCGTTGTAGTGGCTAACGGTAACGTACATATTGCCCGTGCCGCCAATGGCGAAGTAGACCTGATCAAGGCACATGCCTTTAAGTCCGACAGCGTGGCTACTGCCGTCGCCGACAGCGCAGAGGCACTGAGCCTCGACCTGAAAAGGGTCATCCTGAAAAATATCGATGTGACTTATCTGGACGCCGTGTCCGGCTGGAAAATGGTGTCCCATATTGATAAAATGAAAACCTCTTTTAAGATGGAGGGCGATAGCATGGCGCTGGAACTGGACAGTAAAATGCTGTTCGATTTCACGAGCCGCACCGACAGCACGTTGTTCCGCAACCGCAAAGTGTCGCTGGACCTGAAAGGCAACTACGACCTCCGTAAAAACCAGCTGTTCCTCTCGCCCAGTACCGTCAAACTGGAAAATGCCAGTCTCTCGCTGGCCGGCAACGCCGTGCTGGGCAAAGAAACATGGCTGGACCTACAGGTTAAAGGCGACCGGCCAGACCTGAACCTCCTCTTTGCGCTGGTGCCGAACGACATCGCCACGATGATGGAAAAATACCGCCGCGACGGCCGCATCTTTTTCGACGGCACCGTCAAAGGGAAACTCTCAAAAAACGAGCTTCCCGCTATCAGGGTCAATTTCGGCTGCGAAAATGTATGGTTCCAGAACAAAAACATCGACCGTAAGGTAGATTCACTGGGCTTCAAAGGGTACTATACCAACGGCGACGCCCATACGCTGAAAACTTCCGAGCTGCACCTTCTTGGCATCAATGCCAGGCCGGGACAGGGTGTTTTCAGAGGTAATTTCGTCATGAAAGACTTCACTGACCCGCAAATCGTGATGCAGGTATATTCCGAGCTGGACCTGAAGTTTGTGGGCGAGTTCCTGGGCATCAAAGACCTGGAACAGCTGCAGGGACAGATCGCATTGAACATGAACTTCAAGGAACTGGTAGACATCCATCTTCCTGAACAACAGCTGGCCAAACTGAAAGAAGGCGTCCAAAGCGAGCTGACCGTCAGCAACCTGGAATTCCGTATACCCAACTATCCCCTGCCCGTTCGCAAAATGAACCTGCACGCGCAACTGCGCAACGGCAGACTGGAACTCGATTCCATCGCTTTTCGTATAGGCAGCTCCGATATAAAGGCCAGTGGGTCTGTCAGCGACTTGCCTGCCATCTTCCACGCGCAACAGAAGCCCATCGCCATCACCTTCAGGGCGTCCGGGGATGCCATTCATCCCGGGGAACTGATGCTGGCAGATAGTACCCATAAAGTACTAAGGCAGGAAGTGATTTCCGGTTTCCATATCGGCCTGGCGCTGGAGACGTCAGTCAAAGAACTGCTGCATCCCAACCCCTTGCCCAGAGGAACTTTCCGGCTGACTAACCTCGGCGCGGCCTTCAAACAATATCCGCATGCGCTGCATGATTTCGGCGCAGACATCACCATCAACGATACCAGCCTGCTGATACGCAACTTCAGCGGTCATATCGACAGCAGCGGCTTTGCCTTTAAAGCCAGGCTCAATAACTACCCGCTTTGGTTCAACAAAATCAAAAAAGGCCGTACCGAACTGGCGTTCGACCTGAAGTCGGACCGTATCGCCGTCAACGATCTGATCGGCCCGCGCGGGCGTAAGTTCATCCCACAGGGCTATTGGTATGAAGAAGCAGGAAAACTCTGGTTAAGGGCCAGGCTCAACATGCGTTATGACACCGTCTTCAAACGGGTAGACGCCCATATCGCCAATATTTCCGGTACGCTCAAACAACATCCGATACAACTGGAAAATATCAAGGGGAGAATTCGTTATGGCGCCAACCGCTATCTCGTTGTAGATACGCTCACCGGTAAAATAGGCACCACTGATTTTGATATGAACCTCAAGCTGTATGCCGGGCCTGACAGGCAGGGCAAAGAACGCAACAATTTCTTCAGCTTCAAATCACAGTACCTGAATGTGGACGAGTTGATGAACTATGACTTCGCAGATCATACCGCACAGGCCAAAGCACCGCTCAAACCCACTACCGTCCGGGAAAACGACAGTCTGCATGCCGCAGGCTTCAATATCTTCAAAATCCCCTTTAGTAATTTTGACGCGCAGGTCAACATCGGAAAAATACGCTATCAACGGCTGTGGATGAAGGAAGTACTGGCCAATGTGCATATGCAGAAAGACCAGCGCGTGAAGGTAGACACCATTTCCGTACGGATGGCCGGCGGCCATATCGGGATGCGTGGCGTCCTTAATGCCTCCGACCCCGCCAAACTCTATTTCCGCAGTGGTATCCGGCTAGACAGTGTGGACATGACCAGGATGCTGCTGAAGTTTGACAACTTCGGGCAGGACATGGTGCTCAACAACAACCTGAAAGGCAGGCTCTCCGGACATATCAAAAGTCATGTGCGGCTGCATCCGGACATGACGCCCGTGTTAAGCGAAACAGCCGCCCAGATGGACGTAGAGATCCACAACGGCGTACTGATGGATTTCGGGCCAATGCAGGCCATGTCCTCCTATTTCAAGGACAAAAACCTGCGCATGGTGCGATTTGACACCCTGCGGAATAAACTGACCTTTAAAAACGGAACACTGGAAATACCCAACATGAACATCAACTCTTCGTTGGGGTATATAGAAGTTTCTGGCAAACAGTCGCTGGACCTGCAAATGAACTATTACCTCCGCGTGCCTATGCGGATGGTGACACAGGTGGGTTTTCAGGCTTTATTTGGCCGTAAGCGGGAGGAAGTGGACGCTGACCAGGTAGACGCCATCGAAAGCGTGGACAAAGGCAAAAAGGGCCGTTTTATGCATATCCATATTTCCGGTACACCGGACAAGTACCGTGTGGGTCTTGGGAAAGCCAGGAACATTTGATCATTTAGTCATTTAAATATTTAGGGGGCCGTTTATGATAAACAGCCCCCTAAATATTTAAATGACTAAATGATTAAATAATCAAATGGCCTAATATCCCGGGTTACGGGTCAGTTTAGGGTTCAGCGCCAGTTCTATTTCCGGGATCGGGAATATGCGGCGGAACACATCATTGTCTTTCTGTTTAAAGCCCCATTGGCCTTCAAATTTACCGAAGCGGATCAGGTCATTTCTTCTCCATCCTTCCCAGGCAAATTCGCGGGCGCGTTCCACGAGCATGTCGTCGAGCGTGATACCGGCCACCGGTATAGTACCGGCACGGCTGCGGATTTTATTTACCAGCACATCGGCCGTTTGCAGTTCCCCGTTCACCGTTGTAGGCGCAGCACCGCGAAGGATCGCTTCTGCCTTCATCATCAACACATCAGAAAGGCGGAACACGGGCATATCGTTGTTCTGGAAGCGGGTGGACGTATTGATGTTTTTGTCGGGATAGAATTTGATAGAGCGAACGCCTTTGAGTTGTCCCAGCAGGTCGTTGCCTACGTCCAGTTTTCCTTCGCCGCCGGGTTTGAGTTTCATTTCCGGTGTAATGGTCACCCACCAGTCGATAGGCTGGTCAGGTCCCTGGGAGGAGGCATCGAGTGTTTTGGTGCTGGTGCGGACGATATTTTTTGAGCCATCTTTATTGTATTGCCCTCCTGCCAGCCAGGTGTTGTTGCGCACGTCGTTGGGCAGGTTGAAGAAAGCGTAGAAATCGGCGATGGTACTGAGCGCCACGCTGGGGCCGAAAGCGTCCGGCAGGTCGAACTTCGCTTTCAGGAAAGGATGCAGGCCGAAACGGGTAAAGTGGCAACCGGGGATGAGATTGGCGTCATAAGGAATGGCGAAGATGGTTTCCCGGATCTGCGGACCGTTGTCCGGTTTGAAGATCGAGCTGTAATCGCCGTCCAGCGTGTAGGGCGCGTTGATGAGGATACTGTCTGCCATGGCCACTGCGTCTGTATAACGGGGCGTACCGGTGTAGTATTCCGCGTTGAGGTACATTTTCTGCAGCAGGGCAAATGCCATCCATTTGGTAGCGCGGCCATAGGTAGAGCCGTCCACTTTGGTGGGCAGATCAGGCAGCGCCGATTTCAGCGAACTTTCGATGAAGGCGAAAACTTCCTTACGTGGTTTGGTTTCCGGCAGGGAGGCCACCGGGTACGTATCTACGATGGGAACGTTGCCGAAGGAGTCCATCATAAAAAAGTAGAACAAAGAGCGCATGGCTTTCAGTTCAGCGGTAGCAGTATTTTTCTGTGGACCATCCGGCAGGCTTTTGACGAGGTTCATCGCGTTGTTGGCGATATTGATGCCACCGAAGCCCCATTGCCACGAGCTGATCACAAAAGGCAGGTTGCCGGTCCAGGTATGCAGGTGCAGGAAGCGGTATTTACCACCGTCGTCGTAGTTACCGTCACGGGCGGGGATGATGGCTTCGTCAGTGCTCAGTTCCTGCAGCATCCAGTAGTCCACGCCGTAGCTGAAACCGGTACCGTTCATGAAGTAGGTGGCGTCGCCGGATTTGGAGTTGGCCAGCTGGGCATATACCGCGCCTACTGCCGCTGCGTAGGAAGCGTTGTTGGTGGGGAAGTTACCGGGCGTGTAACGGGATTCCACGTCCACATCCAGCTTGCGGCATCCGGACAGGGCCACGGCCGCTGCCAGGGTTATATTCAGTAATTTATGCAGTTTCATATTCATCAGTAGCTTAACGTTCATGATTAAAAAGTAGCGTTCACACCAAAAATGAAGGAACGGGTTTTCGGATAGTAGTTACGTACGTCGATACCCGGTGTAAGGCCGCCGAGGTCAATTTCCGGATCAATACCCCTGTAGTTGGTAATGGTAAATACGTTGTTAACGTTACCGTATACACGAATGGACTGGATATACTGGCTTTTCGTTTTGAAAGTATAACCCAGGGTGAGGTTGTCCATGCGGAGGTAAGAACCATTTTCCAGGAACCGGTCAGAGATCAGGAAGGAGTTTTTATCGTTGTAAGACTCTCCCAGCGTGAATTTGGAGATGTTGGTCATTTTAGCGTCGGTCGGTGTATTGATGGCTGCCAGCGTAGCGTTCAGGATTTTGTTGCCGGACACGCCACGAATGAAAATGGTCAGATCGAAACCTTTATACAGGAAGGTGTTGCTCCATCCGTAGGTGACTTTCGGTTGCGCGGAACCGGCAACCATCAGGTCAGCGGTGCTGGGCGAAGTGGTAACGGTGCCATCGGCTTTCTGATAGGTGGAGATACCATCTTTGTCTTTACCGAGGTAGTGGAACAACGTGAAAGTGCCGATAGGCTGGCCTTCCAGCACTTTCTGGCTCCAGTTGCCTGACTGCCCTTTACCACCGAGGATAGCAGTTGGGATATCTTTCAGGGTAAACTGATCGTTGGCCAGCGAGCTGATTTTATTGGTATTATGGGAAGCGTTGACAGTTGTTCTCCAGGTGAAATTCTTACCTCTGATCACATCTGCGTTCAGCACGATTTCCACGCCTTTGTTGCTCACTTTGCCTACGTTGGCCAGCAAGGTAGTGGCTATGTACTGCGTAGTGGACACCGGGTAGTTCCAGATGAGGTCGGAGGTTTGTTTATCGTAATAGTCGATAGCGCCGCTCAGTCTACCTTTCAGCAGGGTGAAGTCCACGCCCACGTTGAACATGGCGGTACGTTCCCATTTCAGGTCGGGGTTGGCGTTTTGTACCGGCGCGATGGCGTTGATCAGCTGACCGTTATCATAGTAACGGCCTACGGTGCTGTATTGCAGTTGCGCCGTGAGCGGATCGAAGCCGAGGGAGTTACCGGAGATGCCGTAGCTCACGCGGAGTTTCAGGTCATCCAGCGCGCGTACGGTTTTCAGGAACGATTCCTGGCTGATACGCCATCCCACTGATGCAGCGGGGAAATAGCCCCAGCGGTTGTTTTTACCGAAAGCGGAAGAGCCGTCATTACGCAGGGAGGCCTGTACGTAGTATTTATCTGCGTACTGGTAGTTGATCCTGCCGTAGTAGGAAATGAGGCGCAGCGTGGTGAGGGTGGTCTGTGCGGAGTTGTCGAATACGACTGTGCCGGCAGGTGGATTGCTGAGAGCGAGGTTGTTCCAGGAGAGCGCATCGCTGCCGAAGCCCTGGGTGGTTACGCCGAAACCATCGCCGCTACGGTCTTCCTGCCAGGAGTATCCAGCCAGTACTTTGAAGTTGTGTTTTCCGACGGTCTTATCGTAGTTGAAATAAGACTCGATGATATTACGGGTGTTTGCCCAGGCGATACGATTGGCCTTACCGCCGTTGCCTTTGGCGAGTACGGAGAGGCTGTTGTAATATACGTTGCGGTTAAATTGTTCGCGCTGTGTGGTGAGGCTGGCGGTATAGGTAAGACCGGGCAGGATCTTCACTTCTGCCAGGCCGGTGGCCAGGAAGCGGGAAGATTTGGTCTGGTCTTTATTATTAGCGATGAGTGCCACCGGGTTGTTGCTGCCTCTGATGTTGCCGGCAAAATCTTCCGTGAAGCTGCCGTCAGGACGTGTAACCGCCACCGTAGGCAGGTAGTTGAGCATATTGTACAATACCGCGTCTGGCACATTGTCCTGTTTGGTGGAAGAATTGAACACAGAGAAATCGAGGCGCAGACGGTCGTTGAAGGCACGTTGACCAACATTGGCCCGTATGCTCATACGGTTAAGGGCAGAGCCTTTGATGATGCCCGGGTTGTCGAGGTAGTTCACGCTAAAACCATAGGTAGTGGCTTTAGAGCCACCCATAACAGACAGGTTATGGTTCTGTGAAACACCGGTGCGTTGTACTTCGTTCTGCCAGTCGGTATTGACCAGTTTCTGTGTGCCCGGAACAGTGTCGTTGTTGGCTGGTGCCAGCACCTGTCCGTTGTCCGCGAGGTATTTACGGAGTTCGTCGCCGGTAAGCACTTCGAGGCGTTTGGCTACTTTTTCGATGCCTACATATGCGTTGTAAGCGATGCGAAGCTGGTCTGTTTTAGGGCGGCGGGTGGTGACCATGATCACGCCGTTGGCCGCTCTGGCGCCATATATGGCGGTAGAGGCACCATCTTTCAGTACGTCGATAGTGGCAATATCATCGGGCGCCACCAGGTCGATGGGAGCGCCAGGCACGCCATCGATCACATAAAAAGGCTCCTGCGCACCGGAGCGTAAGGTAGAGGGACCTCTCAGTATAACCGTTGGCGATTGGTTAGGATTCCCGCTTTTGGTGACAGTAAGACCGGGCACCTTTCCCTGCAGCAGCATCGAGGGGCTGCTGATCACACCTTGTGTGAATTCACCGGCGCTGACAGAGGAGATGGAGCCTACCACATTTTTTTTGCTGGTTTTACCGTAACCGGTGATGACCACATCATTGAGTTGGCGAAGTTGCGGTGCTAATGATATATGAATAGTGTGTTGTCCGCCGACCACTACATCTTTGCTGTCGTAGCCGAGGAAAGCGATGTGCAGCGTGGCATTGGAGCTGCTCACCTCCAGTTTGTACAGACCGTCAACGTCTGTTACAACACCTGTCTTGGTGCCGGCTTCAGATACACTGACACCGGGAAGCGGTTGTTTTTTTTCATCTGTAATTTTACCCTGGACACTGAATTTTCCCTGGGCGTGCGCATCGTGTGACAAGAGGCAGATGCATATGACCATGCACGTAAAAGCACAGAAAACCTTTACGTAAAAATTCAGCAGCTGGCTACTGAAATAAAATTTGTTCATAAAAGTGCGCTTTAATTTAGCTAGTGTGAAAATGATGATTGATTACCGGGCGTATATGTATGCCCGTGAAGAAATTCAAATGACGTGCGTTTCAGTTGTCAATTCGTGGAATCGTACATCTGTAAGGCTTTTCGGTTGATAAAGATGTTGTGACAAATGTGTTTTTTAATCGATTGCCCGAAGGATGATGTACATAAAGATCCACCATGCGAGTGCAAACTGACCGCAGTGACTTTCCTCATTGATAAGCAGGTTTGTAATAAAATTGATTTTGTAAAACTAGAACGTGGAAACAGGATTTAATAATGAAGCGTGTTACCAGATTATTAATAATTAAGAAAGAAAAAACAAGGTCAACCTGGGTGATCATCCAACTGAAAAAGAAATAAAAAAAGGTGTGGCCGATATGGACACACCTTTACAATTATTTTTTTGATTCCGCGCTTATGCTTTCTGCATCTGCATTCTGGCCTTGATTATCTCGCTCACGCGATACACCGTCCATATACTGACAAGGGTGAGTGCTGTCATCAGATAACCAACAATGTTATAATTTTCCAACGGACTGTATTTATCTTTCTGTACGACAATCATGCCTGCAATCGCAGCTGCAACTCCGCCTGCAATTTGTTGCAAGGAGGAATTGATACTCATGAAAGCGCCTCTGTCCTCCATTTGCGGCACAGCGCTGATGAGTGCATTACTTGGAATGCTACGTCCCAGGATACCGATCATCAGCAGGACGTTCCATGCCATAACGATCACAAAGGGCGTCTGACCAAGCCTTGTGTAGATGAGTGCTATGATGATCATCCAACCGGCACTCATGGCAAACAGTTTAAATTTATCAATACGGTCTGCCATTTTACCTACCAAAGGCAGTACCACCAGTGCCACTACGCCAGACACCATAAAGAGGACCGGCAGCTGTTCGTTGGTAAGGCCGAGGTTATTGACAGCGAAGGCACTACCGAAGGGCATCATCATGAAGCCACCCACAGACACCAGCGCGGTACCGGTATAACCGATCCGGTATTGTCTGTTGGCAAAAGTTTTCCATAAGTGCGCCAATGGAGATCTGTCTCTCTGTACCTTCAGGTGCTGGTTCACTGGTTTTAGTTTCACCTGTATCAGCACCATTACGAGCAGGGCAAAACCTGCTACCAGCAGGAACGGCATCCACCATCCGTAACGGTTGGCGAAGAAAAGGCCGATGGGCACGCCCAGCACCTGGCTGGCGCCAAAGCCCATCATCAGGTATCCCATCACACGTCCGCGGTGATGAATATCGAACAGGTCAGTGATGATGGCCATGGAGATAGAAGCGATCACGCCACCGAAAAGCCCGGTAAAGATACGTGCCGCCACCAGCAAAGGGTACGTGTGCGCGAGGCCGCAGAAGATAGTTCCCAGGATAAAGCCGCTGTAGAAAAACGTGAGCAGCTTCTTGCGATCAAAGCGGTCGGCAAAACCAGCCGTCAGCAGGCCGGAAGCCCCGGCACTAAAGGCATAGGCGGAAACCGCCAGACCAAATTGCTTCGGATTGAGGTCCATGGATTTCATGAGCAGGTCACCCATTGGCGACATGATCATAAAGTCAAGGATGACGGTGAACTGTGTCAGCGCCAATATCAGCACGACAAATTTTTGATACCCGGTGAAGGGGACCTTAGTAGTATCTTTTTGCATGGTAGTTTAATAATTGAAAATAAGGGCTGGAGATTATGGTTTTAAAGCTTTTACAACGACCTCAAATGTTTGCCGGATCAATTCGTCCGTCAGTTTAAATGGCTTTTTAGCAATACTACGTCCCTGATAATGAAAGCGCAGCAGGGTGTACAGCGGCGCAAACGCTACCGACCACCAGGCTTCCGGCGGAAGCGGAACAAGTTCTTTTCTTTTTATAGCACCATCCACAAAACGCACCATACTTTGATAGAACATGGAACTGATGGCCTCTCCTACTTTTTCACTATAGCTGGACATGTGTATCTTTTCGATGAACGATGATGACAACGGATTCTTCATCAGGTAGTATGCCCTGTTTTGCCACTGTTGCCACAGGCCTGTTTCAAAAGACTGGTCCGGATCAAAGTCTTTCAAAATAGCGTCATACAACCGGGTGCCTTCCTCTATGGCCACCTGCGTTATCAGATCGTCCTTGTCTTTGTAATAGATATACAAAGTGGCGACAGAGATGCCACAGGCTTTTGCGAGACTGTTGACTGAAAAGTTTTCAATACCATTGGTCGCTACCATCTGCATCGTCATGTTTCTGACGAGTTCCATTTTTTCCGTGTTCCGGGTCCGCATGATTTTTTCTACAAACGTTTGAGGATTCAAAAATAAGTGAATATTCGCTTACTTATGTTTTTTTGGTAAAGATTTTTTTTCGGGAGATAAGATGGCATTTTTCCGTTAGCGTACTTTCAGCCACTGCAGCAGGGCATTCAGCATTTGCGACTTGTAGTCGGTGGCATCCTGGGGGTTGGCTGTGTTCCGGAAAAAATGGTCCACGGGGTATACTTTGTAGGTGAGGTTTTTCTTACCGAGGCGCAGGAACTCGAGCGGCAGGTAATCGAGGCTGTAAATCGGGGAATTGGCATCGTGCATGCCTGCCACCACGAACAAGGGAATATTCAGCTGTGTGAACTGCTGCACCGGCGGCTCTGCGCCATAACTGGCCCAGCGTTGCCAGGTATTGCTCTCCCACTCCTGCCGGGTGTCCTGCGGATTTTTGTAGATATCTGCAAACAGTTGCAGCAACGAATCCACGCGCCGTTGGGCCGCTGCATAGGAAATGTGGCCTTTTATCGCTTCCTGGCGGGCATCCACGATGAAGTCGTACAGCTGATTGAGGCCGCTGCCGAAGATGCTGGCGCAATGGGTCACCCTTTTATTGAGCACAGCCACTTTAGGGGCCACCTGCCCTCCTTCTGAATAACCGTACACCAACACGCGGGCCGGGTCTACCGGAAACTTCGCGCAAACGGCGTCGATCACGCGGGAAGCCGCCTGGGCGCGCCATTCGAGGCCTCCTTTATGACGGTAGATATAAGGCATGGGCAGCAGCCGGTCCACATCTTCCATGGTCACCGTGTCCCGCTGTACCTGTATGGTATCGCAGAACGGTACGCCTGGTTTACTGATCATCACCACATGGAAGCGGTTGGCCAGTTTCAGCAGGTCGGCGTCGAAGGTGTTCATCACCTCCATCCGCCGCGGTTCCTTCACCAGCAGTGCCAGTGGCAGGTGCCCGGAGCCATCGAGGAGTAACAGCAGTGGTTTTTTAGTGTTAAGGCCTTCAGAAGAGATATAGTAACGGACATCCCCCAACGCTGCATCGTGCAGCGTATAAGCGTTCAGGTGATAATCCGCCGGGGTTACGGGTTGTGCGTACAAGCCGGTCGTCAGCCATAACAAAAGCAGACAACCGGCCCATCGGTATAAGCGAAACATCATACCCTTAATATACGAAAAGTATTAACGCAACGCCACCACCGGATTGGCCCTCGCTGCCTTTATTGCCTGGAGGCATATGGTGACGATGGTAATGAGGATGGCCAGGAAGGCCGTGACGGCAAATACCCACCATCCGATACTGATACGGTAGGCGAAATCCTGCAGCCAGCGGTCCATGATCCACCAGGCCAACGGTGACGCCACTACGATAGCCACCGCCACCAGCTTCAGGAAGTCGCGGGACAGCAATGCTACAATGCTGGCCACGCTGGCGCCCATCACCTTGCGGATGCTTATTTCTTTGGTACGCTGCTCGGCAGCATAGGTCACCAGCCCGAACAAACCGAGGCACGAAATCAGGACCGCGAAGCAGGTAAAGGAAATAAATATCTTACCGGTGCGCTGGTCTGCCGCATACAACCGGCTGAAATCATCGTCCAGGAAAGTGTATTGAAAAGGCTGGCCTTCCATACCGGCCACACTGTGGTACTTATCTTCTATGTTGCTGATCAGTGCCGGGATATCGCTGGTATGGATACGGAAAGCCATCATGTCCGGCCGTTTCGACAGCCGCATGACAATAGGCGGTATTTTAGTGTGGAGGGTGCCACTGTTGAAGTCTTTTACTATACCTATGATCCGCAGCGGTTTGCCTCCTTCATTATTTGCATACAGGAAACGGTCATTCAGGTCGCCATAACCCAGCAATTTAGCTGCTGTTTCATTGATCAGCAGGGCACTGCTATCGGATGGAATATCCGGCGAGAAATCCCGGCCTTTGGCGATCTGCATTCCGAGTGTTTTCAAATAATCCGCATCTACATGCCATTCGAACAAACCACTTACCTGCCCGGCGCTGCCTGCCGCATCTTTGGAAAAAATACTGGTGTTCATCACAGTGGACACCGGCAGTACGTCGGTCATGGTACCGGCTTGTACGCCCGGCAGTTTCAACACTTCGTCTTTAAAGGCTTCGGCATGTACCCAGAGCGACGCCGTATTTTTCAGTACCACCACCTGTTCGCGGTTGTAACCCAGTTTTTTGTTGCGGATATAATTCAGTTGACTATAAATGATCAGCGTACCCACGATCAGCATCACGGCCGTGGAGAACTGGAAGACCACGAGGCTGTTGCGCAGCCATCCTCCCCGGAAACCAATGGCCAGCTTACCTTTCAGCACCTGTATCGGCTCAAAGGACGAAAGGAAGAATGCCGGGTAACTGCCTGCCAGCAATCCTACCACAAAAACGGTGAGCAGCATGCCCAGCAGCAGCCATTTATTCAGCAACATGTCCCATGTAATGGATTTGCCTGCCACCTGATTGAGATAAGGCAGCAACAGTAAAGCCAGCACAATCGCTGCCAATGCGGCGATCAGGGTTGTCAGCATGGACTCTGTCAGGAACTGCGTAATGAGATTGGTGCGCTGCGAGCCCAGTACCTTACGTACGCCCACTTCCTTCGAACGTCCAGCAGAGCGGGCAGTTGAGAGGTTCATAAAATTCACGCAGGCAATCAGCAGAATAAATACCGCTACTACCGCGAATATATATACGTACTGGATATTGCCGCCCGGTTCCACTTCATTGGTAAATGGAGAATGCAGGTGTATTTTAGTGAGCGGTAATAAGTCATAACGAAAATGGTTGCCGCTTCTTTCCAGCTCTTCGATATTGCTGCCGACCATTTTTTTCAGCGGCTCGTCCATATAGTTTTTGGTCAGCGTTTTGAGATACCCGAGCAGGGTGGCTTCGCTGACGCCTGGCCTTACCAGCAGGTAGGTGTCGTAGTTGTCAGCCATCCAAGCAGTGTTACGGCTGTCTTCCAGGCTGGCCATCGACTTGATAAAATCGAAGTGGATATGTGAGGCCGCCGGCATATTCTGAATAACGCCGGTCACCAGGTAATCATCAGTATTATCAACGTGCAGGACCTTACCAATAGCGGCTTCCGTTTTACCGAAGTATTTCTCCGCTATTTTTTGGGAGATGACCATCGTATAAGGTTTGGTCAGCGCCGTTTTGGGATCGCCGGCCATCATAGGTAAGGTAAACACATCAAACAGCGTAGAGTCGGCGTAGCCGGCATTCTGTTCCATGAGCGTTTCATTGCCTTTTTTGACCAGGAACGAACGCTCTCCGAAACCACGCAGCCTTACATAATTTTCGATGCCAGGAAAGTCCTTCAGCATGGTAGCGCCCATCTGTGCGGGCGTGTACCGCTCACGAAAGGCATTACCGTTCACCAGGAAATCCGCATTTACGCGGTAGATGCGGTCTGCTTTCTGATGGTAGCGGTCATAACTCAGCTCGTCCACCACAAAAAGTGTGATCAGCAGACAGGTGGCCAGCGCCACTGCCAGTCCGAAGATATTGATAGCGGCATATCCCTTGCTGCGCGCAAGGTTCCTGACAGCGATTTTAAAGTAGTTCCTGATCATTGAACAGTTGTATGTTTATCACTGCAGTAAAAAGACAATGCCATGTTTTTACACATTGAAAACCAATATATTATCTTTTGCACTTCAAGATAAATGTACGGTTTTAAAACATGCGCTGTCCATTTCTGAACATTCGAAATCCGGATCTGGCTTAGTGTTCCATGATACGGTTTTCTCGTACGTCTCTGAGGTGTGTCATGATATGTTTTGGAAGCAACGGGCTATCGAAGGGCAGGTCTATCGATACTTTTTCAAAATCGCGGGCATGCTGTACGCGGTCAAAAATTTCGTAGAGGGCAATGGGCTCTTCCGTGAAGCTCACACAGGTACTGATGAAAGAAAGTTCATTGACCTGGAAGCCCGGGCGTTTCATTTTGTCTTCCACATCTTTCAGCCGGCCCACAAAATGGCGTTGCCGGATGAAAGTGGTGCTGTTCATGATGATGAAGAGATAATTGGCAAAGGAAGTGATTTTGCCATAATACATGTGGTTGTCGCGGCCGGTGCGCTCTACAAGGTATTCATCGCCGGAACGGTATATTTCCAGGGAAGAACGCCAGATACGGTCGCCCTCGTCCTGGTCACGCATGGGCAGGTTGCGGTTGTAGCAGTACCAGTAGCCTACCAGGTGCTCCAGCAGCTTATGGTTGACCGGTGCCAGCGGGATATTGATTTTTAATTCATGGAAAGGAAATCCTTCAGTAGCGGTGTTGATAAAATCGATGTAATTCGTATATCCCAGCGCGTTAGCAATGGTATTCAGCCGGGAGAAATTGGGGCTGCTGATAGCGGCCGCGGCGGTCCGGTTTTTCCATGGCTTTAGTTTTTTGATGATCAGGTGCTCGTAGAAATAATTGTCCCCGAAAGTGAGGGACGCTACTGACAGTTTTCTCTGTTTCCGCTGTTTGTCCAACAGGGCGTTAAATTCACCCGCAACATGCGCCCATTCTGTTTTAGAGACGTCTTTCCATTCTTTTTTACGGAGGAAATGCCAGGAGATATAATTCATCAGGCGTTCCAGGTTAACCAACTCTTCCCTAGTCATAATAATACGATTTTAAGACGAAAAAAAGACGCTGTAAGATAATCAGAAGATTCTAGTATTATGGGAAAAAGCGAATTTACTTTCAAATAAAAAACGAACATATGACAACAACCACAAACATCACACCCCGTATCCGCGAAGGGACGACATTCAGACAAGACCCGCTATGGCAAGGGATTACAGCATTTCAGTTGGATGATCCCACGGCAGCGCTTCCCTTCTCGCGAAAACTGGCCCGGGAAAACAACTGGGACGAACACTTCACCGGCAGGGCCATTGCAGAGTACCGTAAATTTGTCTACCTCTGCTGCATCTCCCCTACCGGCGCCTCGCCCTCCTATGTGATCGACCAGGTATGGCACAAGCACCTGCTTTACACGGAGAACTACTGGGAAGAATTCTGTACAAAAGTCCTCGGCCGGAAATTACACCACCATCCCTCCAAAGGCGGGCCGCCGGAACAGGCCAGGCACAACGACTGGTTCCAGGAAACCCTCCGGTCATATCAGACCGTTTTTGGCGAAAGCCCTCCTACAGACATCTGGCACAACAACCCACGCCCTCCACGAAAAAGCCCCCGCTCCTGCTTCTTTCCACGGCTTCTGCCTCTTCTCTTATTCCTTAGCCTGCTGCTGACGGGCTGTACTCCCGGTAACGCAGTATTTGGGCTGATAGTACTTGCGCTCCTGGCTTTTCATACTGTACGCAAAAACATCAAAGGCGAAAGCGGCGACGGCTCTTCCGGCAGCTCATGCAGCAGCGGCAGTTCCTGCGGAAGCAGTTGCGGCAGCAGCTGTGGCAGCGGATGCGGCGGAGGATGCGGTGGTTGCGGTGGCAGCTGAACCATCACCTGTAAACATTCTTTCACGTTAAAACAAATGACTTATGCGGACCATCTCAAAACAAACCAGCTACCTCTTACTGGCAGCCAGTGGCGCGGCCATCCTTATCTTCCTGAATTTTTATTATCACCGCTTAAATCCTTTTCACCTTGCAGGAAAGCAGTTCCTTGGTTTTTACAGCCTGTTGATACTGGCCACACTGGGCAATATCCTCTTGTTACGGCAACAGTATCCCCGCCTGGCCAGCCAGATCAATGTTTTCTGTCTCCTGCTGGGGATAGCGCGACTGATACAGGGCGCCTACCACCACAAGCCGGTCGGCTATCTGATATTACTGTTGTTATTCCCCATTATCACAGCGTTCTGGCTACGCGCAGGCAGCCATCCGACCTATTAACCTTACAGGTAACTTAACCACCACTGCCGGTGCGTGGACCTGTAACGGTCAAACCAACGGCAAGGCCTATACAAAGCCAATACCACCGCAGCCCACACAAGATATACTCCCGGCAACGCATATCCGAAATCGGCAGGCCGGAACCAGAACGGTATCTGCGCTATCTGCCCATGATGATATCCCGCCACAAAAAAAGCAATCACCAACACCGTGTGTAGCAGATAAAAATGTAACACGTAGTAGAAAAAAGGTACCCGGCCGTAAACCGCCAGTACACTGTTCTTCGCGTGTTGCAGCCTTTCAAATGCCGCCAATGCCAATAAAGCCGGCCCGAGGGTCATCCCGGCAAACTGCAGGGACGGCGGGTATTTACTTGTATCCAGAAACGATAATACATTGGACCAAAGATCAGGATAAATCTTACGGGGCACAGGATTACCATAGCCATTTATCCACCGCAACAGGACGAACATGGCTATCAGCGCCGTGCCGGTGATAATAAGCCGTTGTCTTCTCTTCTCTGCCGGGAAATCGCGGGTGAACCAGCGCCCGATGCAATAGCCTAACAACATAATGCCGGTCCAGGGTAATATGGCATAGAACGCGCCTATCAAATGAGTGGCATTAAGCGGCACTATTCCGCCGCGGGAAGTGAACAACATCAACCACATAACAGACGCCGGCCCTTCCGCAGGCAATTTCATATAGTCGATCACGTTATGCCCGAAGAACAGCAGCAAGCCAGCTGCCAGCACAGCGTTCCACGACCACCAGCTGAGCAGCCCCAATATGACCATGCTCCATCCGATGGCCCATATCACCTGTAGTATCACAAAGTTAAAGAAGGGGTTGAAAGTCAGCCCCAGCGTGATCACCGTTACTTCCACCACTACCAGCCACAATCCTCTTTTGATCAGAAATAGCGATGCCTCTCTTTTTGTTTTCTTTTGTGCCGCCAGGAAAGCAGAGACACCGGAGAGGAAAACAAAGGTCGGCGCGCAGAAGTGTGTGATCCAACGGGTAAAATACAGCATCATTGTAGTAGTGGCCGGATTGAGCGGATCTGCCGTCATGGCCGTACGATGAAAAAAATCGCGGGTATGGTCCAGCGCCATGATCACCATCACCAGGCCACGCAGCACGTCGATGGAAGCTACCCTGTAAGGAGAGGTTGTGTTCATGTGGACAGTTTTAAAAGTGACAGCCCGTTCGGTAGCAGTGTACCAAACGGGCTGACAATATAACGGTTAATAATATACGTTACCTGTTTTCATATGGTGGCAGCGCCGGGGCTTTGTATCCCTTTGTCTGCAGGAGCGACTTGATTTCTGTGATGGCGCGTTCGAGCTGCGGGTCGATGCCTTTGGCCATATCACCGAGGTTCTCATCCACCAGGATGTCGGGGTCTACCCCATGTCCTTCACGGAACCAGGTACCATCCGGGTAGAACATACGCATGGAAGGCGCTGTGATCTCTCCGCCGTCTATCAGGGTAAATCCTTCGGAGTAGCCGATAAGGCCGCCCCAGGTGCGGGTACCGATCAGTTTGCCCAGGCCTGTTCTGCGGAAGTAGTCGGGGAACGCATCACCGCCGGAACCACTCCAGCCGTTGATGAGCATCACCTTAGGCCCGAAATTGCCGATTGGTGGTGTGGACGTTGGCACCCCGCCACGGTTAGCAAAATAAGACACCGGCTTACGGTTCAGTATCTCAATAAAACGGTCAGGGATCTGGCCGCCGTTATTGAAACGTTCATCGATGACCAGTGCTGCCTTATTCCATTGTGCGGTGAACTGGCGCACCAGTTCATCCTGTCCGTCAATACCAGTGCTGGGCACAAAGATATAGCCAACCTGGTTATTGGTGGCTTCCGCCACATGTTTACGGTTGCTTTCTATCCAGGCCAGGTGGCGCAGGCGATATTCATTGCTCATGGTTTTCACCACCGCGGTTTTAGCACCATCAAAAGAAGGGCGGCTGTTATAGGTCAGCTCCACCGCTTTGCCGGCCAGGCCCTGAAAAGCGTTGAACGGCTCCGCAACGGTCGTCAGCGGAACGCCGTTGACAGCGAGGATATAAGCGCCTTCCGGAATATTGATGCCTGGTTCGTCCAGCGGGGAACGGGCTTCTGCATCCCAGTCAGCGCCGCGGACAATCCGTTTGATTTTATAGAATTTACCGTCTGCTTCCCAGTCAGCGCCGAGATAACCTACGTTCATCTGGCGCTGCGTTTCGAAGTCGCCGCCGAAGACATAGGCATGAGAGGCATTCAGTTCAGCAATCATCTCACCGATCACGAAATTTACTTCCTCCCGGGTGCGGGCGCCTTCAAGGATGTAGTTATATTTTCCCTTTATTTCATTCCAGTTCACCCCGTGC
Source organism: Chitinophaga varians (assembly GCF_012641275.1). NCBI lineage: Bacteria > Pseudomonadati > Bacteroidota > Chitinophagia > Chitinophagales > Chitinophagaceae > Chitinophaga > Chitinophaga varians. The sequence goes on along the minus strand of NZ_JABAIA010000004.1, from coordinate 730,452 downwards.
AGATACGGATCATAGAAGAAATCGCGTTCTACGCGCCATGCGTCGGTAAACACCTGTTTCCACTCCTGCATCGGATCGAGCAGCATCGTCATTTCATTGATGCGGAGATTTTTGTCAACTTTTTGGTTGGCGCCCAGGTCGATGATAGCATAACGTTCCCCGGTCACGAGGATTTTTTTGCCATCAGCGGACACCTGGTATTGACCGGCATCTTTAATGATATCTTTCTCTTCCCTGTTCTCCAGGTCGAAGTATTTGAGGGTAGACGGACCTTCGCCCGCGCCGGTATTGGGACCGTTGTTATACAATACTTTTCCTTTCACCGCCCAGAGACGGGAATAGTTACCGGCTTCCACGGGCAACAGGTATAAACGGGATTCAATATTGTCCAGGTCTATTTTTACTTCGCTGGTGTTCTTCGCTGATTCCCCGCCTTTCTTTTTATCTTCTTTCTTTTTGTCTTCCTTTTGGGGAGATGATTGCGCAGAGTCTTTACTCACCGTAACTTCATCGTTCTGTGTAGACATCACCGGCGGCACGTCCTTACGCAGGCTGATAGCCGCCACCTTGGTGGTATTGGCATAGATGAAGGTATTTTCCACATCGCTGTAGATGGGCTTGAATGTTCTGTTGGTGAACAGGTACAGGTATTTGCCTTCCGGGTCAAATACCGGATCGCTGCTTTGGTAATAATCGGCCGTCACCTGATGGCGTTGGTTGTTTGGAACATTATAGAGGAATACCGCGTTGTGCATGTTATCACAGTCACGGGCATACGCCAGCCAGCGGCTGTCAGCAGACCAGCTGCATTTCCATCCGCGCATGGCGCTTTCCTCGTAGCGTACGGCCCTGTCTACGTTGGTCACTTTACCTGTGGCCACCTCAACGATATTGATGCGCATTGTCTGGTCGATGTAAGCGATCTTTTTATTATCGGGCGACCAATAGGCGTGATAACGGAAGCCGGGGCCGAGGTGGGTCACCTGTTTGGCGGATTCCTCTTTACCATTTTCCGCGACCCACAGTTCATATTCGCCGGACTGGTCGCTCCACCAGGCAATCTGTTTGCCGTTGGGAGACCAGGAAGCGTCGCGTTCAGCAACGCCGCTGCTGCGGGTGAGGTCTTTTACGAAACCGTTTTCAGCGGGCAGGGAGAAGATTTCGCCACGGGCGCCGATCAATGCACGTTTGCCATCGGGGCTGATATCGGCATACTGGATGTCTTTATCAGCTTTGATGATCCTTGGTTTCAGCGTAGATACGTCTGTCGTGATATTGATTTTTACTTCTTTTGATTGTTGAGACCCGAGGGAGAAAGTATACAGTTTACCACCTGCTTCGTACACGATATCATCCGGCCCCAGGGCAGGCGTATGCACGTCGTAGTCGGAGTAGTGTGTCACCTGTTCAAAAGTTTTGGTATCTGTTTTATATCTCCAGAGGTTCATTCTTTTTTCCGGTCCGCGGTCAGACAGCAGATAAATATCGTTTTTGTACCACATCGGAAATTCATCGCCGGCTTCACTTTTAGCGGAAATATTTTCGGACAGGCCGGTATCAAAACGGAAGATATGAATATCGGCTTTCATACCGCCGCGGTAGCGTTTCCAGGTGCGGAAGCTTTGGGTACGGGTGGTGACAGCGATACTTTTACCGTCAGGAGAATAGCTGCCGAATTCAGCGTAGGCCAGCGGCAGTTTGACAGGCGCCCCACCGGTTTCCGGTACGGTATAAAACTGGTTAAACCGGTCTTTGGTACTTTCTCTTTTGGAGGCAAAAAGCACCTGTTTACCGTCCGGCGTCCAGTCCACCAGGTTATCAGCGCCACCGTGCTGGGTAAGCCTGAATGGTACGCCACCGGTGACCGGCATCACATACACATCGAGGTTACCATCGTAGTTGGCGGAGAAAGCCAGTTTGTTGCCATCCGGTGAAAAGCGGGGGAACATTTCCATTCCTGCCGGCGAAGTGATTTTAACAGCGGTGCCACCTTCTTTCGGCACCAGCCAGATGTCGTTGGCATAACTGAAAGCAATTTGTGTGCGGGAAACGTCCGGGTAGCGGAACAGGCTGGCGCTCACCTGCGCCTGGGATTGGGCAGTCAACAGGCATGACAGTGCCAGCAGAGCATTTTTCATCATAAGCGGTTGATTGTTAAAGGGTCTTCTCCAGAGCTTCTATTTTCCGGATAAACGAATGTAACAAAAACGAAACATTTAAAGTGATTTCTTTAAAGACAAGAATGCCGCAGAGAGGTTGCTTCCCTGCGGCGTTTATTTTTTTGTCATCAACGTAGTAGCGTTGCCGTTATTTTTTTTGAATAATTGTCTAGTAAGACACCAGCTGACGGAGATGGTGCTCCAGGTGTACCACATAGTCTTCGATGACAAAGGCGAGTGTAACCAGCCCGGCACCACCTGACACGCAGGTACGCTGCAACAGGCTTTCCGGTATATGCCGTGCAATGCCCAGCAGCAACCGGTTATAGCCCTCCCAGCTGGCAATCAGCTGTTGCCCGGACTGCAACTGATGATAGCTGTAGCGGTTCCATTCATTCTGATTGTATCCGATTACCGGCGTCTCTTCAAACTGTACCCGTACAAACCGCTGGTGGTTATTGGCAGCACTGTCTATCAGGTGTCCCAGGATTTCTTTTTTGCTCCATTTGGAAGGCAGCGGTTTAAAGGAGAACTCTTCTTCACTGATGTTTTTTAACAACGCGGGGATGATATCACACAGATATTCCCAACGTTGGAGACTGGTTGCTATCATACATTATTGTACTAAAGGTCCATAAATTCCCAGGCGCTCTGGTAGGCATTCTGTGCTTCCGCGTAGGCGATAAATCCGGCATAGAAAGGCAACTGCGACAAGGTGGCGCTGTCGCCTACCACGACGAGCTTTTTCCTGGCCCTGGTCATGGCTACGTTCATGCGACGTATGTCTGACAGGAATCCGATGTTGTTGTCCGCATTGCTGCGGGTCATGCTGATATATACCACGTCCCGCTCCTGTCCCTGGAAACTGTCAATGGTATTGACGGAGATGCTGGCAGCATGGGGCAGCAGTTCAGCGGCATGTTGCAGCTGTTCCTGCAGCAGGTATACCTGTTGTTTATAGGGAGAAATGATAGCTATCTCCGGGAAAGGGTTGTTGCCTTGCTGTGTTTTCCATGTGGCCACCAGCTGCAGCAGGTGGCGGAACAGGAAAGAGGCTTCTTCCGGATTGGAAGTACTGGTGCCTTCTGCTTTTTCATCGAAGCCGCAGCCGGCGGTATCCACAAATGCCAGCGGTACATCGTCTGCGAACAAACGGCGGGCAGCCACTGTGTGATGGGCTTTCAGTTTGTTTTCATAGAAAACGGAGGACGCATATCCCATGATCATTTCGTTCATGCGGTACTGTTCTTCCAGCAGCACTACGGCTTCCGGATGCAGCGCCACTGATTTTTCGAGGAGCGTATTGCTAAGCCCCTGCCGTGCCGCGTCGGGTGATTTGATGGTGGGCGGCAGCTGGCAATGGTCGCCGGCGAAGATCACTTTTTGCGCCTTGATGATGGGTATCCAGCAGGCAGGTTCCAGCGCCTGGCCCGCTTCGTCGATCACGAGGGTATGGTAACGCACATTCCGCACGGTATAATGATTGGCGCCCACGAGCGTGGCGGTGATCACCTGTGCTTTGGCGATGAGGTCATCGGTGATGTATTGTTCCGTTTTATCTACCTCTTTCATGATTTTATGAGCTTCATCAAAGAGGGCTTTGCGTTGTTCCCTTTCCGCCTTGCCGAAGTTGCGCTTGTATTTATGCGCCATGTTTTTAAACTCGCTGGCCTGTTTCTTCAGGCGCTTTACTTCCTTCATGCTGGCATGTTCGGACATTTTACTGTCGAGCGTGAGGGCTGACAGTCTTTCCGATACCCTGGCAGGATTGCCTACCCGCAGCACGTTAAGCCCCTCGTCTGCCAGCTTTTCGCTGAGCAGGTCCACGGCAGTGTTGCTGGGCGCCACTACCAGTATTTTCTGCTGGTCTTTTTTAATCAACGCTTTGATGGCCTGTACCAGCGTGGTGGTTTTGCCGGTGCCCGGAGGGCCGTGTACGATGGCCAGTTCATTGGCCGATAAAATTCTATTGACCGCTTCCTGTTGTACGGTGTTCAGTCCGGGCAGCGTTACCGGTGGCGTTGTGGTATCGAAAGTTGGCTTTTTTTCGCCGGTGAGGATTTTCACCAGGTGGCCTTCCGGCTTGTCTGCCAGTGCCATAGCCTGTTTCAGCGCCTGCTGCATTTCATCGTAGCTGTTGTCATCGAACAGCAGGTCGATGCCGAGTTTGCCGTTGTCGGCCCATTCCGGCAGTTCATCTGTGCGCAGCGTCAGTTTCAGGCGATTGCCGCCCTGGAAGGTGACGGTCCCTTCTATCCTGTCCTGTTGCGGATCATGGTTGGAAAACAATACCGCGGACACGCCAAAGCGCAACTGGTGGGTGATATCCTGATGGGTGGTACGTTCTACTTCTACGGTGAGATAGTCCCCACGGCTCATTTCCGTGCCTCTGATGGCCACCGGATACCAGGTGAGGCCGTTCGCCCTGCGTTCCGCGGCCGACGAACTGGCCGTGAGACGGAGCCAGGACTGTTTGTCCTCTTCACGCTCCTGTCGGAGCAGCTCGAGGAGATGATTAAAATAGGACATCTGTTCTCCTGATTTTATACGGATCTCCTGATGTCAACCGGCGGTGCAAGGTGAAACTGCAACATCAGACATCCGGAATATCTTATCTATTTAAATAAAAAATATATTACAAACTGTTTATCAATCTATAATATATAAAAACAAAAACCGTCTTATCAAAATAATAGTAAGACAGGCAAGGGCGCAAGTTAGGTAATGTCCTGGTCATTAGCATCATAAAAGCATCATATTCATGAGGCCTTCATGGCAAACCATGACCGGGGCAAAGCCCGACAAACACCGCAGCAGTGTTGTAGTTTGATAAAAGGTCAGGAGCTGTACAGCGTCAGATACGTTCTGTCAAACGCCCGGGCGCGCAGTGCTTTTTTCGGCATCATAAACTGTATACAACCGGCGTCCCACCAGCAAAATCCAACCTTCATGTCGGAATCTATCTGCAACAGCAGCATCATATCATCAATGGCCTCCTCCACTGCCTGCTGGTTGCCATTGAAGTGCTGTAACAGCGTGGCACGGGCATTCCTGGGGAAATAGTCATAAGGCTTGCCTGCCTCCAGGTACATGGCAGCCTCGATATTGTGGTCACCATGCTGCCCGTCAGCATAACCGCCAATGCGGCCTGCACCTTCGGTGAGATGCATGCAGAGGTCGTCCAGCGCGTCCATTTCATCTTCGGAAAGCTGGTCATAGTCTACATAAGCATAGTTGGGCGGCATGATAGAAGCGGCAGCAGAGAGCCTGTACCCGGTATACCGCTCTTCCTTCTCCAGGACAGTAGTACGGGGCGGGGCAGTGCGCTGCAGCCCGGTCTTATCTGCCACATATATTACCTTGTGAGCGATGTTACGCGCCTGTTGCATATCTCCCATAAAAAAATAGAGGATACCGGTGGAGGGCAGCAACTGTTGTGTGTCCTGCGGGTAAACAGATTCCAGGTCCAGCTGCGCAATGAAAGACATCGGTTCGCCATCATCTGTCAGCGGCCATTCAAAACCAGGTGGCAGGTCCGGCTCACCGGCTACACGGGAATTACCAATAAGCTGGTAGTCTTCCTTTTCTGCCAGCGTGAGATTAATAATGGGGCGGGCTGCGGAAAGCAGATAGTCCGATACTTCCGAGAGTTCAAATTCGTGGATTAACTCCTTATACTGTTCGATAGTCAAGGTTACAATATTTACATGGATAACAAAATGGCCACATAATGACACACAGCGCCGGAAAGCACCAGCAGGTGCCATAAGGCGTGCGTATATTTATACCTGTCCCAGATATAAAAAATCACGCCGATGGTATATAAACCGCCGCCTACGCACAACATCACAATAACTGAAAGCGGCAGTTCGGTAAAGAAACGTTTACCGCCCACCACCAGCATCCAGCCCATCACCAGGTAAATGATGGTGGAAATAATGTCGAACCGGCCGGTGAAAAATACTTTAAACAGAATGCCTATGGCTGTAAGTCCCCACAGGACCGACAACAGTGAGATACCGAAGGCGTTGTTCATATACACCAGCAAAAAGGGCGTATATGTTCCGGCGATCAGAAAATAGATACTGATATGATCGAAGATGAGAAATACTTTTTTGACGGCCGACTCCTGCGAAATATGATAGATGGTCGAGCAGGTAAAAAGCAGGATAAAACAAAAACTGTAGATGCCTGCGCCCACAATCCCCGGTGTATTACCGTGTGTGGCAGCGATGCTGGTCAATACCGGAAGGCCGCTGATACCGAATACAATGCCGATGGCATGTACCAGTCCGTTTACGATTTCCTGCTTCCGGGTATAGCCTGTTGGTGAAGCCGTCATTCCCATGAGTCAAAACATTTAACGGCTGTAAATGTAGGACAAAGCAGGAATGTGCCGTGATAGAGATTGTCTATAGCATTATCTTTTTTTGACAAATCCTCCAACCATTTCGCCGTTGGTGATGTCCAGCGAGGCACCTGCGTCATCATAGAATTTGCAGGTAAAGCGCATCTTTACTTTCACGCCATAGTAACCTGCATAGCCGGCCCAGTCTTCCGTGCTGACGATGGTAAAAGTACCATTAGGCTGACCGGTAGCGCCATTGAGCGTGCTCCAGTTCTTGCCGTTTTCGTCTGTCCAGACCAGCAACAGACCGTCGGTTAAAGTCTGGTTATTAACCGCCGCATATCCATAATTGCCGGGCTGGAAAAAGGTTTTAAAGTCCTGGTTGGTGACAGCGTCAAAGTTGGTCAGTTTACCTTTGGACATCAGCAGTTCTGTTTTTCCCTGTGGCAGGTTGTTACCGCCGGCCCATGCGATACCGGAACCCATTGTCACATCAGTGCCGCCGGTGGTTTCAGAGGTGAGCATGTAATTGTTGGCTGTTGCCACGTCCTGCTCATAATCTTTTCCGTTAGCCGTCAGTTTGTAATAAAAATCTGCCGGAGGAGGCGGCACATCGGGGCCGCTGCCACTCACCTTAACGGCTACACTGCAAGACGATCCTGTGGTCTTTAACGGGAAATTAAAAGTGCCTTCCTGTTGAGGCGTACCGCTGGCAATCAGCGTGATCGTATATTTGCCGGTGGCAGAGAAGCTGCCGCCGCCGGAGAATTCTATTCCATTGACGTTTCCGGTGGTCAGCGTCCATACACCGGGTATGGCCACCTGCACAGTTACCTGTATTTTTGAGCCGGCAGCGGTGGTGCCGACTTTGAAAGTGCCGGTAACCACGGCATCGGAGCAGCTGTTGCCCTGATGTTCGAGCCCATAGGTGGCCAGGTCTGCCGGCGGCACCACCGGACCTGTTCCCGCTCCCTCCCTGGAGAGCTCTTTAGAGCATCCCGTCGAGAAAACAACAGCCAGCAGGAAAAGGAAAATGTGGGCCAGGTGTATACGGAAACGTGCGTTCATCATCGTTATATTAATAGGGTATAATTACAAATATATTAACATAAATTAATAACATCTATCTTTAATCATCCAATTTATTTTTTAACCCGACGGAGAAGATGGAGCGAGCATTCACACAAGAAGAATGGGAAGCCTGTATAAAAGTGCTACAGGTATTGTCAAGAGACCCGGACCAGTCGCCGGACGATATGACGCTGAAAGGGCTGGTGACCAAGCTGTACAAGCGTGCCAAAAAAGACAACAAAGCCGCCGTAGCGGAAGCCAGGCTGGCAGCGGTGGCCACGCCGGCCGTGCGGATGACCTTACAGCGGTTGCAGCAGATATCGCAGCAGCAGGATATCCTGCGGCAGTACGATAAGAAAGAAGTGCTTTCCCAGACGTTGCTGTTCAGGAAATATGAGTTGCCCGATACCGGCCTGCCGGCCGATAAAAAAGAAGACCTGACACTGACCACCATGCAACGTTGTTATATCTGTCAGACGCCTTACCGGAAAGTGCATTTCTTCTATCATATGTTATGTCCTTCCTGCGCAGAGACCAACTACAGCAAGCGGTTGCAGCGTGCCGATCTTCGTGGGCGCGTGGCCGTAATTACCGGCGGACGCATCAAGATCGGATACCTGACAGCCCTGCGGCTGTTACGCGACGGCGCCCGCGTGTGGGTGACCACCCGCTTTGCCAAAGACTGCGCGTTGCGTTTCAGTGAAGAGAAAGACTTTTCCGAATGGGCGCACCGGCTGAAAATAGCGGCGCTGGACCTGCGCAACCTCGGGCAGGTGAACCAGTTCATACAACAGCTGTATGCCGAAGAAACACACCTGGACATCCTGGTACACAATGCCGCACAGACGGTCAAAAGGCCGACAGCCTTCTATCAGCATCTTTTCGCGACAGAAGAAGCGCCGCCGGAAACCCTGCCCGAAGCCGTACGCCGCTGCCTGGCCCCTGCCCCGCCCTTCCGTTACCTAGGCGACGCATGGGAACAGCAACTGCTGCCTGCCGAGATACACCAGTGTTTTCCTGAAGGGCAATATGACAAAGACCGGCAGCAGCTAGACCTGCGTTCCAGCAACAGCTGGACCCTGCGGCTGGATGAAGTGCCACCGGGCGAAATGCTGGAGACACAGCTGGTGAACGTTACCGCTCCTTTTATGCTCAACAGCAAACTGAAAGCGCTGCTGAAGCAGTCACCTTTCCCCCGCCGGTTCATCATCAACGTATCGGCCATGGAGGGGCAGTTCAACCGTGGCTCCAAAACGCCGTTCCATCCGCATACCAATATGGCCAAAGCCGCGCTGAACATGATGACGCGCACCTCCGCGCAGGATTATGCGCTGGACGGCATCTATATGAACAGTGTGGACACCGGCTGGATCACACAGGAAAATCCGCATCCCAAAAAGGAACGGCTATACGAAGAAGATGGATTTGTGCCGCCGCTGGACGAAACTGATGGCATGGCCCGCATCTACGACCCCGTGGTGTCAGGTCTTGCCAGCCCGGACATCCCGCTGTTCGGGCATTTCCTGAAAGACTATCAGCCTTATGCCTGGTAAAATGTATGTTGATCATCACCCGTAAAAAAATTATATGCAGCATAATACCGTTGTGTGCCCCGTTGATAACGTAAAGCACACCTTTTCTTTTCAACGCAGTGACCTGGGCCCGGTATTGCAATACCTGGAAAACAATGAGCCGCTGCCCGTTACCAACCTGGTGTTCCCGGTAGGCACCGTCACCACCGATGGACGGCTGGACATGTGCAAACAACAGCTGGGCGTGGAAGGGACGCAGCTGGTGACAGCCGCCCTGCGACAGAACACACAGATCAAACATATCCTGATGGGCACCAACGCCTTTGGCAATCCCGGTGCGCAGGCCGTGGCAGACCTTGTGTCTGTAAACAATACCATTGAAACCGTATACCTGGGCTGCAACTACATAGAACAGGCAGGCGCGCAGGCACTCTGTGAAGCCCTCAGCAGCAACCAGTCTGTAAAAAGCATGTGGCTCAAGAGAAACCCTATCGGCAGTCACAGTATGCCCAACATTGTGCAGCTGCTGCAACAAAATCCAAACCTGCGCACACTGGACCTGGTGAACACCTGTGCCGGCGAAGGTTTTTTTACACTGCTGGAATACCTGAAAGAAAATACGACAGTAGAAAGACTGTACCTGAGCGGCAATTATCTCACTGCTGAGATGATGATACCTGTCAGCGAAATGCTGGCGGCCAACAAACACCTGAAATCTCTTTTTCTGAGCGTTAACAATATCGGGGACAAAGGCGTGGCGCACCTGATACATGGCCTGAAACAAAACACCACGCTGGAACAACTCAGTCTGTCCAGCTGCGGCATTGAGGCCGAAGGCATGCAGCTGCTGCACGAACTGCTGAGCACCCGGCCCTACCTGAAATGGGTGGACCTGAGTTATGCCCCGTCCACCAAAGCTTTGGGCGCCAAAGGAAATTTGCCGCTGCACCTTTCCGCGATGAAAGATTTTCCGGCATCACCGGACAACTTTACGCATCCCGACAGTAAAGCGATTAAAAGCGTGTACCGTTAAGAGAGAGAAAAAGTGACAAACCGGGGAGAATCGAACTCCCACCCTCTGCTTGCTGGCAGATACTCTTCCATTGAGCCACGGTCCGTCACGGGTGCGAACATAGAAATAATTATCCATATTTCACAAAAGTAAAAGCCTGGCGTATGGCCAGGCTTTTACTTTTATCGTATAACCGTAAGAGTTATACAAAGGTTTCTGTAATAGGAAAATATTGTGGAGGAGTAGGGCTCGAACCTGCATCTCCGGGCGAGCAGCACCGGTGTTTTTCCATTTTAAACTATCCCCCTGGATAATGCGATAAAGCCGGAAAGGGCCAAACTTCATCGCGGCGCAATATAGTTAAATATCCGTAATGATTTAGCTTTTCTGCTGATGATACCCTTTCTGGTGATAGGGTTGCAGTTCTTCGAGGCATAGTTTATACAACGCCTGCACTTCCTTTTTATAGTCCACTGCCGGGTCATTGGTTTCTTTCAGTTCCTCTACGATCTCGTACGCAAAGTTATCTTCTCCCAGCAGGTTCCAGTCTTCCTGCAGGAACGCATTAGGGTGTGTATTGGACGACAGTTGCAGTCTGACAGAGTTCCATGCGCGGTCCAGGTCCATGCTGTGATGTATCCATATCCGGTCATTCTGTTTGTTGCGTACGCGGAACACGCCCATGCGGAAAGACATTTGCCGGTATGCGTCTTTCAGTTCTTTTTTTGATTTCATGTGTTCATCTCTTTAAGCTGGCTGTCAATAAATGTGTTGGCAGCCTTCAGGAAGGCCGGGTATCCTGAAGGGGTTTGCCGGTTGATGTATAACAACAACAGGCCGGAAAGCCCGTACAACAACGCTGCTTTTTTATTGGCCGCCGCGGTGGCGGTTACGGTTTTATTAGTGATAAGGCTTTTCCATTCTTCCTCACATAGTTTGTCCAGGAAGCCGGTGATCAGCGGAGCCGTGTCCGGTTGTTTGTTCAGGTCGGACAGTTTCTCCATGAAAAACAGTTCAAAAATGCCGGGGTATTGTACAAAATATTCGAGATAGGCCAGCAGGATAGCGCGTAGCTTCTTCTCTCCCTTTGCAGTTTTGGCGCTGCGGGTGGTCACGTAGGCGCTGCATTCCTCCTGGAAGTCCTGTACACAGAGAAACACCAGGTCTTTTACGTCCTTAAAGTAGTTGTACAATGTAGCGAAGGAATAACCTGCTTTTTCCGCGATGTTGCGTACGCTGACGCTTTTAAGCCCTTCGCTTTTCAGGATTTCTTTCGTTGCTTCGATGAAATACCCCCTGATGCGTTGTTCCTGTAAGGCCTTGTTCTTCATATTTACCTTTATCCGGGTTTTAATATCCGCAAAAATAATGAACACTGTTCAAATTTCAAAACAGCATTATACTAAAAAACAGACACCAAACTCTGGCGATGCTGCTACGGGCATGCAGGGACGTGGTTTTGCCGGCAGAATATCGTTACATTTGTTACAGGCGATCGTACCCCAAAAACGGCCCGACACCTCGGAAAAATCATTTTATCGGGAACAAATACCTCCCCTGGCCTGTTAACTTGTTATACAGCCATGAACAACGAAAAAACAAAAAGCATAGTCACCCGGCTGCTATCGGCAGCGGGTATCGCGGTAAATGGAAACAATCCGTGGGACATCCATGTATACAACGAAGATTTTTATTCCCGCGCATTGTACCAGGGTTCCCTCGGACTGGGAGAATCCTACATGGAAGGCTACTGGGACTGCCTCCGGCTCGATGAGTTCTTCTACAAAATACTGCGTTCCAATCTCGACAAAAGCGTCCGTAAAAGTCTGCGGCTGAAGATGGACATTCTGCTGGCGCGCGTGTTCAACTTCCAGCGGCCGGCACGCGCCACCCGTAACGGCCAGCGCCACTACGATGCAGGCAACGATCTTTTCCAGAACATGCTGGACAAAAGGCTCACCTATACCTGCGCCTTCTGGGACAACGCCACCACCCTGGATGAAGCACAGGAAAACAAATTAGACCTCTCCTGCCGCAAACTACAGCTGAAACCCGGCATGCATGTCCTCGACATCGGCTGCGGATGGGGAAGCTTCGCAAAATTTGCCGCCGAAAAATACGGGGTGACCGTAACCGGCGTCACCATCTCCAAAGAACAGGTAGCCCTTGGGCAGCAGTTGTGCGCCGGCCTGCCTGTCACCCTGCGGCTGCAGGACTACCGCCAGCTCAACGAAAAATTCGACGCCATTGTATCACTGGGCATGTTTGAGCACGTAGGTCCGCATAACTATAGCGAATATATGAAAGTAGCTGCCCGCTGCCTCAAAGATAACGGCCTGTTCCTGCTGCATACCATCGGCGGCAATGAAACGTCCGCTTTTACAGACCAATGGCTCAACAAATACATCTTCCCCGGTGCGGTCATTCCCACCATCCGGCAGATTGGCCAGGCCATAGAAGGCATTTTCGTGATGGAACACTGGGAGAACTTCAGCGTGAACTATGATAAAACACTGATGGCCTGGTACGAAAATATCACCGCCAACTGGGACAAGCTCAAAAGCCGGTACGACCAGACATTTTTCCGTATATGGAAATATTACCTGCTGTCCTGCGCGGCCTCTTTCCGGGCGCGGCATAGCCAGCTGTGGCAGATCGTACTGTCGAAGAACGGTGTGCCTGGCGGGTATCATGTTGCAGCCTCCCGCGAAAACAGTCCCCTTACGTACGCCAACACCATCAAGCCCTGACACCGGAGGTTACCCGCAGGCTCCACTCAAAATAGAGTTTACCGTCTATTACATGCCTGCCAACCCTGCCGGCTACTTCCGACCGGACAATCTCCTGCACCGGCAGCGGAATATCCTTTAATGCATTTACCACATCAGCACTCACCCGTGTTACATACTGCCAGTGGTCGTCTACAGAATTAAACTGTACAATGCCCGTCAGTACCTCTTCCTCTACGGATTGGAACTCCGCCGTTTCAAACCAGTCGGCCATCTCGCCAGGCTGCATACAGTGAAACATGCCCGGCACATGCTGATTATATAGTTTACGGCGGGTAACGGAAGCAATCGCGTCAAGTACAATATTGATCCACAAATTATGCTCCAGCAGTCCCCAGGCTGAAACAGCCAGTCGCCCACCAGGCTTCAATACGCGGTTAATTTCTTTCAGCCCTGCTGTAATATTCTTAAAAAACATGACGCCGTTTCTGCATACTACGGCATCGAATATACGATCATCGAAGGGCATATCAGCAGCATCGCAACAGACCACCTCGAAATTAGACAATCCGTTTTCTTTCGCTTTGCCCATAGCAATCTCCAGCATTCGTGGAGATATATCCGTGCCTGTCACCTGCGCGTCCGGATATAGTTGCGCTATATACAATCCTGGTTCTCCTGTACCGGTACCGACGTCTAATATCCGTCTGGGGGTTTGCAGATGAAGATGTTGCAACAACGCGGTTGTTACCGGTTTCAGAAAAAGGTTAATAACGATCTCCCATCGTTTCCGGTCATCTGACCGGTTATCCCAGTAATCGCCTGGGTGCAAAGCATTTTCCATGGTGGGTGGAATTAAAGGTTCACAAAATAAGTAACAAAACACTGCGCCGGCGAACGGTACAATCAACGCTAAAAGTAACGCATCCCTGCGCAAAGAAGCTTCAGTATCAAACTGCTGTCAGGGTTCGTTTTATACCGGTTACTTTTATTTCCCAAAGCTGAAACCTTTGGCTATTATCTATTTTCAGGTCCATCAGTTAGTTAGGACTAAAAACTTTACACGCTGGCACATCAGGTATGCAAGCTTATCCTTTGCATATAATGTTTATAAATTCACCCACCTGTATACACTTTTTAAAACAACCACGTATGTTAAACTTCAAATTGCTGATAAGAGTTCTGTTCTTCTGTTGCTGCCTGCACTTACTGCACGCCTGTAAAAAAATAGAAGACCCTGCCACCAAACAGAAAACCCTTTTCTTTATTGACTACCGGCATCTGGCCGGCGGCAGCGATGGCATCGCTGTAATGGAGCTGGACCCTGAATCGCCGGATTTCGGGAAGATATTGCACCGGACAGAGCTGGGAAAAGGCGTGCTGCCACACCACCTGTATTTCAACCGTGATGAAAAAAAGCTCTATACTACCGCCCTGGGTGGCAGTTACCTGTATGAGTTAAAAATGGAATGGAACCACGAAGGATATCCTGTCATCTACGAGGCCAACCCTGTCAACACCGGTGGCAATACAGTAGGAGAAGATATCTTCTTCACCCGTAACGGCCAGTACTGGGTAACCTTTATGGGTGGAAAAGGCGGCGTCCGCGACGGCAGCGTTGGCGTGTTCGACGCGCATAACAATCAGCTCATCAAAACCATCTCCTCCTCTATTGACGAGCATCCCGACAAATTCATCATGTACCCGCACGGCATTTCCATATTTGAAGATAAAAATCTGGCGATGGTGACCTCCACCATTCACCCCGATCTCACCAGCGGTATCGGTAACACCTGTACGCTGATAGATATGAACACCTACAATATCATTAAGACCTACCGCGTGGCAGACAGTGCCACCGACCTGTCCAGCCCGGTGGAAGTACTGTTGCTCCGCAATGAATACCCGCGTTACGCCCTCGCCAATACCATGATCGGCGGCGACATCTGGATGGCTGCATTTAATGACGAAGCCCGTCAGTACAGCGAATTTAAGCGGGTATTAAAAGGGGCCAACCAAGGGTTGGGCTGGGCGCTGGAATTTTATATTGCAGATGATAAACTGCTGTACGTAAGTTTTGGTCAACCCGGAAAAATCCTGGTGTTTGATCTGAATTACCTACCTGAATTGCGGCAGGTGCGAACATTACCGGCTGACAAGGGGGCGCACCACATGGCTTTCTTTAAAACCAGGTCAGGCCGCTCTGTAGTGGCCGTGCAAAACAACCTGCTCAACCTGCCCAATCTCAATGCCGGCACCATTGACGTAGTTGACATCAACACCGGTGAGAAACTGGGTACGGTTGATATGCGCAACAAATACCAGCTATTGCCCGAATCGATAGAAGGCACATTAGGCAAGGCACACTATATGCACCATTGATGAGGTACCGTTTACTTGTCATATTTCTGATCGTCACACTACAAAGGTTAAACGCACAACCGGCGCCTGTGCTTCCGCCCGACAGTATGCTGCCCCGTATAACACGCAGCCATCTGCTATTGCAGGCTTACGCGATGAGCGCACAGGCTTACCGGTGGCGCGCCCACAGCGCCCTGGCATGGGCGCCGCCGGTGGTGGGCGCCGGCACGTTTATGATCCCGTGGTCGGCACGCCGCGTGTATAATGACATTGCGCTGGGCAGCAGAATTGTGCAGGCAGAGCAGGCAATCCCACATCCGGCAAAGCTGCGGAGCCGTTACCAGTACCTGGCTTTTGAGGCAAACATGGCGCTGACCGCACAGACCATTGCCCTGAACCGGTTGCACTACTCCGCCCGGCAACAATATATCCGCCATGTGGCGGCACTGCAAAAGGCGGCAGCACTACGGCGTCAGGAACAGGTATTGTCTTTTATCCACCAGGTGGCGCTGGCACGGCTGCCTTACCGACAGGCACAGGTAGCAGCTGTAAGCACCGCTGCGGCAAGACTCACAGCGGTAAGTGATGATATACGCACACAGGAATCGCTGGCTGCCGGCACCAGGGCAAGATTGAGCAGCCTGTTATATCTCACCGGGCCTTTTACCACAGACAGCAGTTACACGCCGGCGTTTACGCCCGGCAACACAGACACCGTATCACTGGCGCAGGCCAACAAACAGGTATATCAGCTGGAAGAAGCCATACGATGGCGGTACCTGGAACAAAAGGCTGTACGGCAAGAGCAGCGGCCGGATTTCAACATTGGCTTTTATCAGTTCTTTCCGGTATCGCCGCTGGTACCCAACAATTTCAACATCATGGTGGGCATCAGGATACCGCTGGCGCCATGGGCGGCAGGCTATTACCGTCGGAAAACGCAGGCCATCGGGACAGACATCGCCGCACTGGCGCAGCAGCGCAGCGCCCTGTTGCAACAGACACAGGTCCGGCTAACGGTACTGGAGCAGGACATTCGCATACAACAGCAACGCATATACGGTATTACGGAAAAAATATTACCTGCGCTGCAACATGCGTTAGAGGCTGATATGGCGCGATATCAGGAAAACAGGCTGGACCTGGCTGCCGTACTTCGTTCCCTCGAAGCAGCGTGCGCGATGGAAGTACAGCTGTGTGACTACCGGCAACAGCTATATGAAATGACTATCGCATACGACCAGCTGCTATACCGCTGATGGTTTCTGTGCTGCTATCAATATAAAAATAGGGCGGCGGGTTTCGTCTTTCATTTCCGGGTATTTTTCCAGCACGGCCGGTGAAGGTTTGGGCTCTTCCACCCGGGTGATGATGAAACCGGCATCCAGCAGGCCGTTGATCAGTGTGGCTACCGTGCGGTGGTACTTTACCACGTCCGTGTCCAGGAAACGGGCCACCCGGCGGCCTTCGTCCTGGTAATGATCTACCGGCCAGTGCAGCCGTTGGCCCGCTGTACCGTAGTACCAGTCCTGCGTCTCCATGGCCGTAAATACAGGGTGTTCGGTAGAAAAAACAAAATGTCCGCCTGCCGACAGGCTATTGTGCACTTTGCGGCAGATAAGGTCATAATGCCCGGTATAATGCAGCGCCAGCGAGCTAAGTACCACATCGAAAGAACCGGGAGGAAAATCGATGTCTTCCATGGCTTCCCGCAGGTAGGTGATACCCGGGCCATTGTTACGCAGGCGTGCCTGTTCCAGCATTTTTTCGGAGAGGTCCATTCCTATTACGCTGGCGGCCTGCTGTTCCATCACATAACGGCAATGCCAGCCAAAGCCACATCCGATATCCAGTACCCGCTTGTCTTGCAGGGGCGGCAGCAGGCTACGGAACACTTCCCATTCCCCGGCCGCGTTCAGTCCTTCTACGGAGCGCGCCATCTGGCTGTAGTTTTCAAAAAAGCCGGGATCGTCGTACTTATTTTCTTTCATGGTGGTTTACAGGTTATCCCAGGGAATGGTTTCGTAGGCCCGTTCCAGTATGTCAGACAACGTATCGTTACTATGGTCAAACATATGTTGGTCGATCTGCGCAATCATTCCCCGATGGTTAACAGAGTTGGTATAAAAAGCGTTTTTATATTCGTATAGCTGTGACAGTGGCACATTGCGGTGGATGACCGCCACACCGTTGTTCCAGAGGCTGTCTGACAACAGCTGTACCATAATGCCCGGCAAGGCGGGTGTGGCCGGCAATACGATACTTTGTCCGTCGTAAAAGCCGACGTTCCAGATAGCACCTTCTGAGATGTGCTGTTGCTGATCGACGTACAGAACGTCGTCAAAACCGGCGTCCATGGCTTTTCGACGGTATGCCAGAATCCCGGAAACGATGCCGCTGTATTTAATTTCCGGCAACAGGCGTTCAAAGCGGGCGGACATTACTTTGATCGGTTGCGATGCCGGTGCCACCGCCGGCGTTTTGGTGACCAGCACCTGCAGGTCTTTTTCGCGGATGACCGGCTGGCCAAAAGCGGTCGTAAAAATATTCACCCGGAGCGAGCAGGACTCCTGTTCCATTGTGATCTGATGCAGACAATCGATAATATGCCGGTCCGGCAGCTGACAGCCAAACAGCTGCCGGCTGCTGCCAGCCAACCTCTCCAGGTGAAGGCGTAATCCTTTCACCTGTCGTTGTCTTACCTGCATAGCCGTAAAATGACCGTACTGCAACGCCATTAGTCTGGGCATATCCGCCATGGTGAGTGGTCTGCCGTCCAGTTCCTGTACAAACATATTGTCCATCCTTAAAGCTACTTAAAGTTTGGCAAATGCCCTGAAAGCGCCGGTGTTTGGGTTTTTAAAAAGATTTTGATACTTTAGCGCCCAAACCAGCCATACCAACTTTTGTGAGCCAGGGGACATACTTTTAACTGATGAAGGGCAGTCAATATAATGAAAGGGAGATCGTTGCCCGTATAGCCAAAGGTGATGAGTCCGCGTTTGCTGTCTTTTTTCGTCACCATTACCAGAAAATTTATGAAGTAGGACTGATGCTGACGCAGACGGAATCCGTAGCGGAAGAGCTGGTGCAGGATGTTTTCGTGAAAGTATGGAAACAACAGGCGCAGCTGCCGGAGATCATGGACATCCCTTCCTGGCTGTTCATCATTGCGCGCAACGACGCCTACAAGGCCCTGCGGCGCAGCACCCGCCTGAAGGTGGTCCTGGACACGCTGGAGCTTCCCATGCCTGTTTCCAACGAAACTGATGAACAGATTATTTACCGTAATTATCATGAGCTGGTGAACAAGGCCGTCAGCCAACTGCCCATACGACAGCAAACAGCCTGGCGCCTGAGCCGGGAGGAAGGATTGAAACGCGAGGAGATCGCGGCCCGTATGCAGATCCGTCCGGACACTGTAAAAGAACACCTCTCCCTGGCCGTTAAAAACATCCGTGGTTTTCTCGAATCGCATGACGCCTTCCTGATCGGGGCAGAGCTGATCTTTGTCTGGAGCCTGCATTCCCTCAATTAATTTTTTTTCGGAGACACCCCCCACCCGCTCTTCTTCCGGGGTCTTTATAATAACGGGACCGTACCACCTACTTATTACGCCCGCTTACAGCTTATATGGACCAAAATCGACTGGATTATTTATTTAGCAGGTATACTGCCGGCGAGGCTACGCCCGAAGAGCTTCGGGAGTTTGACATGCTGGTGCAGCAACCCGAACATGAAACAGTATTACATACAAAAATCGACCAGTTGTTCCTTGCCACCAGCGGAACAGCCACTATGCCGGAAAAGGCCATACAGGCCACTTTACAGCATATTACCGGAAAGCCGGCCTCTTCGTCCGTCGTTCGTTACCTGCGCCGCAGCTGGTGGGCTGCCGCCGTGGGGCTGTTGTTAACAGGCAGCAGCACGTGGCTGCTCACCCGGCCCCGCTATGAGATGGTAGCCCCTTTAGCCGATAAGGCGCCTGGCAGCCATAAAGCCGTGCTGACGCTGGCCGATGGCAGCACCGTAGCGCTGGACAGCAGCGGGCAGCAGGTCATCGGACAGCAGCAGACCACTATCCGGCAATCCGGCGGACAGCTGCAATACAGTGTACAGTCGCCCGGCGCCGTAGCCAGCTATAATACACTGACCACTCCCCGCGGCGGCCAGTTCCGGGTTATACTGCCCGATGGCACGATAGTATGGCTCAACACCGCTTCCGCGCTGCGTTATCCTACCGCGTTCAGCGGCGCCGACAGGACCGTTGAGTTGCAGGGAGAGGCTTATTTTGAAGTGGCCGCCAACGCCACGCAGCCTTTCCGGGTAAAAACAGCGGCACAGGAGGTACATGTGCTGGGCACCAGTTTTAACATTAACGCCTATACGGATGAAGCCAATACTGTCACCACACTGGTCAGCGGCCGGGTGAAAGTGAACACGCCCGGAAAAGATGCCGGCGTGATGCTGGAGCCGGGCCAACAGGCTATTGCCGCCCATAGCGGCAGTCAGCAGCTCAGCGTTACGCGCACGTTCGCGCCCGATGTTATCGCCTGGAAGAATGGGCTGTTCCTGTTCGACAATGCCGATCTGGCAACAGTGATGCGTTGTCTGGAACGCTGGTATGACATCGACGTAAAATATGAAGCGAAGCCCGATATACACTATACCGGGCAGATCGCCAGAAACCAGCCGTTGTCCAAAGTCATACATATGCTGGAGCAAACCGGCCAGGCCCGTTTCAGGCTTGTCACGGCCGGACAGGGACATCAGGCGAAAGATATGATCATCATCCTGGAATAAAAAATGGCAGGGAGGGCCATACCATGATATTAAATTAATACAAACCGCGATCTAAAAACAGCCACCATTAAAAAACCGGAAACGTTGGCGCGTTCCCGGTACATGCAAGATCTACATTGCCTGACGCCGGCTCGTATTCCATGGCCAGGCAGGATCATGATTTATTACAAACCATCATCGTAAATCCAAACGACACGAAGATATGAGAGAAAGTTTATTCTCCCAAGGGGGTTTATTGCCCCGTTGTATACCGATACCAACAACCAAAACTCCGACAGATCCCACCACCAGCCAGTCTGACCGGAACCGATTTAAAAAAGTGTTATTAATGATGAAACTTACAGGAATGCTGTTGCTGGCTTTTTGCCTGCAGGTAAGCGCCAGGGTATACTCCCAGAAAGTGACATTAACGGAGCGGAATGCCTCCGTACAACAGCTATTCAGCACCATCCGCCAACAAACCGGCTACCTGTTTCTGTACAGTAACGAAACGCTGAAAAACACGCATCCCGTGTCCGCACAGCTGACAGAAGTACCGCTGAAAGCAGCGCTGGACCATATTACCAGCAACCAGCCTATTACCTACAGCATTGAAGAGAACAATACCATCCTGATCAAACCCAAACCGGTAGCAGCAGCCAACGCGCCTGTTCTTCAGCGGATCAACGGCACCGTTCGGGACGAAAAAGGTGTTCCGCTCATCGGAGTGACCGTGAAAATAAAGGGCACCAACGGCGGCACAATCTCCGATGAACAGGGCAACTGGTACATCCAGGCCACCGATGACGCCACCATCCTGGTGTTTTCCTTCATCGGCTACAGCAACCATGAAGAGCCTATCAAAGGCAGAACAGTGATCAATGTAGTACTCAGACAACAAGACAAAAGCATGAGCGAGATCGTGGTCACCGGTTACCAGAAAGTAGAACGGCGCTCACTCACCTCTTCTATCACTTCTCTCAAAACAGAGAACCTCAAAACCATCAATCAGCCTAATATCGATAAGCTGTTACAGGGCCAGGTGCCAGGTATGGTGGTGATGAGCACTTCCGGCGCCCCCGGCGCCATGCCACAGATACGCATCCGCGGTACATCTACCTTAAGCGGCAACACGCAGCCGCTGTGGGTGGTGGACGGTATCATTCTCGATGATCCCATCAACGCTTCCGTGGATGACATCATGACCAACCGTAACCTGATCGCTTCCGGTATCGGCGGTATCAACGTGGAGGACATCGAATCCATCAACGTGCTGAAAGACGCCGCGGCCACAGCGATCTATGGTACCAAAGCCGCTAACGGGGTAATCGTACTGACCTCCAAAAAAGGTACGGCCGGCAAAACCCGTATCAACTTCACCAGCTTCGCCACCGTAGGCATGCGCCCGCGAATTGAAGATGCGTATATGATGAACTCCAAAGAAAGGATCGGCGTGAACCTGGAAATGATGCGCCGGGGCGTATTGACGGCCACCTCTCCACGCGCCGGTGAATACGGCACATCCACCGATTTCGAGCGTGCGCTGATAGATGTACATGACCACAAAATGAGCTGGTCGGATTTTGAGAAAAGAGTGAATCAGCTGGAACAGGTCAACACCAACTGGTTTGAATACCTCTTCCGTAATTCGTTCACCCACCGTCAGAACCTGAACATCTCCGGCGGTAACGAAAAAACGACTTTCTATCTCTCCGGCAGCTATATGGATGAACAGGCCACTGCATTACAGACCGGCATGAAAACCTACACCGGCTCCCTGAAAGTATATACCAAGCTGCATCCTACCCTTCGTGTAGGCGGTATGCTGGACCTCAACCGCCGGGATAACGGCAGCTTCTTTGCCACAGACTCCCGCGAGAACCCCTTTGAATGGTCGATCTATACCACACGTGCGCAGAATGCCTATGATGAAAACGGTCAGTACAACTACCTCTATTACAACGGCATTAAATACAACTTTCTCGAAAACCGCAACTATGGCTGGCGTAACTCACAAAACTTCAGCATCCGCGGAACAGTGGACATTGAGTGGAAACCTATCAGCTCCCTCATCTTCGGCAGCCTTTTCTCTTTCACCAATCAGAATACCACTGATGAAGATGTGGCTACCGAGAACAGCTATTTTGTAAAAAGCAGACAACGTGACGTCACCAACATTGTTAACTCTGTTGCAGTACCGTTATGGAAAGAAGGTGGTTACCGTAAAGGCAGAAACAACAATAATAAGTCACTCACACTCCGTAACCAGGTATCGTTTATGCCTATACTGAACGCCAACCATCGCTTTGATGTAATGGCCGGTCAGGAAATACGTACGTCCAAATACGAAGACGAGATGACCGAGATATACGGCTATGTACATGACCGTGGCCGTCAGCAGATGCCGCAGTTTGACCTGATGAAACAAATGGGCCGGCCATACTGGTCGGAAAGCCTGAACCAAAGCGCTGCCGTTTCTTACTTTGGTACAACAGGCTATACTTATAAAAACCGCTACACCGTTAGCTTCAACGCACGTACTGACGGCTCCAACCGCTTTGGCCTTCGCACCAATCAGCTGTTTCAGCCACTGTGGGCAGTAGGCGCCAACTACCAGATGAAAGAAGAAGACTTCTTCGCCAACAAAGACTGGTTAAGTTACCTGACGCTTCGCGCCTCCTATGGCAGCCAGGGCAACGTAGCCTCTCAGGCATACTCTGACCTGGTGGCCACCATCGGCAAACCGGACCTTGCCAACACAGACAACTATCTGGTGATAGACGCCCCCAGGAACCCCAACCTGAAATGGGAAAAGAACTATACCGCCAACGTAGCGCTGGAAATCGGATTGTGGAAACGCCGGGTGATGGCCACTGTAGAATGGTACCATAAAAAAGGCGTTGACCTGCTGGGCAGCAAACGTGTATCACAGGTTTCCGGATTCAGTACCCTGCAGGTAAACTGGGCATCCATGAAAAACACAGGCCTGGAATTCTCCTTAAGTACTATCAATATCGATACAAAGGACTTTCGATGGTCTACCAATATCAATGCCGGTTACAATAAAAACGAAGTGCTGGACGTATATTCCCTGCCTTCCGTTGATGGCCTGACCAATGCACAACGCTCCAACTATGCGGCTTCTGCTGTTGTGGGCAAACCTGTTAACGGCCTCTGGTCTTACCGTTATGCAGGGCTGAACAAAGACGGCCGTGCCACCTTCTATACCGCCAAACCCGGCGAAACAGTGCTCAACGGTATGCGTAACATAGACGGTCTTGTGTATTCCGGTTCTACCATGCCAACCGTACAGGGTGGTTTCACTAATACCTTCTCTTATAAAAGATTTACGCTGTCCGCTTTGTTCATCGGTAGTTTTGGTAACGTAATCCGGCTGCGTAATATCAGTGCCAACAATACCTTCGTCTTCCCCGAAACGACCCAAAACATGTCTACCGAATGGGTTGACCGCTGGCAGAAACCGGGTGATGAACAGCACACCAATGTCCCTAAACTGGAATCAGACAACAGTGTTCCCGGTCTGGCCGATGTATCACCCTACAATGCCACTATGTATAATAACAGTGACCTAAGGACTGTGAAAGGTGATTTTGTGCGTCTTCAGAACCTGTCTCTCAGTTACGACTTATATAATGCGCGCCTGCGTAAGAGTGGTATTCAAAATATGCGCTTCATGATACAGGGCAACAATCTGCATGTATGGAAGAACAGCGCATTAAAAGGCCAGGACCCTGAGGCCACGGGCTCGGTGATGAAATATGACCGTACCAGCAATGCTAACGTGTCTTTCGGCAATACCTACCTGCCACTGCCACGTTCTTATTCATTCTCTTTTTCCTTACAGTTTTAAAAACAGATGCCATCATGAAATTAAGATATCTGACGCCCCTGTTATTGTTTTCACTGATCTTCACCAGCTGTAATAAAATGCTGGACATCAAACCGGTGAACCGGATGATGCCGGTAAGCATATCAGATTACGAATCTGTTCTGGTGGGCGGTTACCCGCGGGTGGACTACTTTATGAAAACGGAATTGATGACGGACAACATGACCGCCAACCTGAACATAGTTGCCTCACCACAAAAGGAACTGGAACTTTGGTTTTCCTGGTCACCTTCTAAACAACCTGATGGCGGTGAATTAGATCCTTACTGGGGACAGCTGTATACCTCTATCTATTACGCCAACACTGTATTAGATAATTTTAACGACCGCCAGCCGGAGCTCAACGAGAAGGAGTTGTATGAAACGGTGAAGGGAGAAGCCTATGCCTTGCGTGCCTGGTGTTATTTCTATCTGGTGAACTTTTATGCCGAACCTTACAGTCCTGCTACCACTCAGGCTTACGGCGTGCCTATGCCACTCAGTGCCAAAGATGTTCATCAGCACACACAAAACAACGTACGCGAACCGTTGGGGAAAGTGTACGCACAAATCCTGTCCGACCTCGAGCAGGCCTCCGGTTTGCTGGCGGGTAAAAAGGCCCGTAATGTTTTCCGTATGGATGCCAGTGCTGTTGAGGCTTTACAGGCACGTG
This sequence comes from Chitinophaga varians, assembly GCF_012641275.1. Taxonomy (NCBI): domain Bacteria; kingdom Pseudomonadati; phylum Bacteroidota; class Chitinophagia; order Chitinophagales; family Chitinophagaceae; genus Chitinophaga; species Chitinophaga varians. The sequence continues at coordinate 705,897 of NZ_JABAIA010000004.1, read as the reverse complement.
TACATCTCTTCATGGGTGACTACGACAAAGCCATCGCTGCTGCCACGGATGTAATCGTGAACAAGCCATTGTCTGATATGAATAACATGCAGACCTATATTGAAAGTGAAGGAAATGCCCGTGCATTTGCCCTTAACACGGGTTTTATCGATGCAGGAGATTATAAAAACGAAGTACTGTTTTTTACCGGCGGTACCGCTAATATGAATATCTATTATCATAGCAATACGGTGTTCAGGCCATCATTGGAGTTGCTCGCATTATGCAACCGTCCTGCCGGTGGCAGTGACTATCGTCGTTATATCTTTTCCACTTTTGCAGACCTGAATACCACAGATGGTAAACTGAACGGGCCAACGTTGTACAACATGTACGCCAAACAGGACAAGCCCTGTTATTACATCGGCCTGAAAGTGAGCGAGTGTTATGTAATACGGGCAGAAGCCTATGCCAGGCTAAAGCAAAAGGACAAAGCTATCGCTGACCTCAACACATTATTGGTGCGCCGTATACGGAAAGGCGAATTTGTACCGTTGAAAGCCGCTGACTTTACAGATGAGACTTTATTGAACCGTGTTCTCGAGGAGCGCCGTATAGAAACCGCCTTTGAAGGTGGTATCCGTTGGATGGACCTCAGACGGCTGGGTAAACCGGCCCTCTCCCATGTCTATAAAAACGGACAGATCTATGAGTTAAAACAAAATGACAACCGTTATCTCCTGCAATTGCCACTGTCAGAGATCAACAACAGTCCTTCTATCCCTTTAAACCCCTGATCATAACACAAAATGAGACAACACATGAAGCCGATATATGTTTCCATCCTCGCACTGGCAGCCTGCTTTACAGCCTGTTCCAAAGAAGAGCAACCAGGTTTTACGGCCGAACCAGGCGTTCAGCAACAGTTTACACCACCTGCTGACGCCCCTGCCGAAATCAAAGACATGTATGATCACTACGGTGTCTGGGTACGAACGGACTTCAAAGACTGGAAGGAAGTCACCAACGGTGTGCTGGCATCTGATGTCAATAACCGCTGGGGCGCCACCAAAATAGACGCTGACCAGCGCACGGCGGTAACGACCTATGCGCAAACATTGCTCTCCAACGTGTCCGATAAATTTGCCAAGCGGTATTTCCCGCTGGAGCTCTTCTTTGTAAAAACTTATAGCGCTCCGTTTTTCGACATAAATATCAGGGACCTCGGGCGCAGCCGCCTGATTATCTGCTGGCCCAATCATATGTATGGCGCGTTGCCTGTCACCGATCCTGTTAATCATTATTATCAGGACTCTGCACTGGCCCGCAGCATCTGGGGCTACCTGGGCAATATGTCAGCACTACGTTTTGACGCGCCTGTCACTGCATTTGTACTGGCTGGCAAGGCTTACGACAACGGAGCGGCAAGAGAGCTGGTATTCAAACAATATGAGAGGGACAGGGATCTGGAGGCACGTGACAAAGCCATGGACCAGATAGCCCTTAACGGTGGTTTTATAACTTCCCTCGGCAGTGTATCATTCGATAATGATTTCGGGGAATGGATGCGTTTACTGGCCACGGAATCCTATACCAACATCAAAGCCAAATACCTGGATAACAGTCCGGCCCGCGCCCGCAAGTACGAAGTGATCATCCGTTTCTTCAAAAGTTACGACTGGGACATCCAGGCAGCCGGCAACAAATACCGGGAGAAACTGGGCAATTAATTCATATATCAACATCAGCATAAACCAACGATCACATGAGAACATTAGCATTGACCACTGCCTGCTTGCTGCCCGTCCTGGCATTCGCCCAGGAAGGTCCATACACCATCACCGGCAGCATCGGCAAAGAGAACAAATTTGAGAAAGCTTATCTGTACAGCAGCAACAGCAAAGGCAGGTTGATTGACTCTGTTGCCATTAACAATGGTAGCTTTACCTTCACCGGCAAGACTGATATTCCCGCGAGAGCCTTTCTTTTCACCGGCAATACCCTCTCCTCCTCTTTCACCGCCAACCGCCTGGTGTTCTACCTGGAGCAGGGCAAAATCCGTGTAGAGAGCGCAGATTCCATCGCCAATGCCACCGTGAAGGGCGGCGCAGCCAATACCGTGCATCAGCAGTACAAAGCGGCTTCCCGCGACATCAACAAACGCTCTGATGCGCTCAGCCAGAAATATTATGCCACGCCGGCAGCAGAACGGGAGCAGGAAGCCTTCAAACAACAGTATCAGGCTGACAACAAAGCGATAGCCGCCGCACAGCAGAAAGTGGTGACCACCTTCATCAAAGCACACCCCAATACATCCGTCAGCCTCGATGCGCTGACTGAATGGGCGGGTTATGATCCGGACCCGGCAGTAGTGGAACCGGTGTTTAAACTGCTGTCTCCTTCCGTACGTAAAAGCAAAGCCGGCGAACATTTCGCCGCTCAGTTAGAAAGCCAGCGCAGGACCGCTATCGGCGTAGTAGCGCCGGAGTTCATCCAGAACGACACGCTCGGTAATCCTGTCGCGCTGAAAGATTTCCGCGGTAAATATGTGCTGGTAGATTTCTGGGCCAGCTGGTGCGGTCCCTGCCGCCAGGAGAACCCTAACGTGGTAGAAGCTTTCCATAAGTACAAGGATAAGAATTTCACCATCCTCGGCGTATCCCTCGACAATGAAAACGGCAAGTCGTTCTGGATGCAGGCCATCCATGACGACAAGCTGCAATGGACACAGGTATCTGACCTGAAAGGCTGGAAAAACGAAGCCGCCAAAATGTACGGTGTACAAGGCATTCCGGCTAACTTTCTGATTGGCCCCGATGGTAAAATCGTCGGTAAAAATCTTCGTGGGGAAGCTTTGGAGAAAAAGCTTGCTTCTTTATTACAGTAGTATTTCAGCAGCCGTTTCCATAAGGGGACGGCTGTTTTAATCAGCTTCAAAATAGTCTAGGTAACTTCAACGAATATACGAAATATAAAATAATAAACACAAACGTTCTATCCCACTCACTTTATACGCCCCTGCTAAAAAAACATCTATCTAAAAATAAAACAGCGAAGGTAAATAGTTATCTTAAAAAAGAACCTATATATATTTCTCAACCCAAATCAAATCCCCTATGATGACAAACAGTAAGAAAATTCTGTTCTTAGTCACCAGTGTAACCCTTCTTTTTTTCTCCTGTAAAAAGAACACTGATGATCAGATGGACTCTGAGCAGTATTACAAAGCACAACTTGAAAAACTAATCCATCTGAAGGAGATACCTTCTTCTTCTTCAGACGCAAAGAGCGCATCTTCATTTAAGACTTACAAAGAGGCTTATGAGGCATTTTCCTTTGTGAGAACGGGAGAGGTTTTTTCAGTTACTACAGCCGCCTCGCCGACAAAGCCACCTAAAGACAACGGCACCAATCAGGCCAGGATTGGTAACGTCGTACCGGACTATTACAGCATCACGCCCAATCTGACAACTTCCGTAGGCCCTACTTCGTCGCTAGGAGTCAACTTCACCCTTGACTTTCGCTGTCAGTGGGAAGAAGGTCCTAATCCGGATGAATGGATACCTAGCATCGTTGTCCTCGGTAAATCGCAGCCCATATATTATTACTCCGGTGTGGGCAAAATGACTAGCTATGGCTCCGTATGGTCAGGGCTTACCTTCAAAGGCAGAGTACAAGGCGAGACAGTAGTTGCCGGTACAACTACTTCCTGGTTCATAAATGTTGACGTGGGCGTAACTATTATACCTGCTACCCAACCAGGAGGAACGGCATATACGCAGTCGACTTTCCAGGCAAAATCTATTTAGCCTGGAAACGGCAAATATCGACTTTGTCAATTATATCCCCTTCTATGCGCTGAAAAGCCGGAGGGGGATCATCTACAAGTATTCTATCATAAATCAATTAACCTCCTATGATAATAAACAGTAAGAAGGTCCTTCTGTTGCGGCATCAATCAAGCCAGAATTGGCAATAACCAGACCGAATATTATAGTTTGTATGCTATCCTGTCGGTCAACCCAAACGGTAATTCAGATATATACTGCAAATTCACCATTGACTATAGCTGTCAATGGGAAGAGGTGTTCCCCGATTCGGATGAATGGATCCCAGCGTCGTTGTCATCAACAAGTCATGGCCAGAATGGTCAACTGAGGGCCTGTTTGGTCGGGACTAACCTTCCGCAGCCCGGTACAAGGTGAGATAATTGTTGCCGGAGTACCTTTCATCTGGCAAACGGACACCGAGGGAGGGGGCAACCATCGTAGCAGCTCCACCGGCCGGAGGAACACCGTTTACGTCCGCATACTTCAGGATAGTGCCGTAGTATAGAACAACAGGATGTACCGGAGATCTCATTAAAGACGCCCTCCGATACATCTTGTATCATACTTCTCGATCGAACATGTATAGGTTTGTATGATATTTTCTCCTGTTCATGTTCGTATAGCCCGGACAGTTACTTGATCTTAGAGGTAAATATCTTACATTTAAGTACACTAAATCCGTTGTTTATGTCTGCTCCCGGTTTCGATTTCGATCATGTTGGCAATCAGGTCCCTGTATTGGAGAACTACAACACTTTCACGACCCATCCCATACTGCAAAACACGCTGCAGGCCTATGGCGGCGGCTGGGCAGCGTCGCTGGCAACGGAGGTGGGGCAGCTGATGGGCAGCCACGAATTCCAGGAAGCAGGTACCCTCGCCAATACTTATCTGCCGGTACTGCATACCCATGACCGGTTTGGCAACCGCCTCGATACAGTGACCTACCATCCTTCCTATCACCAGATGATGGCGGCCGCTATCCGGCATCAGGTACATTCCATCGCGTGGACCACCAAAGAAAAAGGCGGGTACCTGGCCCACAGCGTGCTCTCCTATCTCAAACAACAGATAGACGAAGGCAGCAGCTGCCCTTTGACCATGACATTTGCCGTGGTGCCTTCGCTGCAGATAGCGCCTGATATCGCCCGTGAGTGGCTGCCGCTTGTTCTCTCCAACAGATATGACGAACGCCATATTCCCTACACGGAGAAACACGGCGTTACCTTTGGCATGGCCATGACAGAGCCGCAAGGCGGCAGTGATGTACGCGCCAATATCACCATCGCTCAGCCTGTTGGGGATGGTGTCTATCATATCACTGGCCGCAAATGGTTTTGCAGCGCGCCTATGAGCGATGCCTTCCTGGTACTCGCACAGGCGCCGAAAGGCCTTAGCTGTTTCCTGGTGCCCCGCTTCATACCCGACGGTACTAAAAACCAGCTGCGGTTCCAGCGGCTGAAAGACAAGCTCGGCAACCGTTCCAATGCCTCCGGCGAAGTAGAGTTCCACGGAACCTGGGGCCGTATTATCGGCGAAGAAGGCCGCGGTATTGCTAATATTATGGAGATGGTGCGCCATACGCGGCTGGACTGTGCCGTGGGATCTGCGGCCACCTTGCAGCGTGCCCTGGCAGAAGCCATACATCATTGTAAGCACCGGCAGACTTTCGGTAAATCGTTGCTCAGTCATCCGTTGATGCAGAACGTGCTCACTGATCTGGCCCTCGAATCAGCGGCAGCGACTACCTTCGCCATGCGGCTTGCCAAAGGGTTTGATGACGCGAAGACTGATGAGGCAGCGTTACATTTCACCCGCATTGCTACTGCAGCAGGCAAGTTCTGGAACACCAAACGCGCCGTGCTGGCCATGGGTGAAATTGTAGAATGCCTCGGCGGCAATGGCTACGTGGAAACATCTATCCTGCCGCGCCTCTACCGCGATGTGCCGGTCAACGCCATCTGGGAAGGCTCCGGCAATATTCAGGCGTTGGACGTGCTGCGCGCCATGCATAAAGAGCCACACAGCATGGAGGCACTGAGGCATTATTTTCAACAGGGCGCTCAGCTGCATCCCCTGCTGACGCGGCACCTGGAAGGGTTGCAGCAGTTGCTCTCCCGTCCGGCAGATTATGAACGCAACGCAAGAATTATTGTAGAAAAAATGTCACTGGCCATACAGGCAATTGAGCTGATACAAACTTCTTCTGCTACGGTGGCAGAGATGTTCGTTCAGGCACGGTTGCGGCAAGACAGGCAGTTGACATGGGGCGCACTGGAGGAGATGAATGGTTGGGAGGAAGTGGTGGCTACTGTGTACAACGGTGAATAAACAAGCGGATAAAATACCTTGGTAAGGTCAACAAACATAGGTGTTCATAGCTTTACACCCCGCCACAAAGGCGCCGTATCTCACGACAAAAATTGCATACCATTCTTATTTAGATGCGCCAAAACCGTCAGGCTAACTTTATTCAGTAGGCATCCCAGCATCGACAGCCGCCTGTTTTTCGATATCCTTCCACTTGTTATAATTGCCTTCATCCTTGGCCTGCAGGTATGCTTCGGCTACCAAACCGGCCCGTATATAGATCTGCATTTTGTCCCCTTGGCGTTTTGCTATTTCGTACTGCGTAACGACATCCTCTGCCACTTGATTTTCTATTTTGTTCAGATCCTCATGAGCCTTCTGTTCAAGGCCACCTCCAAAATAGAACCAGATGACAACTACGGTAGCAATGGATGCGACAATTCCCTTGAAAGCATTCCCAGGCTTTTTGTTTTGGTTGTTTTCCATCTTTTTTACCCAAACCTACAGATTGTCTTAATGGAATAATTACGGGAAAACGTAATGGGAGGGGCAAACTACTTAGGGCGAAACTATCTACACCAGGAGCATCTGCAACCTTTTTTTAACCAGAGCCGTTGAGTAAGCAATAATATACGTCGATAGTATTTTCATTATTATCCATCGCTATACGCTCATCCCACCTTATAACACCCATAAGCCTCTTCCAAATCCGAATGATCACATTCCAACGCCTTACGGTCCCAGTGACTGGTATTGGCGGCGGCTTCATAAGTAGACTGTAAAAAGGCCATCAGCGTAGCTTCCGGATCATCCGACTGCTGCACGGCGGCATAGGGCAACAGGAACTCGCCCATCTCCGGGCTATAGAAGGCTGCCGAGGGTTGTACCGGTTGCGTGGCAAAATCCGGCGCCGCCGGATAGGCATAGGAATAAAAGAACGCCTGTGGGGCCTGATCGTTGCCTGGCCAGAAGCCGCAGGAGCTCACCTCTTTGGAATAAGCCTCCTGCATCACCACCGCCGGCATATTCGGCATTTCACCCTGATGCTGTGGCGCATCCCGGCCAGAGAAGCGGGTGACGGCCAGGTCAAAAGCACCCCAGAAAAAATGCACGGGACTGCATTTGCCCGTGAAGCCGGCACGGAAACGGGTAAATACATTATGTATCCGCACCAGCGCCTGCCAGAAATGCTCTATCTGCTGCTGGTCGTACGACTGATGCAGCTGATCTTCTGTAAATGGAATAGCATCGGGCATTTCGCTGGGAACGGGATAGATGGTCACATCAATATCCAGTGACTGCAACTTGTCAAACAGCGAGGCATAAAAATCTGCCACTGTCCGCGGCCGCAGGCCTACGGCCTCTTTCTGTCCGCGGCTGGTGGTGATCACCAGCTGGTGGTGGATGAAATCAAAATCAATCTGGAAGATACCATGGCGATAAGGCATACTGCCGGTACTAAGGCCATAGGGATTGACATAGAGGGTAACATGCCAGGAATGGTTGAGCCACGGCATCTGGCGCAGGCGTATTTTGCCCACTATCTGCGTCCACAGGTGGACGGTAGCAAGCGTATCTTTCCAGCTGTTATAGTCGATGACCGGCCACTGGCCGGATGACAAAGTTGAGTACTGCATGATGGTCCTGATGTTTTCTTCAGGATAACAACCAAAACCCGTCAGGGGTTCTACAAATATTTACCGATGATGTTGTTTTTCCGCAGCAAGGCTGTCAGCCCCCAACTCAGTCCCCAACTGGAAACAAAGGAGAGGAGGAATTTAGGCCATGCTGTCAGCGGCACGTCCAGCAGTAGATACTGGCACCACAACACAAAGATATAATGCACCAGGTAGATGCCATATGCATTAGCGGAAAGTGATTGCCACCAGGCGTTGCTACGGTTCATCAGGCGCCTGAAGGTTGTCAGGAAAGCAATACCGCTCAGCGTACAGGACAGTATCCAGACAGACCGGTATATCAGCGTGGCCTGCGTAAGGCTCAGCGCTTTCCTGTCCATCATGGCCGTCAGTGGCGCTTCGCTGCCTTTCAGGAGCGTATATACGCCGAGGGCGGCTATTGCCCAGCACCACCAGTAACGCACAAACGCCGAGCCTTCGGCAAAAATACTGCGACCAAGGCCCGGAGTACCGATTAACATTCCCAGGAAAAAATAACCGAAATACAGCAATACGCGGCTCACCTGAAAATCAAAAGGCCCTATGCCGGTCCATTTCCCGGCATCTACCAGCAATACCATGGGAACGTACAATATCCAGCTAAAAAGAAACCAATACAGCAGGAGCCGTCCGGGTTGCTGCCGCCGGTTGGCCATCCACTGGCCCCAACGCGTTACTGCTCCCTGTAATAACGGAAACAACGCTGCTATTACCAGGTTAAATACAAACAACACCCAGATAAACCACGGCGGACCTACCGGCCATGCCTCTACGGTAAAGAAGTCCACCACATAGCCAGCAACATCATGTTTTCCATGTGCGATATAATAAGGCGGGTAATAGGCCAGCAACATCAACAGGGTAACCCCTACAAGAAAAGGAATGAACAAGCGATAGAAACGGTCGCGTATGAATTTACCCGCGCCTTTGTTTTGCAGGCTGCGGAACACAAAGATGCCACTGATCAAAAACATCAGCGACATAAAAAACACGTCGTTAAAATCTTCGAAAATATCCAACCCCCTGCTTCGGGCCACATCCACCACCGGATGCGTGGAACGGATATACGCTGTTTTATCAAACCAGGCAAAGGTGGTATAGGCCAGCGAGGAATGATGTGCTACTACCAGTACGGTAACGAATGAACGTAGATTGTCTACCCAGCTTGTTCTGTTGTCCATACTACAATGTATGCCATTTTTAATGGGTCTGGGGCATTTATGGTACCAGCGGCAAATATCATGTAATCATCCCGGTAAATTATTGTACCGGTCTTCTGTTGCCGCTTTTTATATGGCCCAGGTGCCCAGATCGAATTCCAGCTGGCCAATCACCTCATAAAAGTCTTTATCTGTGGCTTCTTCCTCGTCAAACAACCGCCGGATAATCGCCAGCTTCTCTGTGACGGGAATTTGTTTCTTCGGAAATTTATGCCGGGCCAGCGTTTCCAGTGCGTCTATTTCCGTACGCAGCGACTGCTCCAATGCTTCTTCCCGCATGGTGACGCGATGTTGCCAGTATAACCGCAGCTTATCAAGATGCGCAGATGCCTGGAAGATGAAAGGGGTGTCCGGGTGATTCAGGTCTAACATAATAACGAAAATACAGTTTGTATTCCGGATCTACGGCCGTTGATTTTGTTTTACCAGGGAGAACAAAAAAGGATTGCAGTGTCTGCAATCCTTTTTAATATCAATCGTCATCCCCGTGATGCCCATGCCCGTGCCCGTGGCCTCTCCCGCGCCAATGACCTCTTCCGTGGTCATCGTCGTCGTCATCGTCATGGTCACGGTAGCGGCGGTACCGGTCATCATGGCAATCGCGGATAAGGTCCTGGCGATCGTACCAGCCGCGGTACCTGCCATAGCGGCTGCGATAGTAGCCGGCATTCAGGTACGGCCTCGGGTCGTTGATCACCACTTTATAGCCGCGGTACAAATCGTAATGGTAGTAGCGGGGCAATGCGGGCGCAAACACCCAGTCACCCTCATCACGGTCGAAATAAATAAACTGACGGCGGGGAATGTAATAGTAGGCATCAACATCGGGCAGGTAGTAATATTCAGCGTAGTCGTAACCAACGGGGCCCCAAAGTGGCTGGCTGCCTACGTTTAAGTTGACATTAACACGGACCTGGGCTTGAGTTGTTGGTGCATAGTACATGCCAGCGGCCAACAGGAAGGCCATCACAGCAAGCTTCTTCATAAAAATACGGTTTATACTACCGTCTATGCCAATTTAATGCCAGATTCTGCCGCTAATGTCCGGTACCGGTGGAGCCACCGGGAAAATCACCCCGGGGAATTTCCCTGGCGGCAGATGACCAGTATTGGATACCTTTACCCGGATGCTATCCTTTTCATAGCTCCTTCTTTTCCCTCACTCATCAGCCTTTTATCCCTTCCCTATCAATTAAATGACTGCCGGAACGCCTGCGGCGAAAGATTCGTTTTGGTCTTAAACAGTTTACTGAACGACTGTGGATGCTCAAACCCCAGCTCATAGGCAATTTCACTGACCGACAAACTCGTGGTGGACAACTTTTCCTTCGCCTTTTTCAGCAGCATGTCATGGATATGATGTTGCGTGCTTTTTCCTGTCAGTACCTTCAGCAGGCCACTGAGATAATTGGGAGACATGTTCAGCTGATCGGCTATATACTGCACTGTAGGCAGCCCTTTGCCTGTGAGATCATCGCTGTTGAAATAGTCCGTCAGCAGGGCTTCCATCCTGTCCAGCACCTGGTGGTTGGCCATTTTGCGCGTCAGGAACTGCCGGTGATAAAACCGTTCGGAGTAGGTGAACAGCAGTTCCAGCTGGGCTATCATCACATCGTGGCTGAACTGGTCCATGTTGCCACGGTACTCCTGCGCAATATTCTGCATGATAGCGGAGATGATCGCCTCTTCTTTTTCAGACAGGTGCAGCGCTTCATGCACGGTATAGCCGAAGTACTCACAGCGGCCCAGCTTTTTTGCCAGCGGCGTATTCCAGAGGAAATCGGGATGGATCAGCAAGAGCCATCCCGTATGATTAAACTGACCTTCGCTCTCAATGGAAAACACCTGGCCGGGCGCCACAAAAAACATGGTCCCCTTGTCGAAATCATATTCCTGCTGCCCGTATTTCATCCTGCCCGCGAAATTACGTTTCAGCGCTACGGAATAGAACTCCTGTACAATATATTTAGGCTCGTCGTCTGCCAGCCATTTCAGGTCTTCGAAGTCGATGACGCTGATCAGCGGATGCCCGGGGCTGGGCAAACGCCGCAGCTGGTGCAATGCGCTGACCGTTTTCAGATGATATGGTTGTGTGCCTGCCATGTGTTTAAATTAGTTACTTTTTGCGAATACCGCAGCAAACTCCGTCGCAAAATCCTCTACTTTCACTTTCCCGATGGTCGCTGACGGATCGTTGTAGAAGTCTTCTGCCAGTATGCCGGAGTGGATGCTGTCGTACAGCTCTACGAGTGCGGCGGCTGTAGCGGCGGGCACGCCGTGCGCGTCCAGCTGTTCACGTACCGCCGTGCCCGGCACCACCTGCCATGCCAGGTCAGGCTTACCGATGGCTTTTCCCAATATGGCCGCCACCTCGTTGCAGGTGCGCTCATCACTGGTGAGGTAACGTACTTTTGGCGCGTTGTCTGTACGGACAATCTCCTCCGCCACCACTTCTGCAATGTCTGACGGAGATACCCAGAGCACTTTATCATCTCCCCCGTAGTTGGCGGCGATAAAGCCCAACTCCCGGATCATGCCGGCAAAGTTATACAGATTATAATAGAAGCTGGTGGGGCGTATATGCGTCACCGTCAGTCCCGGTACGGCGTTCAGGATTTTTTCTGAATGATGGGAACCCAGGATAACACCCGTGCCACGGTCCAGGTGCGCGCCAAAGCTGCTCAGGTACACGGCCCGCTTTACGCCGGCTTTGGCCAAGGCCTGTGCATAATTTTGCGCGATCCGGCTGTAATACTCCACCGGCGTTTCCTGCGTGGTGTAGTTGGGCGGTGTCATGCAGTACACCGCGTCAGCACCGGCAAAGGTCTTTTCCAGAAATGCCGCGTCGGCGAGAGAGCCTATGGCAGCCCTGGCGCCAAGCGCTTCGATGGCCGCCTGTTTGTCGGCGCTGCTGCTGATAACCGTTACGGTATGGCCTTTTGCTGTCAACTGTTGTGTCAATGGCTTGCTGATATTTCCCAGGGAACCTGTTACGATAATGTTCATGTGATATGTTTTTTTGCTGTTACAAAGTTCCCATACCGGTACCGTCCCTACGAAGCCAAATCTACTTTTGTTGTAGCCAAACGTATTATTTTTATCCGGGACCTTCGTTTTTTAACTAATTAATAAAAAACCCATATCAGTGCATCTCCTCCAGCGCAGGCCTCCCCCGAAGGGGGATTGATCAACATAACCTGTATTTTATATATATAAAAGAAAAAATTAAACATTGGTTTATTTTATGTGTTAATTCAAAGTAATAAGCTATGTTGCAACCATCTGTAGATTAAAAACGTGTATATCAATGAAAAGCAAGCTGTCATTCCTACTACTTTCACTGTTATTTTACCACTACGCCAAAGCACAAACGGCCCCCGGTTTCAAAGAGCTGCTTGACAGTGCCATGGTGCGGGATGCAGACCTTAAAGCCCAACAGACTAAAAACAAACTTACTGTACTGGACCAGCATAAGCTGAAAGATGTTTACCTCCCCACCCTGGAAGTTAGCGGTATGGCCAGTTATCTCAATGCCACCGCACATGTTATTTCCCCGGAGCTGAACCTGCAACCGTTTCTCAACATCCCCGAAGGCAAGTACAATAACAACATCAATGTATCGGGTTTTTCAGGGCTGGCCAAAGCGGACGCCAAAATGCTGTTGTATTCCGGCGGTAAGGTGCGGCAGCTCAACAAAGCACTGGAGGAAAAGCGGCAGTCCGAAAACATCCTGCTGGAAAAAACATCCGATGAAGTGGCGGCAGTCATCTCCCGGGCCTATGACCAGCTGGCACTGGTGCACCAGTCCAAAAAAGTATTGGACGAGGCTAAACGAAGACTGGACGCCAACCGCAAAACAGCCGACAAAGCGCTGGGATATGGACTGATCACCCCTTATGACCATAAGAAGATAGAGCTGGCGCAAGCCACCCTCGATTCCAAAATGGCAGAATATGAAGGGAAAAAAGAACTGCTGCTCACACAACTCGAAGTGCTGACCGGCATTGACAAAGAAAGACTGCGGCTGATAGAACCGGTACTAGTGCCTGTGGCCCTACCCGCACCACAGAAAACAATCGATCAACGTGCCGAGATACGCGCACTGGACCATGGCATTAATGCGTCCGGCTTTAAAATAAAGGCAGAACAAACCTGGTGGATACCGAAAGTACAGCTGATGGCATCTTCCTATTACATAGGACTGTATGGCGCCAGGATCAAGTCGTCCGACAATATCATCCCTCCTATTCCGGCTATCGGTTATCCCGGCCGCAAGCTGGACTGGCGGCCCACCAACCTCAATATCTTCCCGATGCTGACAGCCGGCGTAGGCTTTAAATGGGAGATCTTCGACGGCAGGGAAGGCAAACATGCGATCGAAACAGCCCGCATCGACAGAGAGCTGCTGCAAAACCAGAAGTATGACGCCATGCGCAAGCTGACCTTAAACCAGGCCAACAACCAGTCCAATTACAACATCGCCAATTCGCAGATAGCCCTGAAGAAAAAAGAGAAAGAGATGGCCACCAATGCCCTGGTACAGGCGGAGAAAGAATTCAGATACGGCATGTCCAAATCGACCCAGCTGATAGAAGCGGAAAACGACCTCGAAGCCGCAGAACTGGATTATCAGAACGCCATTTTCAACCAGCGCCGCGCCGCTGTGGAAGTGATGCGGTCTACCCAGGAACTGGACATCTCCAAATTGTACTAAGCCATCAACATTACTCAAACTAATTACTATAAGATGAAAAGAACTACACCCATATTATTGATCTGTTCACTGGCACTGGCGAGCTGTTCTTCCAAAAAGGCCAACAGCGACCGTTTCGAGGGCAAAGCCAAAAAAGATGTGGTGTCTTTTGCGCCGAAGGTTACCGGCAGAATCCTGAACATCTATGTTAAAGAAGGACAAAGCGTGAAAAAGGGAGATACCCTTGCCCTGCTGGACGTACCGGAAGTTTCCGCCAAAATAGCGCAGGCACAGGGAGCCGTGAATGCCGCCACCGCACAGGAGCAGATGGCGCGCAACGGTGCTACGGCCGATCAGCTCAAACAGCTCCAGGCGAAATACAAAGGATTAAAGGAACAATATGAATTCGCCCGGAAATCATATGAAAGGGCCACCAACATGTTCAACGACAGCCTCATGTCTCCGCAGTCCTACGACGAGGTATATGCCAAATACCAGGGCGCCAAAGCCCAGTACGACGCGGTGATCGCCGAACTGGACGACGTCAAAAGAGGCACCCGTGCAGAGAAAGTGAATATGGCCGCCGGTCAGGCATCACAGGCCAAAGGCGCTTTACAGGAAGCCAACGTGGCCTACTCCGAGCGTTACATCATCGCCACCAACGACATGGACATAGAGACCATCAGCCTGAACCCCGGAGAGCTGGCCACTGCCGGCTTTGCGCTGTTCAACGGTTATATCCCCGGCAGCACCTGGTTCCGCTTCACCATACCGGAAAGTAAAATTGCCGCCTATAAAAAAGGACAGGACGTAAAAATGAAAGTGCTGTATAACAACGAAGAAATAGACGGCACCATCGCTTATATCAAACAGCTGACCCGCTACGCGGACATTACCACCGCATTCCCCGACTATCAGCCGCAGGACGCGATCTATGAGATCAAGGTACAGCCCAAAGATGAAAGCAAGACCAAAGACATATTGGTAAATGCAAGTGTTTTACTGAAATAATCAGGCATGAAAGAATTTTTCCGATTGTTGAAACGGGAGTTTAAGCTGTTCCTCGGCAATTCCACCCTGCGCTCCGTGTTTTTCCTGGCGCCGGTGTTATACGCCACCCTGATCGGCTTTGTATATAAAGCCGGGAAAGTGGAAAATATACCCGTGATCGTTATTGACAAAGACAATACTCCGCTGTCCGCGCAACTCGTGGAAATGCTGGGCGACAATAAAAGCATTAAAACGCTGAAGTACCTGCAGGAGCCGGCCAATATAAACGACGAAGTGATAAAAAGGGAAGCTGCGGCCGTAGTAATGCTCCCTGCCCGCTTTGAAGCCGATATCCTGCAGAAAAAATATCCGGAAGTAAACGTGTACGTGAACACCAGCAATGTGTTGACCGCCAACTTCGCGTCCAAGGCGCTGCAGCTGACCATCGGCACATTCTCCGCCGGTGTTTCCATCAAAGGATTACAGAAGATGGGAATGCCCGCTGTCAGGGCTGCTACACAGTATGAGCCGTTTAAGACCAACTACATCACGCTTTTCAATACCACCAGCAACTACCTCATCTTTATGTGGCCCGCCATGCTGGCGGTAGTATTGCAACAGGTGATACTGCTGGCCATGGCCATCAGTTTTGCGGCGGAGTTCCAGCGGGGCTCTTTTGTGACCGAATATGCCGGTATGCGGCGTTGGGCTTTCCCGATCATGCTCATCAAGGTGATTCCCATCTGGACATTCTCCGTTCTTATTGTTTCCATTTATTACCTGATGCATATGTTCTTTAACGTGCCGCTGCCGGAGGGCATCCTCAGCTTCATATGGCTGACGGCAGTTTTTGTAGGCTCTGTATCGTTCATGGGCGTGTTTGTCAGCATACTGATACCGGACGCGTTAAAGGCCACACAGGTGTTGATGGTGATTGCATCGCCGGCATTCATCATCAGCGGTTTTACATGGCCGCTCAGCGCCATGCCGGCATTTGTGCAGTTTATGGCAAATATCATTCCGCTGACGCCGTTCTTGCAGGCATTTAAAATTCTGTTGATACAGAAAGGTTCGGTGGAACTAACGTTCCCCTATATACGGCATTTAAGTATCCTGTTGGTAATATATGCCATCCTGGGCTGGCTGGCATTAAAGATAAAACTGTGGTACCTGTTCAGGACCGCTAAAGAGAGTAAGTTGTAAGCTGGCCCGCTTACAACTTACCCCATCTGCTTTGTTAAAGTACCTGTGCTATATGATGCACATCCTGCGGTTGCGACAGCGGTTTGTAGCTGGTAATGGCCAGCTGTGGCTGTAACGCCACCATAAACGTATCATAAGTGTCTGGTTGGCCGGTCTGCTCGGGAGACACCAGCAGCAGCCGGTCGCCGATGATATGCAGCAGCGTAAACGGCGGTGTGATGTAATTCACCGCAACACGGTGCTGGCTGCGGTCTTCAATATCAGACTCGATCAGCTCCAGATGATATAGTTCAAAAGGCAGTTCTTTGCTGCCGAGGCAATCCGTCACCCCTGGAATCCTGTTGCCCAGTTCCTGTAGATACAAGCCCACTGCAAAGCCCACTTTATAATGCAACGAATTGGATTTCGGATTATGGGCTTTCAGCTCGGTGAATGTCCGGAACTGCTTATCAGGATTATATGCCTGCGACTGCATCAGGAATTCCACATAGGAATCTTCGAATATCTTCTTCTCTAAATCCCCGGTGGAAGCCGCATCTATGACCTGTCTGAAAGACAGGGTGATCTGCGCTGGCTGCGTCTTCATAAAAATAAATTAAATCGACTGGTAAGAAATTGGTTGAAAAAATTATCTGATGTTGATCGTATGATACAGGTTATATCCCCCGCCGGAAGCAGGTGTTACGGTAGCCAGTTCAGTTGCCAGTGAGTCGGAGATAATACCGTCGAGATAGTTGGTAGTGGGGTTCTGTCCGTGTACTGCATATAACGGTGTGCTGTATACGGCGGCGTTGATCGCGTCCGGGAAGGCGATCTGCGTAGTCAGGTACAAGCTGGTGCCGATAAATATCTGTGCATGCAGGTGGGTGCAACGGCCGGGGTACCATCCGGGATAGATAGACTGGAAATGTACCAAACCATTGGCATTGGTGTATTGCAGCCCTCTGCCGAAAAGACGGCCGACATTGTTCTGCACGCCCAGGTAGCCGTTGTTGACATAACCGGAATAATAACCGTCCTTGTCGCACTGCCAGATATCCACCCTTGCATTGGTCACGGGAGCGCATCCCCTGCTGACACTTTGCACTTTGATATCGATGTACAGCGGAAGACCGGGTTTGTTATCGGTGATGTTTACCCGGTTGATAGCGGAGCCACGGCTGTTGTACAGGGGATATGGACCGTCCATGTCGGGATCTGTGAGCACGCAGGCGGCTTCTGTCTGAGCACCGGCGGCAGCTGCTGCTTTAGGGTCTGTGTTGTCTTTTTTACAGGCTTCCAGCAATACAGGGGCAGAGATGGCTGTAACAGCCAGTGATCTGAGAAAATTTTTCCTTTCCATAAGATAAAAATTGTTTGACTAAAGATCTGTCAACCTCATTTTTTTATCAAGCAGGTATCGGTAAAAGCGAGCGATGTGCCGACGTATTATTTGCCGCCCCACTCCCGTATACTGTCCGCATAAGTGCTGCTGACGGGCAATGTGGCACCGGAATGCAGCAGCACTTTACGGTAGGCGATAGCACAGATACTGCGCACCGCTACAATATAGCTGCGATGGATACGCCGGAAGCGGTCATGCGGCAGCTTCTCCAGCACTTTCTTCAAAGGCATCAGCGTGAGCACCGGCCGGCCGCTTAACAGATGGATACGGATATAATCTTCCAGGCTTTCGATATATTCCACGTCGTCCAACCATATCCTCACCTGTTTATATTCCGCATATACGAAAAATGACTCTGGCTCACGGGGCGCAACAGCAGCCTGTTTGTAGTGGTACTGCATCATCGTTTTCTGCATGGTCCTTGAAAAACGTTCCATGCTGATAGGCTTCAGCAGGTAGTC
The DNA here is from genome assembly GCF_012641275.1 of Chitinophaga varians. Lineage (NCBI taxonomy): Bacteria > Pseudomonadati > Bacteroidota > Chitinophagia > Chitinophagales > Chitinophagaceae > Chitinophaga > Chitinophaga varians. The sequence goes on along the minus strand of NZ_JABAIA010000004.1, from coordinate 688,151 downwards.
CAATGCCTCCAGTTCAAACCCTTCATGGGCAAATCGTTTATGCGCGGTCGTGAAAATGACCATGGGTTTTTCCTCCAGGGAACGCACCAGATCGATGCCGGTGATATCGGGCATATTGATATCGATGAACAGCAGGTCTACCGGGCGGCAACGGAGGAATTCAGCGCCCGACAGTGCATCGTCGAAAGTCTGCAACAGCTGTAAAGCGGGGAACTGCGCGGTGTAGTTCCTGATCAGCTCCAGTGCAAGCGGTTCATCATCTATAGCGATGGCTTTTATCTTCATATAGGTGAATGAAGTAAATTGGGTTAATCTGTCAGTAATGTCAGTCTGACGGTATATAGGTTATTATCTGTGGTTATATCCAGTATGTGTTTTTGTGGATACAGTAATGCCAGCCGTTGCCTGGTGTTGGCAATTCCTACGCCGCTGCTGTTGACCGGCGCGGGTTCCCGGAAGATACGGTTACAACAGAAAAAAACAATCTGACGGTCTTTTATGCTCAGGCGGATAGTAACCGGTGCCGGCTGATGTTTACTGATGCCGTACTTAAACACATTTTCCACGAACGTCATCAGTATCAGCGGACTGATCTGTTTATGCTCCATCTCTCCGGAAACCTGGTAATCCACTGTTCCCGGCTGCAGACGGAGCTGTTGCAGGGCGATATAATCGCGGATACAGGCCTCTTCCTGCGGGAGCGGCACATAGTCTGCGATCACCTCGTCCGTAATGTAACGCATAATATTCGATAAGCGCAGAATACTGTCCGCAGTGTAATTATTTTTTGTCAGCGCCAGGGTATAAATATTATTCAGGGTGTTATACAGAAAGTGCGGATGTACCTGTGCTTTCAGGAAAGACAGCTCAGCCCTGATCTTCTCCCGCTCGGCGGTAAGGGCGCGCTGCTCGGTCAATTGCCAGCGGCGCGTAGTGGTGATGGCAGCGCCCAGCGCCATGATCATAAAGAAGATAAAGAGGCTGGTGATATCGATGACCGGCGGCACATACACCCACGCCGCCCCCTCCGGCGGCACCGCCCATTTCTGCCGAAGGAGCCGGTCGAACGGTTGCAGGAAAAAGATGCCCGCACATAACAGCAGGGCCATAGCGGCATAACCACCATATCTGCCCGGAATAAAAAATCCGGGCATCAGGTAATAGCGATTGAAATAGAACAGGCAGATGTAACAGCTGCAGAACAACCAATAACTGTAGTGCATGGCAGGCGCTATCAGTTCAGTATACCCCTTCCCGTTAGACATGAACAACAACGGGAATATCATAAACAACAAGCAACAGACGATATGAATACAGATTTGAGGGGCTTTCCAGGATAACATATACAAATTAAGGGAAGCAGCAGGGTTATTTTTCATGAGTGTCGATGAAACGGGGAAATGTACCGATCTATGGATGAAGATATAAAAACGGCACCCATCAGCAAAAAAGGCTGTAAGTCACTGACCTACAGCCTTTCCGGTTAGTTTACAAGTATTACACGGTGGCCCAGACCGCCAGCTCATATCCGTCAGGATCTTCGAACTGGAACCGCTGCCCGCCGGGAAAGCTGAAGATATCTTTTACGATCTTCCCTCCTGCTGCCTGTACCTTCGCCCTGGTCGCCTCCAGGTCTTCGGAATACAGCACTACCAGTACCGAGCCTTTTACCGGTGTACCGGTGGTGAAGCCGCCATCAACATAGTCACCTCCAAATGCCGTATAGCCCGGACCATAGTCGACAAACTTCCAGCCAAAACAATTCTGATAAAATTTTTTGGCGCGTTCGAGATCATTCGTGAGAAACTCAATGTACTGTACCTGTTCGTGTTTTAATTTGTTTGCTGTCATGGATAGCGTGTTTTTGGCAAAAATATATAAAGGGTGATATTGCCTGTTTGGAAAAAAACGACAAAATGCGGCACGACACAAGGTCCGGTGCAGTTGCGGTTTCCGGGCGATCAATCTGTTTTCAAGATACCTAAATTTCCCAATTGGATAAATTATTTTCCCATCCTGCTAACCACGTTGTTTCCATATGCACTTTTGCAGTTCATGTCCCTATTGACAATGTCGGGCTTATTACCGGCTTCGGACAGACTTCTTTATCTTTGTGGTCAGGCAAATTGCTATGGAAATTAAACTGGGATTAAAGGAAAACTGGCAGCAGTTCACGCTGCTGGTGCTGGTCAACATACTGGTAGGTGGTATGGTGGGCCTGGAGCGGACGGTAGTGCCGCTGGTAGGTACGGAGGAGTTTAAGATAGGGTCAGACATCGTGGTGTTTTCCTTTATCATCGCTTTTGGCGTGGTGAAAGCATTTACCAATCTTGTTTCCGGCGTGCTGGCCGACAAATACACCCGGAAGCGTGTGCTGATCGCCGGCTGGCTGGTGGGGCTGCCGGTGCCGTTCTTACTGGCCTGGGGGCCGTCGTGGAACTGGATCATCGTGGCCAATGTGCTGCTGGGCGTAAGCCAGGGACTGGCCTGGTCGATGACGGTCAACATGAAAATAGACCTTGTAGGCCCGAAAAAACGCGGGCTGGCCATGGGGCTGAACGAAGCGGCCGGCTATGGCGCAGTGGGACTGACAGCGCTGCTTACAGGTTACCTCGCGTCACACTACGGATTAAGGCCCGCCCCTTTTTACATCGGCATTTTTTACACCATTGCCGGCCTGATATTATCCATCCTGGTGATCAGGGACACGTGGCAGCATGCCCGCCTGGAATCCGCGCAGGTAGCGCAACAACACCTGCCTGGTGAACAGTTCCACAAACCGGATTTGTTATGGGTGTTCCGGGAAACATCTTTCCGGAACAGGAACCTCTTTGCCGTTTCGCAGGCAGGGCTGATCAATAACCTGAACGACGGCATGTCATGGGGTGTTTTCCCTTTGTTGTTCATCGCAGCCGGCGTAGGCCTGGAAGGCGTAGGCTGGATAAAAGCCGTATATCCGTTCGTGTGGGGCTTCGGACAAGTCATCACCGGTCCGCTGGCCGATAAGATAGGCCGCAAGCCGCTGATCGTATGGGGCATGTTTGTACAGGCATTAGGACATGTGGTCATCGGCCTGGCATTCTTTCCGCCGCTCACATCCGGGCTGGTAGGCTCTGTACTGCTGGGCATTGGTACCGCAATGGTATATCCCGCTTTGCTGGCGGCCGTGAGCGATGCAGCGCATCCCTCCTGGCGGGCTTCCTCCCTGGGCGTTTATCGTTTCTGGCGGGATATCGGCTACGCCGCAGGCGCCCTGATGGCCGGTATTGTGGCCAACTTCTTTGGGCTGATGTGGGCTGTGCATATAGCAGGCATTATCACCTTCCTCTCAGGCGTGGTGGTATTGTTCCGCATGAAAGAAAATAATGCCCGGCTGTAAACCGGATTCATTTACTTTGCGTACAACAGAACAGAATTTATTGTCATGATGAATGATTATCGGTTACAACTGCTTGGTGTGGCCCGCTTGTTTGCTACCCACGTTACTAAAAGACCACTGGAAGAATTGATCAACACCCATGAGCCTGGCTGGGAGCATGTCGTCTCCTGGATCAACAGCGCCACCAACAAGGTGGAAGTCCTGCCTGTTACAGCAAGCAAGGCCGGAGAAACTTTGTATGAAGCACAGGTGACCACCCGCTCTCCGATGGGCGCCATTATTTTCAACAGCGGTGGCATACTGGTAGATTACGGCTGGATAAGGATTCTGGGCTCGGGCCATCCTAAATTAAACAGAACGTTCCATACATGGAACAACGGCAAAACATCATTTCCCGAAGGCAATGCAGGTTTCATACTGATAGCTGATGACGCTGCCGGCGGTTTTTTCGCGATTAACGGCGGTGGCCTTGGCGAAGACTTAGGCAAAACATACTACTTCGATCCGTCGGCATTGACGTGGGAGCCGCTTGACCTCACCTATACCGAGTTTTTGCTATTCTGTTTTGAAGGAGATGTAGCGGGATTCTATCATGACCTTCGCTGGAAAGACTGGCAACAGGACGTGCCAGCGCTGGACGGCAACGAGGTCTTTAGCTTCTACCCCATGCTCTGGACAAAAGAAGGGAAAGACATCAATACCGTTCACAGAGCGAAAGTGCCCATAGAAGAGCATTACAGCTTAACTATACAAATGATGCAGGAGCTGAAAGGAGAATAGTAATCCTGGTTAAGTAATATTTCTATATATTTAAGTTGTCAAATCCTGTTTTCGATTGTTGCCCAAGAATAATACCTATGAGAGAAAGAACTCAACGTAGCATCATCCAAATTTCTGCGTTTTTATTGTTTACAGCTATATTATCCGGTAGTCAGACGGCCTCCGGCCAGCAGCCTGGAGGAAGCAGTCTTCCCTCCGCCACGCCTGTAAAAACTATATATACCAATAGTACAACAGGAGTTCAGGTTTTATCAGATAATGCAGGTACAATGAAATAATAAATTTTTTCTTTTTCCTCTTTAGGCAAGGCTTCAATATCTTCAATACGTTTAAGTAGTTTTTAATCCAGTACCATGCTGGCAGAGTAACTAATAATTTGAGCTATGGATATATACACATTCATTATGGAGTTTAGAGGGGGGACCTATATTAGTCAGGTCAAGGAAAATGATGTAAATACAGCCATGATTTTGTGGAGTAAAAGCCTTCAATTAACACAGGTGAAGTTTTTAGGGAGGAAAGGGATATTGGAATTACAAGATGAGATTAAAAGTGAAAGTCCGACCAGAATACGAGATGTTGACAATGTTTGGTGTTTCTGCCTTAGAATAAAGTCTGGTCTTTTGATGGTTAATGTGATCAAAACAGCAAAAGAATAAGAGATTTTTTTTGTAAACAAAATGATAAGTGTGCGGTGGCCCGGTACTATTCAGCAATGAATAATAATACAATCTCAAAAGCTGATTTTCTTGGAGACACAACTAGGTTTGGAGATGTTAAACTGGGAATTCATGAATATTCTTCTTTTTTTATACTTTATAATACCGTTTAATACAAATTATCAGGATAGGCAATATTCTCATAGAGACATTGTCTGTGCTTATTCATATACCGTTACGAAGCAATGGAATCTGAATTTAAAGGGGCAAGGAACCTTTAATTTAAAGTTCAGTAAAAAAGATACTCGTTATAAGAAAGAAACTGAATTAGATTTTTTAGGCACTTGGGAAAATAAGAATGATACGATCATATTAACCGTATCTACGCCTTTGCCGAATGACTGTGGTTTTAAAAATGCTAGTTATATTTTATCAAACAATACACTTAAATCACTAGTGATTGAAAATATCTGCTTGCCTGTAGTATGGGAATCAATTAAGACAAATAACGCAAATTGACTACTTGAACTTAGACAGATGTGAAAAGCTACCGGCACCGCCGGTAGCTTTTCACATCTGTCTACCTTCTAACAAGATGATAGGTCTTACTTCATTCTATTCCCATTTACCTGTCTATTTCTTTTTTATACAGCAGTTTCATGGTGTGACGTCGGTTAACAGCATCCCCTTTTAGTTATTCCCTTTCCCATTAATTACGCAGCAGTTGATCAGGGTATTTTCCTGTAGCCGGAGGCACCCATCGGAGATCCCGGATTCGGGAGATAATAATTGTTGACATCCACATTAGCAGCGGCCACTGTTGTGAAACGCGTGTTGGCATTAGCCCCTGTGCCTTCCGTAACAACACCGCCATTTTCCAGGTAGATATAGGCAGAAGGATAAATGACGCCACCACCTGTCAACGGTTGGATAAAGGCGTTTCCATTCACGATCTGTGCGCCTGTTTGACCGGTATACCCATTGATACGCAGCAGGGGACCTCCGGACCTGGCAATGGTGTTATTGGTAATTTGTACAATAGCATTGTTGTCGCCTCTCATGCCGACGCCGCTGTTTTGCGCCTGGTTGTCCCGGAACAGGTTGTTATGGATAATATGGTAGCCGCCACCCGCGCCGTAGAACTGGCACATCTCGCCCCAACCGTCATGCACGTAGTTGTCATGCGTATTGGTATTGGTCGTGCGGCCACCGATCAGGATACCGCCGTTGTGGGCATAATTGTGCTGCAGCGCCCAGTTGGTGACTTCATTGTTATACACTTCCAGCAGATCGATGGCGGATGTCTGGATGCCATCGGCGCCGGAGCCGGTCACATAGTTGTTGTAGATTTTAACGTTGTACCACTTGATCGGCTGTACGTAGAACTGACCAGGCGTAAACAGCGTATCGTACTTAGGCTGATTGGTGGTAAGGTTCCAGTAGGTAGCGGTATGGCCAATGTACATGGACTCGTTCTGTGTACCACTGATAGTAATATCATGGATGCGCAGGTTGTTCATGTAAGAATTGGGATACCAGCTGGCCGTGTCCGTTAATACCGGGTCTGTTTTTGCCCAGATGCCAGTGCCGCCATTGTTGATCGTCAGGTTTGCTATTTCAAAGTTGTCCGTATGATTCCGCAGCACCAGGTCGAAATAAGCCTCCCTTAACGGCTGTGTGGAACCATTGATCACAAAATCAGACTTGCTGTTGCGGCCGCCTAATTTGATATAATGACAGTTGTGAAATATCATCCCTTCTGCCCAGGAACCACCGTTCCAGGAAGGGTTACCAATGGTGGTCGCGCCGGCGGAGCCATTTCTGATAGTGATCGGCGCCGCAGATGAACCACTGAGATTAGTGAAATTAATACTGGCGAAATTGCCGACCAGGTTCAGCACATCGCCCGGCTGATAATAGTTGTTCGAATTATCTATGACCAAATAGCCCTGGGCATCCGGAACAAGGTTAAATTCCCGGCCCAACAGCAGGCCATTTTTGCTTTTGTCTTTCAGCACGGCATCTTCCGCCTGCATGTTTTTACGGCAGCCGGTGCCTGTAATGCTGTAAAATAATACAACCGCCATGAACATTGCACATGATGGAAGGTTAAACAGTTTGTTTGTTTTCATAAAATGTAATTTGGAACATTTTGAGACATGAAAAAGGGTTAAGGGAGTTAGGGACTTAGGGGTACATATACGGTTTTAAATATAATATTTCTGTTAGCGGAGGTGCGGACAAAACGCAGCTAGATTAGAATACAGGCCGCAAGAAAACTGATAATCAATATATTGTATACTATTATAAAAAGGGGAAATAATTATCCAGCTGCCGGACAGGTGGTTCGCGGGAATTTAAAAAATATCACTTGCAAATATAAATCAGTAGTTTTACTTTAGTAGAAATAACAACGGTAGTGCACAACGATTCCTATTGAAAAACCTTTGCGTTACCATCACATTTACAGACCCTCAAACATAACCGAATGAAAACCTTCATTGGCAAACACCTTATTGGTGCGTGGCGCCTGATTGGCTGCACAGACCAGGACCAGCACGGACATCCCGTTAATTTTTTCGGCACTGCTACTACAGGCATGCTTATTTACGACGACAAAGGAAACATGAGTGTTCAGATGATGGTCCCTGACAGGAAACTGTTTTCATCAGCAGCTATCGGTAGCTGGACACCTGAAGAGACCTATGAAGCCTTCCACGGCTACAATGCTTACTACGGCCGTTACCACGAAGAAACTCCCGGTGAAATCCTGCACGTGGTAGAAGGAAGTCTTTTTCCAAACTTTATTGGCATTCGCTTCGTCAGACATGCGGAGCTGGTAGACGATGAACTGACGCTGGTGACGCCACCGCTGCCTGTCAGAGAGCAGCAGGTTGTCTTCCGGCTTGTCTGGAAGCGGCTTTGATCAGTTAAAAATATTTTTCTCTCAAAATAACCATTTGTCATGTTTTATAATTTTGCGGAAGCCATGCTTTCCGCCCAGGAGGGGCATGCCAATCCCGCTCAGATTGTCTATCGGGATGAGGCCATCAGCGCTGCGTCGCTGGCAAAGCAGGTACAGCAGCTGGCCGCCGGGTTCAGCGGCATTGCACCAGAACAAAGGGCGTTGTTATTATTAAAAGACAAACCGTCTTTTCATTTCTGCTTCCTCGCCTTATCTGCCATGGGCATTGTCCCGGTACCGGTGAACCCGAAAACGGACCTGCCCACACTGGAGCATATGTTGCTCGACAGCCGGGCAGCAGTAGTGATAACAGACAAAGAAGAGTTGGAACGTATCCGTCCAGCGTTGGCGACGTCCCCTTTCCTGTCACCGGAGCGGATATTTACAGACGATGCCCTACCCTTCTCTGATGTGCCGGTCCCGCTGACCTACTATCGCCGTAAGCCCGGCAGCGTTGCTTTCTGGCAATACACTTCCGGCACCACCGGGAAACCCAAGGCAGTGCAACACAGCCAGGATGCCATGCTGGCCTCCACCCGGCATTTTGCGATGGAGACACTGGGCATAGGCCCGCAGGACAGGATCTACTCCATTGCCAAAATGTTTTTCGGATATGGCCTGGGCAACAGCTTCTTCTTTCCACTACTGACAGGGGCCAGCGTCTTACTGGACGATGCCTGGCCTGCTATTGACCACATCACGGCCAACATCGTGCAATACAGGCCCACCGTGTTTTTTGGCGTGCCTAAAATATATGCGATGCTGCTGAAACACCGTCCGCCGGGATTGCAGGAAGTGCTGCAACAGGCACGTGTGTTCTTCTCTGCCGGCTCCACCTTACCCGCATGGATATACGAAGCATGGATGGCCTATACCGGCAAACCTATACTGGATGGCATCGGAAGTACGGAGATCGGCCACGTGTTCCTCAGCAATTCACCGGCTTCCCATACTGCGGGCAGTACCGGTCAACCGGTGCCCGGATATCAGTTGCGGCTGGAATATGCCACAGAGCCGATTGGAGGGCAACAACAGGTGGGTGAGTTATGCGTCCATACTCCCTATTCACTGGCCGGCTACTGGGAAGACCCCGAGCGCACCAACCAAAAATTCCGCGACGGATGGTATTATACCGGCGACCTCTTCACGATGAAAGCCAACGGTACCTACAGCTACGTTGGGCGCAAGGACGAGTTGTTTAAATCCAACGGCAGATGGGTAAACCCATTGTCATTTGAAGCGGCGCTCATCAGTGCGGTGGAACATATAGAGGAATGTGTGCTGCTGGACCTTCCCGACGACACCTCTCTGACATGCACGTTACTGCTGCTCGTAGGCCGGGAAGACACCCGGGACGCCATCCTCGCATTTATCCGCGAACAAACGGAAAGCCACTACCGGCCGAAGGACATCCTTTATCTTCCGGAGCTGCCCCGTAATGCCAATGGCAAGCTGTCCCGCTCCTACCTCCGCTCTCAATATCAACAATACTTTCAAGCGAAAAATAATTAGCATGGCGATCATCATTTCGGGTGCGGGCCATTGCCTGCCTGTACCGGTCATCGACAATAAAACGATCGTTGACCGCATAAATACCACAGAAGATTTTATCCTCTCCCGCACGGGGGTGGTTACACGCAGACATATCTCCGGCGAAAAAGGACTGAGCGCGTTACTTGTGCCAGCCTGCGAGCAAGCGATAACACATGCAGGCATCGGAGCTTCAGACATTGATATGCTGATCGTGAATACGCTCAGCCCCGATCATCATGATCCCTCAGAGGCTTGCTTTATCCAGCCACAGCTGGGACTGGGGCATGTTCCCGTTCTCGATATCCGGGCACAATGTTCAGGATTGTTGTATGGCATGGAACTGGCGCGCCACCTCCTTCTGTCGGGGTCATACAAACATATCCTGGTGGCCTGCGGAGAGGTGCTGTCCAAAAGAATGGACACCTCCGATGCCGGCAGGAACCTTTCCATCCTGTTAGGTGATGGGGCGGGCGCCCTGGTACTCAGCAACAGCTCCGGCGCCTCCGGCGGTATCGTAGACCTGATCATCCGGGCAGACGGCAGCCGCTACGACCTGCTGTGGACCGCGGCGCCCGGCACCGCGCAGCAGCGCTATACCGACCAGACCGCCACGCCACATTTCAGGATGAACGGCCAGCCGATGTTTAAAGACGCCACGCAGCGCCTGTGCGAGATAGCGCTGAAAATACTAAACCGGCATCATCTTACGATCGATGACATCGACATTGTACTGCCGCATCAACCCAATCTTCGTATACTCGATGCCGTGAGAGAACGCCTTGCCGTGCCGTCGCACAAATTTGTCACCAACGTTGAACGCTACGGTAATATGGCTTCCGCTTCCGTGGCTGTAACGGTCAGCGAATATATCCGTGAGGCCCGTCCAGCCCCGGGCACGCTGGCGCTGGTGCTTACCTATGGCTCCGGCGCCACCTGGGGCGCTATGTTATACCGATTCTAAACCTAAAAAACAGCGATCACTTATGTGGATATACGAACCCTCAAAGGTCAACAATGACCTTTACATGTTAGGCACCAAAGCAAACCCGCTGTATTTGTTGAAAACCGGGCAGGAATGGTTGCTGATAGATGGCGGTATGCTGCGCGATGCCGCATTGGTACAGGCACAGCTGAAGGCAGTCGTCCCTGACGTCTCCCACGTCAGGCACTGGTTTGTTACGCATTCGCATTTCGATCACTGCGGACTGCTGGCGAACCTGCTGCCCGATGCCACCCTGTATGCCTCTGCAACTGCCATCAAAAATTTACTGACAGATAAATACAGGGCATTTATTTACAAACTTCAACGGAGCTTTGTGCCCGGAGATACAGGAGGGCATACCAGTAATCCCTACGACGCCCTGGCTACAAAAAAGTTTGTGCCTGTGGGAGATGGCGACGTCCTGACAATCGGCGAACATACATTTACGGTGCTGGCCACTCCCGGCCACAGCGATTGTTCTCTTTCCCTCTACAGCGACCATCAGTACCTGTTCGCCGCGGATGCCTTCGGGGAGATGATAGGGCCGGACGACTGGTTCCCGCTTCCCTTTCAAAGCCCGCCGCAATACCTTCAGAGCATCGAGCGGCTGCGGCAGCTGTCAGTCTCCCTGGTGGCGGTAGGCCATCACGGCCTGCTCACCGGTGAACATGCCGCACAAATTGCCGGCCATAGCCTGCGCACCACACACCAATACATACAATATTTCGGCGACATGCTACATCAACATGGAATGGAAGAAGGATCGAGACTAATCACAGAAAAATACGGGTACAACAGCAGTCCTTTTTTCACTGCACGCATGCACCAGACAAGCGTACAAAAGGTGATGGTCATTTTACAGGAAACAGGATATATAACGCAATAAAACAAACAGGCTTATAAGTACTGAACTTATAAGCCTGTTACTTCCGGAAGTCGCATCTCCCCCGAAAGGCAATGGGGTTACAAACATAAAAATCTTAGTATCCCTTTGTGGGCACGAGGTTGGGATTATTCCTCAGCTCTGTGCTGGGTATCGGGAACATCAGCTCTCTTTCAGTCAGCACCGGGCCATAGGAAAACTTATGCCCAACGTAGTTGTCAAATCCTTTCGTTGTCAGGTTAAACGCTTTACGCAAACGTACCATATCAAACCAGGTAACATTTTCGAAGCACAGCTCATACCAGCGTTCGCGCCACACCGCCTCGCGGAACTGTTCTTTCGTCAGCCCCGACAATGCCGGCAGCGTCGCCCTCGTTCTGATCTGGTTCACGGCATCATAGGCTTTAGCGCCCGGCCCGGCTACTTCGTTGGACGCTTCCGCATATACTAACAATATATCAGCATAACGGATCAGCGACCAGTTAAGATCACTATTGGCAGTGGAGGTTTGTGCGGCCACATCAAACAGTTTGTAGAGGAAATAACCGCCCAGCGCCACTTTCTTGGTCCTGTCATCCTGGTTGGTGAATTCGGTAAAAAAGAACTGTCCTTCCTTCACTCTTAAATCTGCCGGATCATATGATTTCACAAAAGCTTCTGTTGCATAAATACCGCCGGTTTCCGCAGAATAGGCGGAGATATTTTTGTTGTACGGAATGATCAGCGATTGCCAGCTGCCTGGGATGACCTGTGTTTTGTACTGGATCATAAAAATATTCTCTTCCACGTTTTTCTTCGCCGGGTTGTGCAAATCATAATAGGTATCGAACAACTTGTATTGTTTGGAATCCAGTACTTCTTCCGCTTTCTTTGCCGCCAGATCATAATATGGAGCGCCTTTTTGCAACGGGTATCCGGCCATGGTGAGATAAACCTTTGCCAGCAAGGATTTCACGGCGCCCAGGGAGGCTTTACCACTGGCGTCCACCCAGGGAAGGCCCGCATTCTCGGCTGTTATCAGATCATCTACGATCAGCTTATAGACATCTTCCGTAGATGCCTGTTTGGGACGTATCTGGTCAGATTTCAAATCTACGGGTTCCGTCACCAGCGGAATGTTGACGAACATCTGCACCAAATTAAAATAGTACCATGCGCGCATAAAATGCGCTTCCCCCAGCAGCTTTTTAAGCTCTGTCTGGTCCATATTGATCTTAGGGATCTTGGCAATGGAGAGATTGGCGTTGGTGATGCCTTTGTAATAGTTTCTCCAGTAGTTTTCTCCATAGCCGTTATCAGCGGTGTTGTGCAGGTCTTTGATGTAGTAGCTGTTAACCGCCTGTCCCAGGTCCGTCGCAGCCTGACCGGTGGCAAATTCTGTCATGGTCCAGGCAGCGCCGCCAAAATCGCCGCTCATAGGGTCCCGCAGGGCTGCATAGATAGCATTCACAGACGCGCGGGCATGTTCAGGCTTGGTGAAATAACTGTCTTCTGTATAATTGCTGGGATCTGATTCATCCAGAAATTTCCGGCAACCGGTCAACCATAATGTGCCTGTTGTTAATACCAGCAGTCCATATTTTATTATTGTTGCTTTCATGATTTCTAATTAAAAAATTACACAATACTATAATCCCACGTTCAGTCCCAGCATAAACACCCTGGGTTTCGGATAGTCGTACAAAGTCAGCCCCTGGTCGAAAGGAGAACTGGAGTTGGACACTTCAGGATCATATCCTTTAAATTTGGTGACCAGGAAAAAGTTCTGCACGGAAGCGTATACGCGCAGGCGGCTGAGTTTCAGCGCTGACACGGTTTTTGACGGGAATGCATATGCCAGCAGCAGGTTACGGCCACGGATAAACGAGCCGTCTGTTACCTTATGGCTGTCGTTATTGGTGGTGTAGTACGCGTTGATGGGGCGTATCTGTGCGATGGGCGTATTCTGGTTGGTTTCCGTCCATGCGTTCAGAACGGTTTTGTAGCTGTTGGCAATGCCCTGCCGGTCTTCCGCAGAGTGGATGCTTCTGTCGAGGACATCGTTGCCGTACATAAACTGCAGGTCAATGGTCAGCGACCAGGCCTTGTACTGGAAGGTGTTCAGGAATGTGCCATATCCGTCAGGAATACCTTTACCGATGATCACCCTGTCGAGGTCATTGATGATGCCGTCGTTGTTGATGTCTTTGTATTTGATGTCACCCGGCAGCATGTTGTACTTCTTTGCCTCGTCGGCCTCTTTGGTGCCCCATGTTCCCAGGCTCAGTCTTCCGAAGAAAGATCCCACGGGCTCGCCTACACGAATAATACCGTTGCCGGAATAGATGTCACCATTGGCCAGCGCCAGCACTTTGTTTTTATTGACGGAAATATTGAAGGTGGTGCTCCAGGAGAAATTATCTGTTTTGATATTGGTGGAATTAATGGCAAACTCCACGCCTTTGTTTTCCATGCTTCCCACGTTGGAGAAAATCTTATCACGACCGGTAGTATACGGTAAAGGCGCATCCAGCAGCATACCGTCTACCCTTCTGCGATACAGGTCCAGTTCCAGGTTCAGCCTGTTGGCAAACAATCCCAGTTCCATACCAAAGTCAATCTGCTTGGTTTTCTCCCATTGCAAACCCGGATTGGCGATACGGTCAATACCCACACCGGAATTACGGGCGCCGCCAAAAATCACGGTATAGTTGCCTAATCCCGCCAATGCCCTGTAGGCCGGAATTTCAGAGTTGCCGGTGGCGCCGTAGCTGGCACGCAGCTTCAGGTTCGAAATAACCGGAACGCTCTTCATGAAGTTCTCTTCTGTTACTCTCCAGGCCAGTGCTGCGGAGGGGAAGAAAGCAAACTGGTTGTCCCTGCCGAATTTGGAAGAACCGTCCATACGGCCGGTGAAAGTGACTAAATACCTGTTACGATAGCCATAGTTGACGCGACCGAAATAGGAATTCAGCCCGTTTGCCGTTGCCACGGAAGAAGGTGGTTGCGGACTGGAGCCTGCACCGAGATTATTGTATTTGTAATAAGAATCGTTGAACCCTTCTGTATTGGCCTGGTTCTCGAAACGGTCGATATGTTGCCAGGACACGCCAGCCATGGCATTCAGGGAATGTACTTTGGCAAATTCGCGGCTATAGGTCAGATAGTTTTCAAACTGCCAGGAGTTGTAGCGGTTATTGTTAACAGATGCATTACCGTTATCAGAGATATACTGCATGCCTTTCGCTGCAAAATAGTCTTCCCGCTGGTTGATGATGTTGGTGCCGAGGGTTGATTTCAGTTCCAGTCCGGGCGCCAGCTGAATATTGGCGTACATATTACCCAGGAAGGTTTGTGTATGCAGAATGGATATCCTGTCAGCGGCCACACGCAGCGGGTTGTCACCGCCTTCCATGCCCGGATAGTCCCTGTTGCTGGCCCAGGTGCCGTCTGCATATTTCACCGGGATAATAGGCAGCGCTTCCAGTACCTGGCGCATCATGGTGATGCCGCCGCCGTCCAGCTGGTCTACCTGTTTCTCCCGCTGATCGGTGTAACTCAGCGTGCCGCCGACTTTCAGCCAGTCTTTTATTTTACTGTCGAACACCAGGCGGCCGGCGTACCTGTCCTGCCAGGAGCCGCGTGCCAGCCCTTCCTGGCTGCGATAGTTCAAAAACGCGCCGACGCTTCTCTTTTCATCCCCATCGGTAAAGCCCAGCTGATGGTTTTGCGTAAACGCTTTCTGGAAGCTCTCATCCTGCCAGTCTGTGTCGTACAACGGGTTTCCCTGTGAATCGAACAATTTGGGGTTGGTGCGTTTCGTTTTGGGATCGGTGTATTTGGTACCGGTGGCCCAGCCTACAGGATCATATTTCTGAGCGTTGGCATAAGCCAGGTCTTCTACCGCTAAAAACTCTTTTGCATTCAGCAGTTCGAGTTTTCTGGGCAATACTCCGATGCTGAAATCAGGATCATAGGTTACCCTACCGCCGCCGGCGTTGCCTCTTTTCGTGGTAACGAGGATAACGCCGTTTGCCCCACGCGCACCATAGATAGCCGTGGATGACGCGTCCTTGAGCACTTCGATGGAAGCGATGTCATTGGGGTTGATGTAATCGATGGGAGTACTGCCGTTGCGTAAGTCTACCGGGTTCAGTATCACCCCGTCAATAACATACAGTGGGTTATTGGACACGCTTAAAGAGCTGGAGCCGCGGATGCGGATGTTGGTCCTGCCGCCGGGCCTGCCGGAGTTGGAGGAGACGTTCACCCCGGATACGCGGCCGGACAAGCTCTGGTTCAATGAAGACGCAGGCCGTTCCTGAAGCGTTTCCGCTTTAACGGTACCCACAGCGCCGGTCAGATCGGATTTTTTGGTCGTTCCATAACCCACTACCACTACTTCGTCTATCTTTTTCACCTGCGGAACAAGCCTGATCACCATGTCTGCCGTGACGGGCATTTCCTGGGTTACATAACCAATATAGGAAACAATCAACACAGCATCGTTGGACAGCCCTTTGAGCACAAAGTTCCCGTCACCGTCTGTCGTTGTCGCCTTTTCTGCGCCTTTCACTTTAATGCTCACACCGGGCACTCCCACACCGTTTTCCTCCAACACCTTACCGCGTACGTCCAGGAGCAGAACAGACGTTGCAGCATGGGCCTGCGTGACCATCGCTGTCAGCATGACTAAAGCGGCATAAATAATTTTCTGGCGTAGCGCCATCAGTTTAAGATTCAACGTGGAAAACTGTTTCATAGTTAAAAAGTTATCAGGTTAAATTTGATCGTTCCTGGT
This sequence comes from Chitinophaga varians, assembly GCF_012641275.1. NCBI lineage: Bacteria > Pseudomonadati > Bacteroidota > Chitinophagia > Chitinophagales > Chitinophagaceae > Chitinophaga > Chitinophaga varians. The sequence continues at coordinate 672,190 of NZ_JABAIA010000004.1, read as the reverse complement.
TTCCGGCACGTGGGCACAGACGGCCGGGCAATGGCAATAGCCGCCCACACCGGTGTATGACACCGGAACCAGCAATTAGAAAATAAAGGGAGATGATTGGCTTACAGTGGTTTTTTCTGGTTGATAAATATATACCCGACTATTATAATTAGATATCCTAACAATATTAAATATCCAGGCTGATACTTCCTTGTAATATTTTCGCTAAGTGAAATAGTAATTTAACAAGTTGACGGGCTCAATCAGGCGCCCGTCAACTTGTTCATGCATTATTTCCTTTCCATCGGATGCTCTGCCAGCAATTGTTCGGGGGAATAGAAGTCCTTTCTGCCTTCTATTTTCTTCCTGACCTGTTTTACCTTCTCCGGGGAAACGGCCGTTCCGCTGTTACCAAAACTGTTACGGACATACGTCAGTACTGCAGCAATTTCTTCGTCTTTCAGGAGGTTGCCGAATGGGGTCATCGGCACCTGGCCCGGGTACTTTTTATTGTTTACTTCTATCGGGCCCAGCATGCCTTTCATCACCAGCTTAATGAGGCGCTCCTCGCTGCCTGTCACCCACTGAGAATGAGCGAGCGGCGGGAAACCGGAGTCAGGAAGCCCTTTCCCGTCAGGCTGGTGGCATGTTCTGCAATACCCTTCTATCGAATAAATCTGTTTGCCCTGGTTAAACAGCGCCAGTTCAGCGCCTTTCAGTTTTACGCTGTTCCCCTCCTCGTTTTCATCCTTTACGTTCTCTCCTTTTAAGTGGGCCACTGCCGCGTCATAGGCATGTATCATCCATTCGTCGAGGGGCATTTTCTTTGCTTCTGCCAGAATAGGCAGGCCTTTTTCTTTTCCTATCCAGGAAGCGGCTACGATGGCCATCAGGCGTACACGGCTGTTTTCATCCCTGACGGCCTGCATCAGCAATTCCGCCTGGTCGGGCAACTGATGGCCGGTATAACGCACCACCTGTACCGCTGCCGCTCTTGCGTGATAATCTTTCGCTTTCAGCACCTGCTTTAACAGGTCCTGGTCTACTTTATTCATTCCCCAGCTCACCCACAGCCCTTCCAGCAGATGATGGTCATACCTGGGATCGTTTTTATCGAGATGGGACACCCATATCTTTAATTTGGCGAGTACTTCGGAGACATCGCGTCCTCTCAGTTCACGGCGTGTTCTGTAGCGGGTGCGGTACTCCGGCAATTTGAGATTATCGAGCAGCTCTTCAATGCCGGCCCCGGCTATATGGGCCGGTTTCACCAAGGGGCGTGACGGGTACGTAATGCGGTATATTCTTCCATGGGAGTGGTCGCGCAGCGGGTCGCGCGCATTGTGTTGCATATGCCCTATCAGGATATTGTGCCAATCGATGACATACAATGAACCATCGGGCGCAAATTCCAGGTCTACCGGCCGGAAATTGGGATCACCGCTTACGAGCAGGTCCATGCGGTGATGGCTTTTATAGCCTGTTCCATCGTCCTCTAAAGTGTGTTCTTTTGTACCGAGGAAGCCGATGGTATTGTTGATCAGGAAATCGCCCTGCACTTCATCCGGAAAATGGCGGCTGGACACGAACTCGAGGCCTGATGTGGGCCGCACCTTATGCTTCTCTTCCACCAGCTGTACCGACTTATGTGTATGCTGGCCGTATCTGGGCAATACCGTGCCGGGCAGCATCCAGCGTACGTCGGGGCTGGATGTTTCCGCAAAAAAAGGCTGGCCCCAGTCATCGAAGGCGATCCCCCACGGATTGGGTATTTCCAGTTGAGCCGTACGTTCCAGCTGACGGCGCCTGGGATCGTACCGGTAGAAACCGCCGTTGGTGGCGCGTACCGTGCCGTACGACGTTTCCACATGGGTATGCAGGAAAACACCTTCTCCGGAATAAATGGCCCCGGAAGGGTCTGCGGTAAAGGCGTGGCTGCTATGGTGCGTATCATGGTCATCGAAGCCGCTGAGCAGAATTTCCTCTTTATCAGCTTTATCATCGCCATTGGTATCGACATACAATTTAAGATTAGTGCCCTGCGCCACATACACGCCTTCCGGCGCTATCTCAAAGCCTATGGGCAGATGCAGGCTATCGGCGAACGTTATCTGTTTGTCTGCCTTACCGTCGTTATTGGTATCTTCCAGGATAATAATTTTATCATTCGGCTTGGCGTCCCCTGGTTTATAGTGGGGATAGCTGGGCATAACGGCCACCCATAAACGACCTTTATTGTCAAACGACATCTGCATGGGTTTGGCCAGATCGGGGAACTGCTCTTCGGAGGCAAACAGCTCCACTTTGTATCCAGGAGGCACTTTCAGCTGACGGACCGCTTCTTCTCCGCTGAGGTACCGGAGACTGCCATTCTTCGCCGGGTTGTAGTTGGTCTTAACAGGCGGCAGTACTTTGGTATATTTGTCTGCAAGCGCGATGTCTTTCTTCTGTCCTTTGGAAGCTGCCAGCCATACCGCGGAGTCCCTGACAGCCGTCATTTCACGGATTTTTTCAATTTCAGCGGGATAGTTGTCCGGCCCGTAAGGATCGTAGCGGCGGCCATATACATGCACCCCATTGGGGATTTTATAGTCGTTGAGCCACATCCAGTTTTTTTCCTTTACGGCGGCGTGTACCAGCTGCCTGTTGGCTTCAGCCTTAGGGGAAGCTTTCCCGAAAATCTGGTCTACCAGCAGGCTTCCCAGCTTTTTATACCCTTCTTCATTCAGTTGGGAACCGTCGATGGTCAATGGCTCCTTTGTCTCCCCGTACCATTTTTTAGAAGGCGTAAAGGCATCTACAAACAATACATGGTTCTCCTTTGCCACTTCCTCCATGGCCTGCGTGTATAAAGCCAGGTTTTCATTTTCCTTCTGCCCGTTGGGCAGATCATATTTATCAGAAAGGTCTTCGAAGGCGATCGGTGAAACGAGCGCCAGCTGCGGCGCTGAAGTGCCATTGTATTTCTGTTTCAGCGTCCATTTGATGAAAGCGTCCAGTTCTGCCTTGTAGGCGGCCAGGCCGGCTTTCCCTTCAAAGGATTCGTTGTAACCGAAAAAGGCGATGATCACATCTGTTTTGAGCCTCGTCAGCCATTGGTCCGGTGTTTCAAAGCGGCCCTGGCTGTGGTTGTCCATCTCCTCCACCTGTTTGGCCAGTTCCGGGCGGAACTTCTCCGCACCGGGAAAAGCCCAGGGAGAGTTACGGGCGGAATGAGGACGGAAGCCGGGCGTTTCGCCACCGTCGCACATATTGCGGATGAACAGGTTGTATTCCGGATAACGGACATAGAGTTCCGTTTCGAAATTATCGTAGTTGATCATTCTTGATCCCAGGTTATTACCAATCAGGGAGATGTGTGAGCCTTCGGAAACTGTGAGCGGGGCATGGCTGCCGGACTTACAGGCATCCAGTATCATGATCGCCAATACCAGGGACACAAGCGGTACATACGTACCGATTTTAGACAGTCTGGACATCGTACATAAATTTTAACGGGAATCAATAAACGTTGTGTGCTTATTTCGCCACACGGTAAGGCACGCGGATATCTATTTTGCCTTTCCATTTGCGGGGCACTTTCAGTCCCAGTTCATCATGGACAGCATTGATCACGAGACGCTGGAAAGGTTCCTGCCGGAAGTCTTCCGGGTGGCCCATCGTCGTCATAAAAATTTTACCGCCGAAGGAGTTGGTGCCGGTCCATGCCACGGGATTTTCGATAGCTTCCTTGTCGGGGTTGACCGCCTTGCCCATCAGCAGCCAGGTAGATCCTTTCACCGGATAGTCCGGTAATACGCGGTACAGCCAGGAGCGGACGTGGAAGTTCTTTGCCACACCTGTCAGTATCGGGTTGTTGGCCTGCGCAGGGATGATGCTGACATCCGTACTGCTTTCATGTCCGTAGTGTGTATGTTTGGCAACGCCCCCCCAGCCCGGAGGCGCGTTTAATGCAAATTCGCCGAAGGCGTTCCATTTTTCGCTGGCATGACCTTCCGGGAAATGGAAGGCATGGGTGGTGGTACGGAAGCCCATTACCGGTTTCCCGCTTTTCAGGTAGGCTTCGATATGCGCCAGCTGATCGGCCGGCAGCCTGCGCCAGCGCAGGTAAAAAACAGCCAGGTCCGCCTGCTGAAGGACTTCCAGGCCCGGAATATTTTCTTCGCTGTTATAATCAGGCGATGCTTTGAGCACAATTGTCTTCATGCCGTAATCCTTCTCCAGCGCGGCAGCGATAAGCGGCATCGTTTCTTCGCTGCTATACTCATGGTCTCCGGTCACAAACACTACCAGTGGCTTTTTCACCTTTCCGGAGGATTGGGCAAAGAGTACACCGGCAGTACCGGCGATAAACAATAAACAAAGGAGAATTTTTTTCATTGTGCGGCGGATTTTTACGCGCGAAGTGCGCAAAGATTTTTGTTTTAATTAAGTACGCAAAGGAGCGCAGATCATCTTTTGCTATAGTGCCTTTTGATCTTTTATTGTTTTTATTGAATCGCGTGCCGGTTGTAAATGCTTTTTGGATCAGGGCCTTTGCCCGTGAGTGCGGCCACTACGTTGTTGATGGTGACCATACATATATGCTTGTACGTGGTAGCGGTAAGACTGCCGGAATGTGGCGTGACAATTACCTTCGGATGATGCACCAGTTCCAGCGATTGTACCGGCGGCTCGTCCGGTAGTACGTCTGCTGCATAACCTGCAATGCGCTTTTCTTTTAAGGCCGTTAGCAGTGCAGCGTGATCTACCAGCGCGCCCCTGGCGGTATTGACCAGCAGTGCGCCGGCTTTCATTTGTCCGAGCTGTGCAGCGCCGATAATGCCGTTTGTTTCGTTATTGAAAGGAAGATGAAGACTTACCACATCGGAAGTTTGCAGCACCGCTTCCATAGACAGGAACTGATAGGGCAGATCGCTGGCCGACTTGCTCCAGTAGCAGACTTCCATGCCGAATGCTTCGCCCAGGCGGGCTACCCGTTTTCCGATATTCCCCATGCCTAGTATGCCGAGGGTTTTGCCGTTCAGTTCATCGCCGGCATATTGATTGCGCCAGCCCCAGTTGTCCTGTTTTACCTGCGCCACCGATCCGTACATATTACGTATCAGCATCAACATCAGCGCCAGCGTATGTTCCGCAATGGTGGCAGCGTTGCTGCCCGGTGCATTGATGACCATTATTTTTCTGGCGGAGGCTTCAGCAACGTCCACATTGTCCAGTCCTACGCCGCACCGGGCGGCTACCTCCAAATGCGGGCAGGCGTCCATCAGCGGTTTATTGATCTGCCCCTTCCCTCTTGTGATGATGGCATGGATATCCTCCTTATCGAGTGTTTCTTTTAAATCAGTGTCATTGTATCCCGTGAATACGTTCACGTGTTCCCGGAGGACAGCCAATGCCTCATCTGTAATAGTTTCCAGCAGTAGTACGTTTTTTCTCATCTGTCGTGATATAAAGTAGCATCATCTGACCGGTATCCCCTGAAATCGTTTCTGTTGGACACGTACAGCCCTTCTTCATAAAGTTCGTCCGTAAAAATACGCGGATCAATGTCAGCATCCGGTGAGGAAGATATTTCCACCAGGTTGCCTGCAGGATCACGGACAAACATCTGCATGGCGCCGTCCGGCAGTTTCCGCACCTTTCCCCATGGATTGATGTCAATTACGTTCAGTTCCTTCATGCGGAAAAAGAGGCTGTTAAAATCATCCACCTGCACACAGATATGCCCGCGGAACGATGTTTTGTCTTCCCATTCAGAAATATGCAATTGTTGTTCATCATTAAATTTGAAGAACATCACCGGGTAATCAAACCTGAAGGCCGCAAGTGGCGTTAAGCCCAATTCATGCTGATAGAAGGCACCGGCTTTCTCCAGATTGTCAACGATCAGCGTAACGTGGTTAATTTTAAGTGCTTTAGCCATATCTCTTTATTTACACTATACTTTTTGTTTAAAATCCCGTACAAAATCCCAGTCGGGGCTTACTCCCAGCCCTGGTGCAGTTGGCGCCGGCAGATGGCCGTCCGTCACTGTGATTTGTTCCTTTACCAACTCATACATCATAGGGTTTCCGCCGAGGGAGAACTCGATAATGGTGGCCGAAGGTGATGCGAAGGCCACATTCAGTCCGGCCATAAAGGAGAAAGCAGATCCCCAGCAGTGCGGCGCCAGCTCCAGCTGGTGTACCGTCGCCAGGTGCGCTACCCGCACGGCCTCGGAAATACCGCCAATGATGGCCGCATCCGGTTGTATCACATCAATGGCGCGTATGTCCAACAGTTCATTGATATCGAAACTGGTGTATTCACTTTCGCCGGCCGCGATGGGAATATGAGTGGACGCCCTTACTTCCGCGGTCCCTTTTCTGTTATCGGGGCTGATCGGTTCCTCAAACCAGTACAGGTTGCAGTCCCGCACGCCGCGGCAGAATTGTTTTGCTTCCGGCACGCTGAAAGTGCCGTGGGCATCGGTCATTAGTTTGATGTCCGGCCCTAGGGCGGCCCTGGCGGCTTTCACTCTTTCAATGCTGGTCTGCACGGTCCTATCCATAACGCCTACACGCATTTTAACGCCCCCGAAGCCTTTATCCACGTAGCCTTTCAGTTGCGTGCCGATATTGTCTGCGTCTGCCCAGCCACCGCTGGCATAAGCCGGCATCTTATCCCTGCAGGCGCCGCCGAGCAGGTCCATCACCGGTACGTTCAGCATTTTTCCTTTCAGGTCCCACAAGGCCGTGTCAATGCCGCTCATAGCAGATACCGTAAGCCCCCTCCTGCCAAGCACCGGGAACTTCCGGCCTCTTGACAACGCGTAATGGTCACGGGTGCCGTTATACATTTCCTCCCAGAGACGGGTGATATCTTTCACCTGTTTTCCAATTAAAGCAGGTTTCAGTTCATTTTCGATACAGTTTACAATCGAGGCGCATACTCCTGAAGATCCTACAGCAGCTTTGGCTTCGCCAAATCCCTGAAGGCCGTCTTCTGTTGTGATCACCACCAGCGTCATGTCGAAATTGGCCAATAATCCATAATCTGAAGTATGTTGTTTTTCTTTTGGAACGGGACAGCGCAACCAAAATGCCTCTACATTAGCTATTTTCATCAGTTCTCTAAATAAGTTTTGATAAAGTATTAAATGACCGGCTGGTCAGCATGGTGTAAAATGCTTCAGTAACGGACGAACTGCCGTGGTCTGCGAGGAACTTCGCCTGCTCAGGCGAGAGGTTTTCCGGGTGCTCGTCGATGGAATCCGGATACGGATTGGCCGGTGTTCGGTCCAGCGGTGAACAGAATTCCACGGACAGCACGCCATCATAGCCGGTCTCTTTTAAAGTGGCCACGATCTTCTCCCAGTTGAGATGGCCCATGCCTGGCGCCATGCGGTTGTTGTCCGCCACGTGGAAACCGGCCAGTTTTCCTTTCGCTTTTCTGATGGACGCATACATGTCATCTTCTTCGATATTCATGTGGAAAGTGTCCAGGCAAACACCGCAATTGGGCCCAACGGCCGCCGCCAGTGCTAGCGCCTGTTCAGCTCTGTTGATGAAGTACGTTTCAAACCGGTTGATGGGCTCTATGCCCAGCAATACGCCGGCCGCCTCGCTGTAATCGTAGATCTCCTTCAATGCGTCCACGGCCCATTTCCACTCTTCTTCCGGCCTGCCGTCGGGGACGATTTTACCAACGGTGCCTGGCACTACCGACACCATATGGCCATTCAGTTCCTTCACCATTTTCACCACATCTTTCACGTATTGTACCGAGCGTGCCCGTTGTGCTTCATCTCTGGCCAGCAGGTTGCGTTCTCCCAGCATCAGCGTTACGGAGCCCCAGCAGGACAGGCCATGGTCCTTCATGAGCTGATTGATGTGTTTTGTATCATATTGTTCAGGATTGCCGGCAATTTCCAGCCGGGTATATCCGAGCGCGGCTACTCTTCTGATGGTAGTCTCTATCGTTTCGGAGCGCATCCAGTTGTGTATTCCAAGTTCCATAACGCGTGTGGTATATAAGTGATAAAAAAATGCTGGTCACTGCTTATCCTCTAAGAACAGCCAATAGCAAGGCATTGGTCGTGCATCAATTGGTTGGGTCCATAACGGGAAAAGAATCATTGTCTCACAAACATATTCAGACTACCGTTGAAATAAAAGTACTGCATTTGCAAAATATTGATACTATATTTACCTTAATTCCGATTTCGTCCGTTAGAAAATAAATAGTGTACTAAAAACACCAATTATGAAAGTAGCCTACCGACACATCTCTAGCCCGGAAGATGCCAGCTTTGTGATCAAGGAATTTTGTCAGCCGCGCTTTACGAACACCTTTCATTTTCATCACGGGCATGAGTTGATCCTGATGGTAAAAAGTTCCGGTAAAGTATATGCGGGCAACAAGGTGATCAACTTCAGCGCGGGAGAGATCTACATGTTCGGTCCTGGCCTGGTCCACTGTTTTTGTAACGACAATATGCCTGCCGGCGCCGACGAAGAAGTGGCCCACGCCATCATCGTACAGTTTACCGAAGACTTCCTGGGCAAGGATTTTTTTGACAAACTGGAATTAAGGAAGATAAAAGAGCTGATGCAATTGTCTGAGCGCGGCATTCAATTCAGAAAAATACCGCCCGTGCTCAGTACGATGTTTTTTCAGTTCCAGGCCAACCAGCAAATGAAAAACCTGATCATATTGCTACAGCTGCTGGACGGGCTGTCTCAACAAAACAGTGAACATGTAATGTTATTGACAGACGACCCCAGAAAGATACATTATAAGGATGTGGATTCAAAGAAGCTGGAATCTATATTTAAGTATGTCCTGGAGAATTATCATACACATGTGGACAGTAAATCGGCCGCCTCACTGGCATGCATGAACGAAGCCGCGTTTTGCCGCTACTTCAAAAGAAGGACCAGCAAAACATTCTCGCAGTTCGTTAACGAAACACGGATCAGCCATGCCACCAAATTATTGATCGGCACAGACCATGGCATCGCTGAAATATGCTATGCCTGCGGGTTTGATAACATATCCTATTTTAACAGGCAGTTTAAAATCTACCAGGGCAAATCTCCCCGGGAATACCGGAAGGCGTTGGTGGAAAGTAATGCGGGGGCGCCCAGTTACCGGCCTACGGTAGACTAATCAGTCTTTCTCATAAAAAATAAAATCCGTCATGACCGGCTCCAGCGCCCCCTGCCGGAATTCCGTTGCTATCTGCGCCCGGTGATAGGTAGAATGGTTGATGATATGGAACAATATCTCAGAAACCTTTTTGCCGAAAGGTTTTCCTTTAATCTTAGGGTGTCGGATGATGTCATTCATTTCATACTGATCGATAATAGATAAAGAATGTTCATAGTTTATTTTATCGATATCCAGGCACTGTTGCAAAGTATGTACGTCCCAGATGCCGGGAACCACATCTCGCGCCGCTATCCGGTTATTCCAGGCCTGATGGCCATTGAGAATATGGCAATATAATTTCAACGCTTTCTCAGATGCCTTGTCAGCATTGGCGTGCAGCACATTCCAAATTTGTTGATTGACACCATGATTGTATTCAAATAATTCTTTGAAGAAAGTTTTCATAGCCTGTTATTGTTCTTTTGAAATCAGCGCTTCTATTTCTATTTCGATCATGGCATCGGGCAATCCCAGTTCTTTCACGCCGATCCAGCTGCCCGTCGGGAAACGATGCGTATATATTTTTTGCCGGTAGGCCGCGTTCTTTTGAAGTTCAGCCATGCTGGTAGTGTAGATGTTTTCCAGGATGACGTTATCGAAAGTACAACCGTAGTGCTTCAGCACTTTTTCCAGGCTGGCATAAACGTTCGTCATTTGTTGCCCGTAATCGCCCTTCCCTGTCAGGTTTCCTTTATCGTCTATGCTGATAACGCCGCCCACTTTCACAATGTTTCCCACTTTTACAGCCTGCGTATAGCCGTACATTTTTTCCAGTTCCGGGCGGAGCAGGAAATATTCCGGCCTGGCCTCCGTTTTTGGGGCTTCTTTCTTCGGTATTTCCTGGTTACAGCTGTACAGGGCAGCCGCTATAACAACCGCTGACAACGCTTTTCCGTATGCATGAATCTTTCTGGCCATGGTGGTAATTTTTTTGCAATAATAGCCAAAAATCTTATTATTGCAACTAAGTCGCAATAATAAAAAATGAAAAGAAGGAACACACAGGCCCAGACGGAGATCTTACAAGTGCTTAAAAGCACGGACAGAGCGTTAAGCCATGAACAGTTACAGGCAGCGCTGGAAGCTAAAGTTGACCGTGCCACGATCTACCGGGTGTTAAACCGCTTCTGTGAGGATGGGCTGGTACATAAAGTTATGGACGATGACGGCAAACAGCACTTTGCCTATTGTGCCGGTTGTGACAAACCGAACAATAAACACAACCACAATCATTTTCATTTTAAGTGCCGGAAATGCGGAACAGTGGAGTGCCTGCAAAACAAGGTACATATCCCTTTGCCGGAAGGGTATGTGATCACGGATTTTAACGGGATGATATTGGGGTATTGCAAGGAGTGCGCTGTCAATGAAGAAGGCTTGTAAGCTTCGCCTACAAGCCTTCTTCAGATCAGGAAAAAATATTACTTAGGTAAAGTGATGCTGATTAATTTCGTTGTGTCAATCCCGGTAGCAAGCTGTATCAGTCCAATGCCCGGAGCATAATAAGCCGCGTATTTACTGATGCCCTCAGACCTGGGGCCAACAAAGTGTCTTACGGTTTCCACCCGTGTTACATTCTGATATACTTTCTTTCCGACTGTGACCGTTTCTTTTCTGCCGGTAATTTTGTTGGTGCAGGTGGTCACACCGTCAAGTTCCGGCTTTTCCTCCACCCAGTTGTCTGCTTTACCATCTACCAGCTTCCATATCAGGGCTGCCGCTTTCGGTTGACTGGTGGCGTTTTCGAACTGGTAAAAGCCGTCCGGTTTAACCTGGTAATACAGCAACGAATCTTTGCCGGTGGAATTCTCCTGGAAGATAACATACCTGGCAGTGTCTGTAACGATGTTGGCTACACGCTGCACTGTAAATCCAACAACTTTACTTGACCAGATTTCTTTTGTCTCATAATTTAATTTCATACCGATGACATAAGGGAAATAGGCGCTGTCACCTTTGATATTGAGCGCAATTGTGTCTCCGGTAATGCTGCCAATAGGGTTTCCCGGACCAGTGCCCGTACTGGTGGAATCCTTCGGATCAACAGGTATAGGATCGGACTTATCAGATTTGGAGCAGGCTAGAATACCAACGGCAACAAGGCCAACAACAGGGATAAATTTTCTTAACATGAGCATTTCAGTTATACATATAATATAATTTACAAATATAACATCAACAAAAGAAAGTACATAAAATTTCGTTGTCAAGGAAACTATGCAGCCACTGTCGTTTGTCTCAGAAAGCAATTTAGCCGGCCCCTATTTTTCCAGTAATCCAATACCTGTTTTTGCGAAGATGCTATCTGTTTTATCATCGCCGGCGTATTATATTGGTTATCTCTCAATAACCCTTATAAACTACTGTTATGAAAACACCCCCGGCAATTGCCACCCTCCTGTTAGCCAGCAGCGCCTTGCTTACCCTGACGCATTGTACCAAAAACATGAACGGCCCTGACGGCCCCACTACCGTTACCGCCAACAACAGCACTGTTGCCACCATAGGCATACAGTCCCTCCTGTTTGACGGCGACGCTGCATTAGGCGCGTCCAACGTATGGAAAGTGCTCAACGTTGAAGGTGATGGCGCCATCACGGTAGACACCGACCCCGTTTACGGACAGGTATGGAAATTCTACAAACCGGCCGGCAGCCACCGTACGGAAGGACATGGCGCTAAAAACTATCAGGCCGCGGAAGGTGATGACATCTATATCGGATGGCGGTCGAAGCTGGACATACCGGCCAACCAGAATACCAACGCGGTATTCCAGTGGAAGGCCTACGGCTCCACCCTTCCTATGACGCAAAATTTCCCTATCGTTGTCAGCACCAACAGCTCCGGCAATCTTCACCTGATGCATTACGCACCCGGTAAGATAGGCACCGAAGTATGGGTTACGCCCCTCTCCCGCAACACCTGGAACTCCATGGTGCTGCGCATCAAAGTGTCCAGGGACGCCAATATCGGGTTCATAGAATTCTGGTATAACGGTGTCAAACAAACGCTGGTCAACGGTACGCAACGTTACCCTGCCCGTACCCTCGACGCAGATTTCTGCGATCCGAAATTCGGCGTGTACGGCGGCGATCCGGCCAACATCACCAACTATGTGCATGCTATCAAAATAGCGTCGTCCTATGCGGAGGCTGCTCCTGACGGCAACGGCAGTACGTTGTCTGCAACGCTGTACCAGAATTGCAGTTATGCCGGATGGTCTGCCGCCTTCGGCATCGGCGCTTATACGACAGCAGACATCACGGCCAAAGGCGGTGTCAATAATGACGCATCCTCGCTCAAAGTGCCGGCTGGACTGAAAGCCACCTTGTTTGACGGCGACAATTTCACCGGCGACTCACTGGTATTGACCGCCGACGGCAGCTGCCTGAAGAACAACAACTTTAATGATAAAGTGTCTTCATTAAAGGTGACGCCCAACTGATTCATTATACGTGTAGCCGTTGGGGTGACTAATGCCTGAAATGCTGGACCGGCGTCGTTGGGGTAGTATTGCCCGACGCTCCGACAGGCAGGCTGTTCGCCTCCCTGATCAGCTGGAAGATATGGTCTGGCCGCACCAGCACATAGTCCGCATTCAACGAGTTGGCAACGTTCTTAAAACTGGTAGGTGTTACGTTCTGCCAGGGTTGCGCCTGTATAATGATAAAGCGGGGACTGTTCCCGTTCCAACCGGCGGCGGCCGCAGCGATATGATCTTTCATCGCCTGTTCATTGGTACAATAATTACAGGAAAGTGCCATCCCGGGCAGACTGTTGTTATAAATCGTTAGTCCGCCGCCGGTATTCTGTCCTGTCATGCCCAACAGCGACGGAGCTTTCTGGGCGAAGGTCTGCCCTGTATTCTGACTGATACCGCCGGTGATGGTGTTCCATATGGTCACCACGCGGAAGCCTGCACGCTGGTTATACGATTCTGTTTTTGTCACAAACTGGTTTAACAGCTGCTGGTCAGTCCAGCTGTTGGGATACGTATAGCCGTAACCGGAAGGCCCCGAAATCAGGTTGTCATTATTGGTGGAAGTTTGCCACAGGTAGTTGAGCGCACCGGGCATAGCATCTACCATGGCTGGCGACAACGTCCACCCGATAGGCACTGACCCGCGGTCCGGATTGTTCCAGAGTTTACGCATCAGGTGTTCTATATACTGCAGGTTATCACCATCACTCAATATAAAGGCGACGTAGAGTTTATTTTGCAGCGGCGGTTTTGGCGGCATCGGTTTGATGTTGATCGTTCTCGGGGTGCCGCTGTGTAAGGTGAGATTAGTGCTCCAGTCGCTCGCAATAGTAGGGATGCCGTAGGTGGAAGACCGTTCCACGCCAGGGCCCTCTTCCGGCCACCATCCCATAAAATTGGCGCCTGCCGGCATCGTGCTGAGGAAACTGTTCAGCAGCGTGCTTTCCGCAGGCACGGCAGGGTCCAGCCATATCACTGCGGCACCCAGCGCGGCGGCATATTCCCGTAGCGCGGCTTTATGCACGTCGGGGTTCAGGCCTATCAGCACACGATGATCAAGGTTAGGCCAATAGGTACTATACAGCGTTTGGTACACTTGCAGCTTGCTGGTGAACTGTCCGCGTAAATCCATGACGATGGGAATATTATAAGGCGCGGCCGTCAACCGGGGCAGCAACAACGGTGATACCACCAATGCCCGCTTGTCTCTGGCCAGCATCGTGGCCAGGTTGACGGTATGTATCTGCGCCGGGTCATACACGATCAGGCCGGATATCTCGCTGCGGTATTTGGTGATCAGGCTCCATTTGTCGGCAACCTCCGACCAGTTCAAACCCAGGGACTGTAACCAGGTGTAGGGCCCTTCTGCAAAAGCATCGCCTTCGTAAGAGAAGATACGGGGCTGCGTTCTGTTGACCACACCTTTCAGGGATGCAAACAAATACATTTCCGCAGCAGTGCTGTTCTGCTGAACACCCACCCAGTCCACCTTTATGTAGGCCGCTCCCCGCCAGTAGATGCGCAACTCTATCGATTGATTATTGGCAGGAATTGTGAAGGGCAGCGTAAAATTCGTATAGTTCGACGCGATGGGAAACTGCTGCCGGGTGATGGTCTGCGAAGCAAGTACCTGCCCCGTGGTAGCGTTTCTTACATCGATATCTACCACCGGGTCATTGTTGGCGGTATTGTTATCGATCTTCATCCGGAACTCTGCAACGTTAGGCCCTGCCGGCAAACTGTTGTCATACGGGCCATAGACCATATGCTCATTGGGCGCGTCAATGCCTGTCTGGCATAACCATCCGTCAGTTTCCAGCCGGCCCGTTTTGTGGCTGAGCGCCGGGCCTTCTGCCTCCCAGCGGGAGGTGGACTCCCGCAACATAATTAAATCCTGCGTTTGTGCAGGCGCCGGAAAAGAAGGTAAAATCTGACTGGCCGGCCATGAGATCTGGGCGGTCAGGGAAGTGTTCCATAACAGCTGTATGGACAAAAACATAACTATGGCCCTGAAATACAAGTGTGTTGGGTTGTACATAGGTTAAAAATTAAAACGATAGTTAACAATGAGGGAATTACTGCGATAACGTGGAGAACAGAAAAATCGGGTTTTAGGTCAACCTATTTCAGTTTGATCTGTTCTATTATAAAAATAACCATTTAAACTTAAAAAGTATCATATGCAAGTCCAAACAATTCTGGAATCCGTAGTGCTGTTTATATTAATTATTCTGGTGGTCATTTCGGCTTTTATTACTTTACCCAACAGTCATCTGTAGCGGCTACATCTCCGCTGAAACACTGCCATAGAAAAAGGCTTGTAAGCTAATGCCCGCAAGCCTTTTCATGTAAAATCCCCGACGGGTACCGGCTTATTCTTAATACACCAGCTCCATTCTCCTCTCCAGGAACCCGTCTCCATATGCCACAGCGATACGGTCTCCTTTTTTGACCGCCACCTTTTCCCGCTCCAGCAGCAGGGATGATTTATCCGTTTTCAGTATTCCTTTAAATTCATTGCCGCTTTCTGACAGTAAGATCGTTCCCTTTTTCTCTCCGTTGACCAGCACGGTAAGCGGCAAAGACCGGCTTACCGGCGCCTGCCATAAAATATACAGGCCGTCTTTTTTACGGGTCAATGATACGGGATGGTTATCGTACCAGTTGAGCACCGCCAGGCTCATATTCCAGGCGGTGTTATGGTTGATCCATCCTTCGAGGTGCCGGTCTTTCCCCAGCGGGTTAAAAGGATACATCTCCGTTCCGGGCAAACAGCTCAATGAGCCGCGGCATAGTTCCAGCCGGGCGGTCACATCAACAAGAAATCCTCTGGGATACCCTTTGGAAATGCCTTTGAAGCCTTTTTCCGGATGATGGGCGGCATGTGCATTCAGCGGATTACGGCCATACAGATTATCGAAATGCGCATAGGCGATTTGTTCCAGGCGTTGTTTTTTCGCAGGGTCTTTCACGATGGCTGCGGCCAGCAGCGTGGAGGCAGGGAAACCGGCCACGTTGCCCACTTCATTGTATACCGGTACGGCCCAGGCGGTGTCATTGTCATATTTCCGGAAGTCCCACGCATTGTCGGACCGGCGCACCATGATATCTGCCCACTGCTCTATCTTGCCCTGGAGGCCCGCAGGCGCCTGGTCTTTGTAACGCAACAGGTAAACAGCGAGGCCGGACATCAGCATGTGTTCACTCATGCGCTGCCCTTTCGTTACCAGCGGATCTTCGAAATTCAAAGAGTCAATGATCCAGGCGACCTGTTTGTTGGCTGCCTGCAGATACGCCGCCGCGCCGGGAAGCTTCTCCCGTTTGGCCACTTCATACATCAGCAGATTGGGCAGTACGGAAAATCCCGGCGCATGGCGTCCTTTGGAGGTGCCTACTTCGCGTTGTACGTCCAGTAAACCGGCTTTCTCCCAATTGCTGCGGGCGAAATTCAAGGCCTGCTGGTAAAACTTCCGGGAGAACCACCTATCAACATACGGGTACGCATATAGGAAAAAAGCAAATTGCGCGAGTGTTTGCGGATGCAGCTGCCGGGGCAGTGAATCGCCGCTGGGGTCTTTGGTTTCGGGGTTCACCAGGTAATACCCAATACCCCAGTGCACATTCATCAGCACGTCGGGTACCTGGTTGCCCAACGGTTTATCCAACGTGGTAAAATATTTCCGGGCAGCTGCCAGCGCCGTTTCATCTCCGGGGCTTTGCACCAGTTTGAAGTCCGGTTTCATCACCATCGCCTTCAGGCTATCGTAGGAAATGGTAGCCGGCATGGCGTTATACGCTGCGGGGTTAGAAAGATACATCCAGACCAGTGAAGGCACCTCATAGGAGTAATAGGTACCATCCCGCCAGGGGCAGCCGCCGTAGGCAGAATGGTGCGTGCCCGTTATACTGCGGCTATCATTCATAAACCACACGGAAGGCTCCAGCGCTGCTTTTTCAATGAGGAAGGGCGCGATGTGGAATGGATACGACACCCCTTCCGGCAAATGGCCGCCTTTGACATGGACCACATAGGACTGCTGCGGGTCTGCCGGACTGAAGCTGGTAAAGTCGCCCACTCCCTGATGGGTCTTCCCCTTGTATAACGGCGTAGAGGCGTTACCGGTAGTAATGTAAAAATCGACGCTGCCCTCCGGCGCGGTGGGCACGGTAAAACGTTTGGGAGCCTGGGTGTTGTAACCGGTCTGGTTAACACACACCCAGTGCGCAGCAGGATGAAAAGTGGAATCCTGGGCAACAGCCATTGATACGGCGAACAATAAAGTGGAAACGGCCAGCCATGCCGACCTGATTTTTTGCATCATACTTACCGATTAAAAATGATCTGTCTGTCTTTTAATAAACGGGCGCGCAGCCTGTCATACGGCACATCCTGAACGGCGGTGTTATGGTCTATCGCAAGGCTCGCCGCTGTAGCAGCAGACTGTCCCAGCACCATAAAAACCGGTTCCATCCGGATAGAGCCATATGCTGCATGGGTGACGGACGCGCAAAGCGGCACCAGCAGATTCCCGCATTCGCCACGCCTGGGTATAATGGCCCGATAACTGATGCCAAAGGGCGCCGGTATGTGTACGAACATGCCGCCTTCGCTCGTAACGAAGCCGGTGGGCGATACAAAAAGTTTTATTGCGTGGGAGTCCATATGGTAAGAGCCAAGTCCCACCGGGTCTGGCGCCACCTCTTTGGCCAGTGCCGTGTGTTCCGTGATCACCACATCGCCGACCATGCGGCGGGCTTCACGGATATAAAGCTGGAACGGCCAGTTGCCTGTATCGGTAAACTCGTCTTTTGCCAGTCCCCATGGGATATAACGCTGACGCACAGCCGCCGGGATACGCGGATGGTGCTGCAATGTCCAGATCAGTCCCCGTTGCCATTGCTCATGCATGTTGGCTATATGCTCGCGGGTGCTGTAGTCCGCCTCCGGGTAATTCCAGCTCATGCCCACAAAGTCAGTGGAAATATAGCCGTTGTTGTTAGTATCGGTTTTGCCATTGGGCAGCCGGTCGAGTTTTAGAAAACTGCCCTGCAACGACGTTTTGAAAAAATCACTTTCCATCCCTCCTGCTTCGATGAAGCGGAACAGCAGCTCATACTGTTCGTCTTTGTAGCCTGCCGGCTTTTCTATAGATACCCGGTTTTCGGGGATATTGGTAAGACACAGCCGGTAGTTGTAAGCCTGTACCCCCTTGTCCCCGTCTCCCACATTTCCTCCCCGGTCGGGACACACGCGGTCAAGCAGGCCACTTTGCGGATTTCCCTTCACCCGGTACGGATCGATGCCTTCGGGGAAGCGCCCCGGAAGCGGCAAGGGGCGGATGCCATTGTTTGTTTCCTGATAACGGCTGTTGGGTTCCCGCCCAACTATGTAAGATACGCCGCACGCTGCCATCAGATCGCCTTCATACGTGGCGTCAATGAACATACCGGCCGTGAAAACACGGCCCGATTCCATCCGGATGCTGGTAATTTTGTTTCGCTCCATTTTCACGCCGCTGCCGCGGTCCAGCCGTTCGTTCTTTACCACGGTCACCTTTGCTTCGCTTACCATCTGATCGAACAGCCGTTCTGCCACAGAGGGTTCCAATATCCACATGGTTTGGTCATCGGGTGCCAGCGCAGCATGTTGTTCGGCCATGGCATGCTTTTTCTCCCATTTCCAGGCGCTATCGTTGCGGTAGTGTTTCCAGACGCGGTGGAAATACTCCCTTGCCAGTCCGCCGATGGTGTGCGGGTCTCCTACGTCCACCCAGCCAAGCCCCCCGCTGGTGAGGCCGCCCAGGTGTTTTCCCGGCTCTATCAACGCCACGGTCTTACCCATGCGTGCTGCCTGGATGGCGGCCATTACGCCGCCGCTCGTTCCACCGTAAACGACTATATCAAATACTGCTGTCGAAGCCGGAGCAGACAGGCCCTTCAGGGTGGCTGTATACGGGATCACTGCGCCCAGCGCAAGTATACCGGTCTTCCGGATGAAATGGCGTCTGTCTAACTGGTCCATCTGTTTAACTGTTGCGCTGCGGGAAACTCCCGGGATGTTGCAAGATGTTTTTTCATAACTGTGGGCCCCCGTCATCGCTGGGTCAACGCCCTGATGTCCGGGAATTGGTAATTTTCATAAAGAATTTGATGGGACAAAATATTTCGGAAGATATTTTTCATGGGAACGCTCCCATTTTCGTGGGACTGTTCCCATGGCGGAAGTTCAGGGCAGAAAAAAGGGCCGGTCTTTTGCAGACCGGCCCTGACGGGGTTAAACGGTTAATATCAATATCCTTTGTTCTGTGTCAGGTTAGGGTTCCTGGCAAGCTCTGTTGAATTAAAAGGCAGGTACAGGCGGGTAGCGTCTTTACCTTTCGCGGCCAGGAAAGGAATAGCGGTACCAAAGCGGCGCATGTCCTGCCAGCGGCGGCCTTCTCCCACAAATTCCCGTCTTCTTTCATTCTCCAGCTCTTTCAGGAAGGCAGCCGCATCGGCAAAGTCGCCGTTGCTTTTGGTGCCGGCCTTACGGGCCGTTCTCAGCTGGTTGTAGTAGGTCACGTCCACCACGCCTTTTCTGGCGCTGGCTTCTGCGGCTATCAGCAGGGCCTCACTGTAACGGATATACGGATAAATGGCATAGGTGGAAGAAGTGGATTGCAACGTATCTGTGGAGAACTTCAGCAGGTAGGTCACTTCCTGTCCGGTGACCGCATTACGTTGCCGGCGCAGCAACTGGCTCCGGATATCTGTTGGTTCGTACAATTTTACCAGCTCGTCGCTTATCCAGGTAAGCCCGGGGCTGTTTCCCTTAAACGGCGCGGCAGGGCTGTAAAAGGAGTACATGCCGTAGCGGTTGAAATTGTTGCTCAACGGCCCGTCAACCCCTCTCCACATCATTTCCCGTGACGTGCTGCCAAACTGGAACACTTGTCCATAGTTACTGTTTACCAGCGAGAACTTGCCGGAGCTGATCACCTGTTGCGCGAGATCGCCCGCCTCCTGATGTTTGCCCAGTTGCAGGTAAACCCTTGCCAGCAGCAGTTGCGCTGTTTGTTTACAGGCCGCATTGGAGGTAGTAAAATCCTTCAACAGGGGAATAGCTTCGGTAAGATCGGCGACGATGGACGCATACACTTCTGCTTCAGTATTTTTATCTCGACGGATTTTGTTGATATCCGTTTCTGTTTCCAACGTCAAAATAACGCCACCGTAGGTTTCCACCAGCCGTGTGTACTGGTACGCCCGTATCGTCAGCGCTTCCCCCAGCAAGGGCTGCATGTCTGACAACTTTTTGCTCCGGATATAATTGATGATAAAATTAGCGTTGCCGATGGACTTGTAGGCGCTGTTAATAGTGCGGCCATTGCCGAAACCATCTTCCACAGTAGGATTGCACGCATCATAACCAATCGGGTTAAACTGCGTAGGCGTGCCTCCCTGGATAGATACAATGTCATCACTATAAATGTCCCATACCGGGTAGGACTGGTAGTATACGCCATCAGGCTTATAAGCGCCCTGTAACAATAGCGGCAGCTGCTGCGGCTGTACGTGGTCCAGATCGATGGAGGTATCCGGTTGTGGTTCATCCAGTTTACCGCTGCAACCAGCCAGCGACAGTGCGGTAACAAATAACAACAGCGTTTTTTTATATGTCAGCATGTAATAATCTTTTTAGTAATTCAAATTAGAACCGGGCATTGATACCAATGGAAATAGTACGCGGCATGGGCACAATAGCCAGCTGCACGCCATTCTCCAACGCCTGTTCGGGATCTCCCGATTTCAGGCCTCTGTCTTTGATGACGAATATGTTCTGTACAGCTCCGTATAGGCGTAACTGTTCGAACGCCTTGCTTTTGACAATTCTTCCTGCAAAATCGTAGCCCAGTGTAAAGTTTTTAAACCGGAGGAAAGAGCCGTTGAAGAGAAATAAAGTAGATGGCCTGCTGTTCCAGTCCGACGTTTTTCCGGCGCCATGAGGTCCTGTCACTGCGCGGGGATAGTGGCTGTTGTCACCGGGTTTGGTCCATCTGTCCAGTACCCAGTCAGGCATGTTGTCCATCACACCGGATTCATCGCTCAAACCATAAAAGCGCGCGCCCTGGTCGCTGAGGTTATATATTTTATTACCGACGGTATATACGAACTGCGCGGAAGCGCTGAAACCTTTCCAGGAAGCGTCGAAATTAAACCCGCCGCTGAATTTGGGTTGTGAAGTGGGCACATAGATCATGTCCGCCTGGTTGATCACCCCGTCTTTGTTGACATCTTCGTATATCACGTCACCAGTTTGCGGATCAATTCCCAGCGCGTTATAAAGCTGAAGCATACCTACCGGCTGTCCTACTACCACAAATCCCATGGGGCCTCCCGGATAATAACCGGCGTAGTTCATGATGTTATCGCGCAATTCCGTGATGCGGTTGCGGTTAATATTACCTACAACTCCTACATTCCATTTGAAGCTGTTGGCTCCTGCGGCGGCGCTGCTATAGCTGACCGCGATGTCCACGCCACGGTTGTCCATAGCACCCAGGTTCACGCGCTGGCTGGAGAATCCGCCGGCAGATGCGGGAATGAATATTGAAGACAGCAGTGCGTCTGTTTTCTTCGTGTAATATTCCACGGTGGCGCTCAGCCTGTCGTTCAGGAAACGTGCTTCCACCCCGATGTCCTGTTGCCGCGTGCGTTCCCATTTAAGCGCCGGGTTACCCAGCCTGTTGTAGAGTTGCAGGGCCGGAGCGTTCAGATAGGTTTGTGTGGCCACCAGGTTGCTTACGTCGTTTAACCCAAGCGGACGGATATTACCAGTGATGCCGTAGCTGGTGCGTATTTTCAGGTAGCTGATCCATTTCTGTCCTTTCATAAAAGGTTCGCTGGACACCACCCAACCGGCAGAAACCGCGGGGAACCAGGCATAACGGAAATCTTTCAGCTTGGAAGAGCCGTCTCTTCTGACAGAAGCGCTGAACAGGTACTTATGGTCCCAGCTCATGTTGGTACGCAGGAAAAACGACTGTGAATTCTCCCTGAACTCACGGTTTTTGGACACAAAATTATTGTCGAAGCTGGAGGCATTTCCTGGTTTCCAGAGGCTCGGCGTGGAAGGGAAACCTGTCATGGAAAAACCGGTAACGTTATAGTTGTTATCGGTATACTCCTGCCCCAGCAACGCATCGCCTCTCCATTTGCTGACATCGAAACGATAGCTCAGCACGTTGTTCCACGTATAACGCAGCCCGTTAACGCCTTCATTTTTATATACGCCGCGCATGGCCTGTCCGTAGTAACTGATCGGGTTGTCGAAAGTCTCGCTGACATTATTGTTCTTAGATGCTGCCAGCATAGTGCGGAAGGAGAAGTTCTTTGGTAAAGTGATTTCCGCGAAAAAGTTACCAACATAATTCCAGGTGCGGGTAGTTTTGGCGTAGCCATCCCTGGTGGCATAGGGATGTTCCTGCAAACCGTACCAGTACCCATAGGTGCCGTCGTCGTTGTATTTGATTTCCTCAGGCATGTCAGGTCTGGCCAGCATAGCGTAATAAAGCGGCGCGTCTATATCTTTATCCAGCACATTGGAAATGCTGATATCTGCGCCGGCCTTGAACCAGTTGAATATTTTCTGTGTAACGGCCAGCTTACCGGAGTAGCGGGTAAAGCGGCCTTTGCCCACCGCATTGTCTTCGGAATACTGTCCGAAGGAAAGGTAGTAGGTAGTTTTATCGGTACCACCGGCCAGGCTGGTCTGCACATTTTTGGTGATAGCCTGCGAAGGCGTCACTTTCTTCAGCCAGTTGTTATCGGCCGTTCCCATGTCCAGGTTGTCGATCTGCGCCTGGATGAGGTCTTTTTCATTATTCAGACCGGCGATTTGTTCAGGAGTGAGCCCGCCGCCGGCTATTTGTTTGTCGATATCGCTGATCCTGTTGTTCCTGGCTTCTTTGAAGATCATGCTATATTGCTCGCTGTTCAGCGGGTTATAGTTGAAGACCGATTTTGTAGTGCCCCAATAGGCGTTCACGTTAACACGTGTTTTGCTGTTGAAGTTGCCTTTCTTAGTGGTGATCAGCACAACTCCCTGCGCTCCCCTCGCACCGTATATAGCCGAAGAAGCAGCATCTTTTAATACCTCAATAGATTCTATGTCCTGCGGATTGAGGTTGGCCAGGCTGTAATTGGCGTTGGCACCGTTGGATGCCGCGTCTATCACCAGTCCGTCTATTACGATCAGCGGGTTGGTGCCGCTGCCGGCCTCGTTGGTCTGTAATGTTTGCACGCCTCTGATGGTGAATTGCGGAACAGCGCCGGGCCTTGAGTCTCCCTGTTTTACAAACAAGCCGGCCACCCTGCCCTGCAGGCCGTTGACCGTATTGGACGACATGTTTTGTTCCGGCTGCACGGTCGCTACTTTGGCGATGGAGCCAGTCAGGTCTCTCCTTCTGGCGGAGCCATAACCAATTACTACTCTTTCATCCAGCGCCTGCGGCGCGATTTTTAATACTACTTTGAGAACGGGCCTGCTACCAACAGCTACTTCCTGTGCCTGATAACCGATGGAAGAAACCACCAGTACAGCGTCCGGTGCCACTTCGGGCAGTGTGAATTCTCCGTTGGCATTGGTGATAGCTCCTTTGGTAGTGCCTTTTACACCTACAGACACGCCTGGCACCGGCTGACCGTTCTCATCATAGATGAAGCCCGAAACCCTGATGGGTGGCGGCGGAGGGACAGGATTTTCCCGAATGATCACCATATTGTCCCGGATAATATAGGCAAGCGGCAGGTTGCGCAGACAGCTGTCCAGCGCCTGTACCAGCGTAACATCTTTCAGGTTAAGGGTCACCTTCTCTGCCTGTCGCAGCTGTGATGCGGTATATACAAAGGTATACCCGGATTGCCGGTGTAGTTCACTGAATACCTTGCTGACCGGTGCATTGTTCAGGGAGAGTTGCAGTCGCTGCGAATAGCCGGTGGCACTAAGCTGCATACAGGCTCCCAGCATAAGAACGGCGGATAACTTCATAATCCTCCACGGTTTGGTTGATAAGAAACGGAAATTGTTTCCGGCTTGGTTCCAAGCGGGTAAAATCATACTTTTGATTTTGGGTGATTAATAAATGATCATCAGCGTGATGTTTAAAATTACCCGCAGCACCCGGTGTTAGCAGCACCAGGTGCAGGTCCTGTTCATTAGCAGTGAACAGGATTTTTTACGGGATCACTATACGAATGGTTGGTCCGTCTGTTTATGGAAGGGCATTTTGCCCGTGGTATCAGGGATATACGGTCACTCGTTGTCCTTCGAGCCGGAAATGTACTTTCCCTGTCAGCTCCAGGATTTTTAACGCTTCCGCAGCGTTGGCGAAACGCGGGATCTCTGCATAAAACTGTTCGTTTACCTCTCCTGCATAGGCTACATCTATATTATACCAGCGGCTCAATTGCCGCATGATTTCCTTCATGGGGGCAGCATTAAAAATGAAGCGCCCGTTTTTCCAGGCCACTGCTTCATCCGTGTTGACCGGTGTGTTTGTCAGTTGTCCTGTGCGCCTGTTCAGCGCGGCCTGACAGCCTTTAGCCAGCGGCAGGCTTACCTCATGGTGTTTCACCACTACTTTTCCTGAGAGCAGCGTAGCATGCACAAATGCCTCGTCCGGATAAGCCGACACATTAAAAGCGGTGCCCAGTACTGTCAGCTCCATATCGTTTACCGTTACAAGAAACGGCCGGGCGCTGCTGGCGGCTACTTCAAAATAGGCTTCACCGGAGAGCTCCACCTTGCGGGCCCCGTTACTGAATGCTACAGGATAATGCAGACTGCTCATCGCGTTGAGCCATACTTTGGTGCCATCGGCCAATACCACGCGGAACTGTCCTCCTCTGGGCACTGTCAGCGTATTATAAGCCGGCTTCGCATCCTGTATGCCCAGCTGTTGGTAGGTCACCAGTCCGCTGTCCGTTTTCACGATGCGTACCTGGTTCCCCGTTATGACGGTGCTGTTCAGGGTACTGTCCAGCGTGATCACGGAGCCGTCTGCCATTGTCAGCGTAGCTTTGTTGCCTCCCGGCGGCAGTATCTCCGGCTTTGCGGCCTTTACCACTGCCGGTGCAGAAGGCGCCGCCGGTCCTGACTTCCAGAGGGCATAGCCGCCTGCCAGCGCCGCGACAAAGATGACCGCCGCAGCAGCGTAGCGCAGCAGTTTATGTAGCGGGCGTACGGCTGCACCAACGGAGACGGTGTGTTGTCTGTCTAAAATATCTCCAATGATCCGGGAAGAGGCTTCCTCCGTGAGCTGTGCTACCGGCTCGTAATCGGCCCATACACGCTCCAGCACCTGCTGCAGCGCAGCATCGCCGTCAGATTGTTCTATCCAGCGCGCAAGTTCTTCCTTCTCTGCAGGCGTACAGGCCTGCTGAAAAAACTTAGCCGCCAGGTAATCTATTCTCCCTTCGGACATGGAAACAGGTTTAATCATTCATACCAGGGCTGAAAATGCCCTGTAATACTATAGAGACAAGAAAACGGCGGGGTATGTCTAGTGTAAATTGAAATTTTTTTCAGAAGGGGGAATTTTCTGAGGCGGTCAGCAGCAGGAAGAACACCGGCAGCAGGTCTGTATGATTGCCCAGGCCTGTGCGTAGCGCCTGAAGCGCCTGCACCAGGTGTTTGTTGACCGTAGAAGGGGAAATATTCAGCAGGCTGGCGATTTCTTTATGCTTCAGTCCCTGTTCCCTGTTCAGGAGGTATACCTTGCGTTGCTGGGGAGGCAGGGATTCAATGATTTCGTGCACCCGTTCCCGTAATGCCTTAAATTCCACCTCTTCACCGGAAACGGAGGTGTGGGTGGTGTCTGGCCGGCTTGCCTCTTCTATAGGCAACAGCGTGGCCCGGGCCATTTTCCTGAAATCGTTGATGGCCTGGTTCTGTGCCATACGAAAGAGATAACTGTTAAAATGTACGATAGCGGCCAGTTTATCACGTTCTTTCCAGAGCCTGAAGAACACTTCCTGCACCACATCTTCTGCTGCCGGGCCGGAGCCGTTCAATTGCAGCATAAAGCTGTATAACTTCTGCCGGTACTTCATAAAGAGCGCCTCAAAGGCTGTTTCATCGCCTGCGGCAGCCAGCGCCAGCAGGGCTTTTTCATCCACCTCTCCTGCAATATTCATGGTTGGTCACTCAATTATTTCTAAAAATAGCATCTCTCGAAAACGGAACTGTAAAAATAGCTAATAAGCCGAAAGCATTAGCATCAATTTACAAAGCGTTCCGGAAACAACAAAACGAAAGCCTCACAGGGCCTGCCTGCGAGGCTTTCATCGCCCGTTACCGTTTCGGTATTGTCAATAATAGATATCTACGATGCCGTTAGGCGTACCCTGGGTCACCACTGTGGAGTGCTGGCCGCAGTCTGTAACAGGGTTGTCTATTGACCATGACAGGGGCGCCTGTGCGCCACCCACTCTCAGGTCGATACCACTGAGCCTTGTTTTGGCCGTATTGGGATAGTTGGAGCAGGTGACCACGCCATACGCTTCCAGCGACTCTGCCGCCCAATACAATGTGGGGATATTGTTGACCGTCAGGTTAATGGAAGGATAACCGGTAAACACGGACGTATAGCTGCGGGTGCTGCCACTGCCGCCTATCAGGCTCATAATACCCTGGAGGTTGGTGCCCGGATTGACGCGTATCAGATTGCTGTATACAGAGTTGTTACCGACGTACCAGTTGGCGATGGCCCAGTAGCTGCCGCCGCCGGCCGCAGAAGGTCCCCACTGCAACACCGGCTGCAGGATGTTGCTGGAATTCTGCAAGCCGTTGAACAGGAAGATGGTCTGTCCGGAATTCACTGCTGGCGCGGGTGGCACCGTCCAGCTGGTAGCGAAGTAGGAAATAGCAGAAGCCGTGTTATTGGTCCAGTAAGTGTAGGTGATCCAGCCGGAGCCCAGCGGGAACACGCCATTACCGGGCTTTTTGGACTTTTTGGGGTTGAACGGAATTCTGGCGTCGTCCTGTTCTATGGCGCCGTAATCCGCCAACACCTTGCCATTGCGGTCATACCTGCGCAGCCGGTTGCCTTCGCCGCTCAGGTATTCACCTGTTTCAATATGATGTACTTTCGATTTGGCCACCCAGCCTGCAGGAGTAAGCACCTGGTCCTGGTGGTCGTTTATTTGTGCCTTGTCGGCAGCAGCTGTTACTGCGTTATTATCCGCTGATGTGCCGTTCTGCTCTTTCTTACAGGCAGAAAATACCACAACACTCAACAGCATGAGGGAGAGGATGTATTTGCTCATAAATAGGGGTTTGGGTTAAGAAAATATGAGAAAAGGAGAAACGGATAGTTCGGGCTTCTACTAAAGTAAGCCAAACCACTGCGAACAGGCAGTATATCACGCCATGATGGCAGTATCAGCGGGTTATTACATCAACAGCCGGTGTCGGGGTCATATCCGGCTTGTTTCATCATAAAATAACATCAGATTACGGAAAAAAAATCTATCTTAAATAGGTATTTGAAAACCTGAATTTTAAATTTTAACCGATGAGAAAAACAATTGTTTTAAGTTTCCTGTCAACTTTATTTTTTGTCCAAAGCCATGCCGCTTCCGCTCCGGAAAAAACAGTAAACATATTGTCTGTAGCAGAGAAGCCTGCCGACAACGACAAGATCTCAACAACATTTAATGTCCGGATAACCCTGGTGGACATCCATGGGGCGCCGGTAACAGGCGGTTCAGGCCTGCGCGGCTACTGGGCACAGAACGTAGCCACCGGTGAGTATTATTACCCCGGCGGGCAGGAAGATGAAGACAAGTTTGAAAATCTGCCGGCTGGTACGTATACCTTTGGTGCATACCCCGGTAACTGGGACGGTGCTGTTTCCAAAACAGTGACGCTCAGCAGCGGCAATGTAGGCCCTGATGGCTACATTGTGGTAACATTAACCTATTGGGTAGAATAACTTACCTGCCAAAAGCAAATGAAAAGACTGGCCCATGGCCGGTCTTTTTATTTTTCCGCTTTCTGCGGGCGGGCAACTTTCTGCAGGCTCACATTCTCGCAAACAGCATATACTGCATAGAAGAACATCAGCGTGAATATGGTGTATTTGCTGGTATTAGCTCTGTTCACCACAGCGTAGATAGTGATACCTGCCAGGCAAAGCATCATTCTGCTGATCATAGCGCCGTATACACGGAGCATAAAAACAGCGTTGCTTTCTGCCTGTACGCCTTTGCGGCTCATGTTATAGGTGAATGCTGAAAGTAAAGCCAGCGCGAGGTTTCCGAAGAGTAGCACATTATGGTGAACACCATTGTCTAACATCCAGTCCTTAGATAAAAATAACGCGCCGTTCAGTAAAATAAAAAGGCCAATGACTCTAAAGTAAAATCTATCCCACATTTCTGTTCAAAATTCTGTTCCAAAGTTGTTTATGAGGGCGCAAAGTTAAGATCAAAAAAGATAACTGCAAAATGATGGCAGTAAAAAAAGAGTATTAATTAAATGTAATCATATAGGTCTTTTGCATGCTTTGATCAGTCGAAAACACATTCGGAAGCCTGTAAACCGGGTCTGGTCAAGTCTTCCGGCCGTTAAAACATTAAACACTAATCATATTTATATCATTTACCATTCGAAACAAGCTGCTTGTATTTCCTTTGCGAATCGCTCCTTCTGCAAGACAGATTCACTGCCTTCACTAAAAATCAAAACGGCCGATTTTTACTATTCTACAGGGTACCGTCATCCTAGTTTTGTGATCATGAATATCAAGAATAAAAAGATCGCTATCGTTGGTGGAGGCCCAGGAGGCCTCACCCTGGCAAGGCTCTTACAACTAAAAGGCGCCCAGGTAAAAGTATATGAACGGGACATCAATAAAGATGTGAGGATACAGGGCGGCGCACTGGACCTGCATACTGATTCCGGCCTCGCAGCACTGGCCAAAGCAGGGCTGATGGAAGAATTTAAAAAGCACTACCGCCCGGAAGCGGGACTGATGCGCGTGGTAGACGACCAGCTGACTATTCATTTTGATGAACATCAGACGGGCAAAAAAGAAACCTTCGGCGATACACACCATCGCCCGGAAATTGACCGTGGCCCCTTGCGGCAAATCCTCCTGGATTCGCTGGCGCCGGACACCGTTGTTTGGGACAGCCACATTTTATCGATTGAAAAAATACAGGGCACCTGGAAATTGGTTTTCCAAAACGGTCATACCGCTACTGCGGATATCATTATCGGCGCAGACGGGGCCAACTCGAAGATCAGGCCGTTTGTCACCGCTGTCAAGCCTTACTGGACAGGCATCACCATGCTGGAAGGATCGCTGAAAGACGGCGCCAGGACCGCACCGCTCATTTATGAATTACTAAAGGGCGGAAAGTTATTCGGCTACGGGAAAGAACAAACGCTGATCGTCAGCTCCAAAGATAACGGCAGCTTCGGATTTATGGCCAGCTTTAAATCCAATGAACATTGGGCGAAAGAAAGTGGTATTGATTTTACAGACCATCGTCAGGTCCTTGCGTGGTTTAAAAAGGAATTTTCAGCCTGGAACCCTGCCTGGTGGGAACTCTTTGAAAGCCCGGACACGACTTTCATTCCGCGCCCGCAATATTGCATACCACCAGACCAGCAATGGGAAGCCAATGCCGATATCACCCTGCTGGGCGATGCCGCCCACTGGATGCCGCCTTTTGCCGGCGAAGGCGTGAACATGGCCATGCTGGACGCGCTGCAGCTGAGTGAAGCACTGACTAACCCGGCATTCAGCGATACCAGACAAGCTATTGCCCACTATGAAAAGCAGATGTTTGCCCGGTTTGGCAAAATGGGCCAGGCGACGTTGTTTAATACTAAGTGGATGCATCAGCCCAATGCGTTGAAGGATATGCTGGCGATGTTTGGGAAAAACAAGTTTAAACAGGGGCTGTTCTTTATCAGGTATATTATAGAGGTCAGCGTCATTCCGGGCATTCGAAAAATCCTGGGAAGGCCACATGCGCAGGAAGTATTTAATTCATCATCCGGTAATCATTCGGCGTAACGCCTGCTTTTTGTTTGAACAGGCGGGTGAAATGCTGCGGGTATTTAAAGCCCAATTCGTAGGCAATTTCGCTTGCGGACTTATTCCTCTCAAACAGTCTCTCTTTCGCCACATCTATCACTTTTGACTGAATGTATTCCAGAGCGGTTTTCCCGGTTTCTTTCTTTATCAGGTCACCAAAATAGTTGGGGGACAAATGCAGGAATTCGGCGCAATAAGCCACGGAAGGCAAGCCCTCGCTCTGTGGTTTACCGGATAAAAAATAGTCATTCAACAGGTGTTCAAAGCGTTCCAGGACACCTTTATTTGCATTGTCACGCGTAATGAACTGGCGGTCGTAAAAACGGATGCAGTAATTGAGCAGCAACTCAATGTTGGATGAAATCAATCTTTTGCTGTGTTTGTCTATATTT
The DNA here is from genome assembly GCF_012641275.1 of Chitinophaga varians. Classification (NCBI taxonomy): domain Bacteria; kingdom Pseudomonadati; phylum Bacteroidota; class Chitinophagia; order Chitinophagales; family Chitinophagaceae; genus Chitinophaga; species Chitinophaga varians. Next base: position 642,053 of record NZ_JABAIA010000004.1, on the reverse strand, counting down.
TGATCGAGTTCATACCCGATTTTTGAGAAGCAGTCTATTACAATACTCTTCTCTTTATCCGACAGGTGAAGCGCTTCGTTTACATCATACGAAAAGAAAGAATAATCCTGCATATGTTTGCCCAGCGGAGTACCATTTATCAGGTCAGGATGAAAGAGCAACACCCAGCCCTTCAGTGCAAATAGTTCAAGTCCGGGTTGCACACCCACCACCTGTCCGGGCGCTATAAATATCAGACTTCCTTCCTGGTAGTCATAGTGCTTTCTTCCATAGCGCAATTGGCCACCGTTCAATTCCTTCAGGCCCACCGCATACAAATCAAAGTTGAATGATTTCGCGGGCACCGGTTGCGCTTTCGAGAGGTCAATCACCGTAACCAGCGGATGTCTGGTCGCTACTCCCCTCATGGCATTGTATTGTGCGACGCTGCGAATTTTTACAATCTCATCCATATGCTGCTCTTTTATAGCTACAAATTTACAGGTTCCGGCAAGCTTTTTTGACAGCTGCCTTGCCAATCAGTAAAACTGGTAAGAAAACCAGTAACGTGTATACAACAACAGCTTTCCCATCTCCATAATTTTGGAGCGAAAACAAACATACAAAAATGAAAACACGACAATTGGGAACATCAGGGTTAGCAGTCTCTGAACTTGGTTTCGGCTGCATGGGATTAAGCCATGGTTATGGTCCGGCAACAAATGAAAAAGATGCCATTGCACTCATTCAAGAAGCCTATGAATCGGGTATTACGTTCTTTGACACCGCAGAAGCGTATGGACAAGGCGCCAATGAGCAGTTGGTCGGGAAGGGATTGCACAAGGTACGTGACAAAGTGGTCATCGCCACCAAGTTTGGCTTTGCAAACGGCAGAAATACAGATGGTTTGGACAGTCGCCCCGAACGCATCAGGCAAGTGGCGGAAAACTCGCTCCGTTATCTGCAAACAGATTATATCGACTTGTTTTATCAACACCGTGTAGATCCGAACGTACCTATTGAAGACGTCGCCGGGACCGTAAAGGATTTGATAGCCGAAGGCAAAGTAAGACACTTCGGCATGAGTGAAGCCGGCGTGCAAAGTATACGAAAGGCACATGCCGTACAACCCGTGGCAACGCTGCAAAGCGAGTACTCCATGTTCTGGCGCGAACCTGAAATAGAAATCATTCCATTGCTTGAGGAATTAGGCATTGGCTTCGTTCCTTTCAGTCCGTTGGGAAAAGGTTTTTTAACGGGCAAGATGAATGCGGACACTAAATTTGACAAAACCGATTTCAGAAATATCCTGCCTCGTTTCAGCAAAGAAAATCGCGAAGCGAATCAAACCATTATCGATCTTGTAACCAAAATTGCCAGCGCACATAACGCTACGCCAGCGCAGATTGCATTGGCATGGCTGCTGGCGCAAAAACCATGGATCGTGCCGATTCCGGGAACTACAAAAATGAATCGCCTCGAAGAAAATACAGGCGGAGCAAACATCACCTTAAGCGATGCTGATTTGGTCAATATCAATAATGCTTTGGACAACATCAGCCTTCAGGGGGAACGCTATCCCGCAAACATGGCAAACCTGCAAGGCAGGTAAGCAAGTCATATTCCCGGTAAAAATTGACACCTGACAACATTAAAAGAGGCTTGTAAATGAATGTTTACAAGCCTCTTTCTTCGCAGGCTGGCTAAGTGAGCCCACAGGGGCAATAGCCTGGACCTTTCCCGTTGGATCATTTTGCGAATAAAGCGGTGGTCTCCATTACCAGCGCATGCATTAATGCGTCCGCCTTCCGGTGTTTCAATATGGGAGCGATCTGCCCACCCCAAAACTGGATCATATCCCATTGTTCTTTGTCTAACGCGGCTTTCCGCAGGGACGACATAAAGGGGCCCTGCAACGGGAAAGGCAGGAATCCCGCTTCCTTTCCTTTCGTCTCTTCCCCAAGCCTGCTGGTCAGTCCGCGTCCGAGCCTGCCGGTAAATGCGCGCGTCAGCGCTGTGTATTTTGCTTTTTCAGAGAACAACGCCTCTCTGTGCACAGGCAGTATATTGGATTCTTCACAGGCCAGGAAAGCTGTTCCTATCTGTACTGCGTCTGCTCCTAAAGTCAGGGCAGCTTTGATACCGGCACCGGTTGCAATTCCTCCGGCCGCTACAACCGGAACTTTCACTTTCTCCCGTATCAGTTGCACCAGCACAAAAGTCCCTGTTACGGAAGCTTCAGCTGAGCGAAGAAACGAAGGGCGATGCCCGCCGGCTTCAAACCCTGAGGCGATGATCATATCTGTACCAGTTGCTTCCAATGCAATGGCTTCATCCAACGTGGTGGCCGCTCCTACCGTGATGATCCCTCTTCTGCGGCATTGCTCCAGTACATCTTCCGTCAGTGTACCAAACATATAGCTGAATACTTTGGGCCGGATGTCCATGACTACCTGCAACTGATTTTCAAACCTGGATTGAAAAGGTGCGGGCTTAACAGGCACCGGCAGATCTAATTCATCAAAGTAAGGCTTAAACACCCGGACCCCCTGTTGATATTGTTCATCGGTAACCGCTCCGGTAACATCCGTATCCGACACCCATAAGTTGAGATTATACGGCTTATTGGTAGCTGCTCTTATTTGCCTGTCTATCTCCACGATCTCCTGCGGGCTATTGGTATATGCGCCATAACCACCCAATCCGCCGGCGTTTGAAACCGCAGATACCAACTGCGCTGACGAGAGATTCCCCCCGAAAGGCCCCTGCATAATAGGGTAATCAATACCCAATAACTCCGTTGCTTTTGTTTGATACCACATTGTGTCAATATAAAAAATCTAGTTTGAACTGTTTACTGTAGTCAGGAGAACAACATCTATCTTATCATTCACAATTTTCCCTTTCACAAACTCAAAAAATTTCCTGGCATGAGCAGATGTCCTATGCACCTCAAAAGCCGCGTCGTTCCTATATTCTTCGTAAATAACGACCGAAAGAGGCGAATCATTCCGTGTATTCACCACAAACTGCACACAGCCGGGTTCCCTGTTGCTCTCCGCTGCCATGGCAACAAGGGCTTCCTTCATCTCCTTCTGAAAGGCAGGAAGTATTTCCATATAGGCCACCACGTTAGCTTTATGTTCCGGTCCCGGATTATCAGATGAATTTTCAGAGGTCTGCCGAACGGCCGTGTCACTAATCATTTTATTGACCAGGACCCATTTTCCATCAATTTTATGAAAAGACAAAAATTCCTGGTAAACAAAGTCATACATCACCACTTTTACTTCGGCAATGGCAATCGAATTAACCACCCTGATAGAAAGTATCTCGCCCTTGAATGGCTTGCCGGAAGCTTTTGGGCTCTGTCGATTTTTAACACCATCCAGGTACTGAGGTAAATCTTTAGCATACGGCTGCCCTTTTACATCTCCCAAAACCAAAGTCCCGGGGTGATACACTGTGCTTAGCAGGGCAACGTCTCCCTCATATATACCTTTAAAGTAGCGACTCTCCAGCACATCGGATATCGCTAATGAGTCTTGTTTATTAGTTTCAGTTTCTACGATTGGCATATCTTCAGATTTGTGCCTGAGCAGGTACTTCCACTGCTTTTGCGGTTAACAGGATATTCAGCTCAAAGTCGTTGTAAATAAGCGTATCGCCAAGGTCCCTGAAGAAATTTCCAGAGCGGAATTTAATGCCGAATTTTGTGCGGTCAATGACAATGGTACCGGTTACGGTCAATGTATCATCATTCAGCCTGGTCTTTACCTCAAATGCCACGGGATCGGTAATGCCTTTAATGGTCAGATCACCTTTTATGTGATTGTCCTGTACAGAAGTGATTTCGAAACAGGCCTCCGGGTACTGTTCAATACCGAAAAAATCATCGGAAGCCAGGTGCCCGGCAAATTGGGCGTTGGTGGCAGGGTCTGTAATGTCCAGTATTTTAATGGATGTGGTATCCACCACAAACCTGCCGGCTGTTATTTGTCCATCCGCCAGGGAAAGTTCACCTGCTTTAAGCCGGATAGTTCCGTTATGGGCCCCTGTTACTTTTTTACCTATCCAATCAATGGTGCTCTGAGCAATTGCGATGTTAAATTGTTGCGTTCTCATTGCTTTGTATTTAAATGTTTCAAAATTTATGATACAAAGTAACGGCGGGATTTCCGGCTGATTAGGTGACTTACATCACATTCTTATGCGAATTGTAAAGCCGGCTTAAAGTTTCCCTGGACACTCCCAGGTAAGCGGCAATTAAATGTTTGGGGACAAGGTTATACAACTGGGGGTATAATTTCATTAGTTCCTCATAGCGGGTTTTGGCGTCATTATTCATAAACGATAGCAACCGCTTATGTGCAGCCACATACCCCCGGTTCGTACGCCAGCGAAAAAAATATTCAACCTGATGGATCTCCCTGCAGAGCTTTTCACGATCCGCATTGGATAAAGCCAGCAGCTCCACGTCCGTAATACAATCCACGTTGACAGTGGCTTTTGTCTGCGTATACAATGCATTGTAGTCTGACGCCCACCACGTAGGCATTGCAAACTGCAGGATGTACATCTTTACATCGTCATTGATAAAAAATGTTTTCAGGCAACCGGAAACAACAAAATATTCTTGGTCGACTTTATCGCCTTCCCGAATGACTACCTGTCCTTTTTTAAACGAAAGCGGTTTAAAATGACTAAAGAAATAATCAAACTCCGCTGGTGTAAGCGATGCAAGTTTGGTAATATGTTCTTTCAATAATTCACTCGCATTCATAATAAAAATAAAGTATTTGATGGTCCCTGGCGTAACAATCAAATATATAACATTGTATCGGAATGGCAGGAGAAAGCGGTAAAAACGATACTTAGCTAAAAGGCTTGTAAGCATCAACTTACAAGCTTCTTTATCTAAGTGCCCGGAACTGAATTCTTATCTAGCTAAGGAAGAATTAGTTGTGAGGTATTTGTTCTTTTTGGGTATGAAACTATTTTTCTCCTAATTTTATCAGGATATATATTTTATAATGAAGCATAGAAAGCTTCCAAATTAAAATTACTATGGCTATTAAAATTACAAATGAATGTATTTTCTGTGGAGCTTGTGAATCAGAATGTCCGAATAACGCCATCTATGAGGGCGGCGTAGAATGGGCAATAGCTGATGGCACAATGGTTAAAGGTGATTTTGTGTTGATGGACGGATCAATTATTGATGTCAGCCAGCGCAATGCGCCCCTGGCCACCGATCTGTATTATATCGTTTCAGATAAATGTACAGAATGTCAAGGATTTCATGAGGAACCCCAATGTGCAGTCGCATGTCCGGTAGACTGTTGTGTACCCGACGAAATGTGCCAGGAGTCTACGGAAGAACTGTTGGCAAAAAAAGATAGATTACATCCTTAATTAGAAAGCATAAAGAATTATCAGTAAGTGGTCGTCAGACGCAAATCGCTGGTACGTATACTGAACCTAAACGGGGAGAATGGCTAATTGCCTTTTTCCCCGTTGCTATTTTTGAAATTTAATTTTAAACCATAATTTAATAGAATATCCAGGGAATTCATCTCCCAATCAGGAATATGACATAGACAGTAATAAGGAAAATAGGTGGCAGCTCAAGAACGAGGAAATAATTTTTGTGTGTCAATTATGTGTCGCCAATAGTGGGTAGAAGCGGATAAAAGCGTACCAAAACGACATTGACACAAAAAAAATAGGTTGTAAGTCAAATACCTACAACCTATTACGTGCCCAGAACTGGATTCGAACCAGCACACCCTTGCAGGCGCTGCGACCTGAACACAGTGCGTCTACCAATTTCGCCATCTGGGCAACTGATATTGTGATCAGGGAGCGCAAAGATAAGCACTCGTTTTAATTCTCCAAATTTTTTGCTGAAATATTTTTTCAACCAGCGCTGACAAACGAGCTGAAAACCAGCGCTATAAACAATTGCAGCAGACAGTTGTTATCCTGTAAAGCAACATGACTTATGCTCTCTATTATCATTATCATCGTTCTCATCGCTTTTAACTTTTACTTCTCCCTGGCAGAAATAGGACTGATATCAGTAGATAAAGCAACGCTGAAAATTCAGGCTGATGGCGGTAATAACCGCGCCGCCAGCACCCTCCGGCTCGTGAGCGACCCAGACGAATTCCTCAGCGCGGTACAGGTAGGCATCACCCTGGTAGGCATACTGGAAGGGCTATACGGCGGAGATATGATGGCGGCACTGCTGGAACCGGTATTCCGCTCATGGCATATGGGCAACTACGGCGCACATCTGCTGGCACTGCTGATCGGCGTAGGGTCTATCACCTATCTCACTATTATCTTCGGTGAACTCATCCCTAAAACCCTCGCGCTGCTGGACCCGGAAAAAATTTCCTTCCTCATCACGCCGTCCATGATCATCTTTTCAAAGGTCGCCTACCCTTTTATCAAACTACTGACCAGCAGTACCAAGTATATCCTCGGACTGTTCCATATCAATACTATCCAGGAACAGAAGCTGACAGACAACGACCTGCGCGGCATGCTTGTCATGGCCTATAAACAGGGACTGATAGAAAAAGGGGAATTTATGCTGCATAAAAATATTTCGGCAGCCTACGACCTGCCGGCGGAGAACATTATGACGCCGGCCAGCATCGTGATGGTCCTCAAGGAAGACATGGCCCGTGAAGAGACAACTGAAACGATTAAACGAAGTACACACCGCACCTTTCCGGTAATGAACAGCGGCGGCGAGATCATCGGCGCCCTTATGATCAAGGACTTCTTTCTGGAGCCGGACAAACCTTTGCACGCACTGATCAGCCCTGTCTCCTACCTGTCGCTCAACCAGGGCATCTTCGACATGTTCCAGCTGTTGCGCCGCGAAAGCACCATCATGGGGGTGGTATTGAATGAATATGGGGAGTTTGAAGGCATCGTCACCTTCCACGATATCGTGTCCGGCCTGTTAGGCAATCTGCCGGGATATAATACCAAAGAAAGATTTTTAGAACAGCAGCCAGACAAAAGCTGGCTGACCAACGGTATCACCCGGCTGTCGTTTATCCGGGAAACGCTGAACATGGAATGGCTCCGGCCCTATGAAGAGGAAGATATTACAGTGGCCGGCCTGCTGATCAGTAAACTGAAACACATTCCTCAATCCGGTGAAAAAGTGACGATCAACCAGCTCACTTTTGAAATCAAACGGATGGACAGACACCGGATTGAGGAAGTGGTCATCAGGCAAACTAGTTCCACTTAAAGAAACGAATGCCCAGTATACCGAATACAGCTGTATATCCCAGTGTGGCCAGCAACGCGTAGGTGGCCTGCAGGTTCCAGGTGTCGGGCTGCAACGCGGTGCCGATCATACGATTGACCACGCCATAGGGCGACCACTGCACCATATCTTTCACGACATCGCCTAACACGCCGAAGTTGCCCAGCATGCCCACCATAATGAAGATAAAATATACCAGTCGCGTGGTGGAGTTCACCGTCTCAGGATTTTTAATCAGTCCCACGATCAGTTGTCCCAGGCTGAGGTACAGCGCGCCACCCAATACAGCGGCGAAGAAACCGGTCAGATAACCCAGCGGCGACAGCACAATTTTGTCTACCAGATTGCCAACAGCGAAGATGGCGATGGTCATGGCCATGATAGTGACTATCTGTACCATGACACGGCTGCACATGATGGTCCATGCGGCAACAGGCCCTACGCGCAGGCGCTGGAACACGCCTTTGTCACGGTCACGCGCAATGGAATTGGTGTAACCCAGCAGGCCGATGCTGATCAGGCCAATGGTGATGCCACCGGAGATCACATAAGGGCCGCCCATCATTTTCACCATTCCTTTCCAGGAGATAACGATCACCAGGGGCACCAGCAACACAAGCCGCAGCGAACGGCGGTTGCGCCACAGGGTGGTAAAATCGGCCCGCAATAAGGCGGTCATCACGGCAGAAGTCTGAGGTATTTTGGTTTGCATAAAGTAGGTATTGAGTTATGAACGGACAGCCCGGCCGGTGAGGCCGATAAATACATCTTCAAGGGTGATCTTTCCTTTACGGGACACGGCAATGACGTCGGGGTCGTTGCGATGTGCGGCTATCAACGCTTCGGGGGTATCGATAGCGATCACCCGTCCATGGTCGATGATGGCGATACGATCGCAGACCGCTTCGGCCTCTTCCATGGAATGGGTGGTGAGCAGTACGGCATGCCCTTTTGATTTGATGGCCTCTATACGGTCCCACAACTGCCTTCTGGACTGTGGGTCCAGTCCGGTGGTGGGCTCGTCCAGCAGCACCAGCTGCGGATCATGAATAGTGGAGATGACCAGCGATACCCGCTGTTGTTGTCCGCCGGACAACTGTCCGAAACGTTTGGTTCCGGAGTCCTGCAGGTTGATTTCCACCAGCTTCTCTTCTACTTCAGCGGGCGTCATTTCTTTGCCATAGATACCGGCGAACAGCCGGATGATTTCGGCCACGTTTAGTTCCGCCTGAAAACTGGTGGATTGTAATTGTACGCCCATGTTGGCTTTGGCGTAAAGGGGTTGATCGAGGATGCTGAAACCGGCGACGTTGATTTGTCCGCCCTGTGGCCGTAGCAGACCTTCAATAGCGCTCAGGGTGCTGGTTTTGCCGGCGCCGTTAGGCCCGAGCAGACCGAAAATTTCGCCGGATGCCACGGTAAAGGATACCTGTCGCACCGCCTGAAAGTGACCATAGGAAACACTCAGCTGGTCTACCTCCAGGATAGCCCTTTGTTGATTACTCATGTGCTGATTCGATTTTGGATGAATGAACAGGCTGCAATGATACAAAAACCAACAAAGGGCACACAGGAAATAAGGTCAACGACCAGTACAGGTCGGTAAAGTGCAGCTTTTTACCGGTAAATCAGGCTACTAGAGGGAAACCAGTTGCCGGCGCAGGGCTTCGAGCACCATGCCGGTACGGCTTTGTACGTTGAGCTTGTGGAAAAGGATTTCGCGGTAACCGTCTACGGTGCGCTCGGAAACATTCATCTTCTGCGCGATGGCTTTATACGTAAGATCACTGCAGGCGAGGCTCAGAAACTCTTTCTCTCTTTCGGTGATGGTCTCCTGCTGTTCCGATTGCAGGATCAGCCGGCGATAGTTCACATTGGACGCATCGTTATGATAGTAGCCCGATTCATGTATTTCACGCAGGGCTTTTTCCAGTTCCACCGGGTGGATATCTTTCAGCAGATAAGCGCAGCATCCGGCTTTGAGCATGGTGATGATGGTGGTGTCATTTTCCTTCATGGACAGTGCCGCTATGCGAATGCCCGGATGCTGTTTCTGCAACAGGGCCGTTGCTTTGGGGCCGTCCATGACAGGCATGTTCACGTCCAGCAGCACGATGTCCGGCGGCGCCGGCAATGCAGAGATCTTGTCCAGCAGCTCTTTTCCGTTGACTGCTTCTGCTACAATGCTAAAACCGTTAAAGCCCGCTATGAGCAGGCTCAGTGACTTGAGGAATAACTGATGGTCGTCTGCGATGGCAATTTTGATGTTCATAACTGATTTGGTTCAACGGGTAATTTTATCAACACAGCAGTACCTCCTGCATCCGTCACTTCCCAGTTGATCGTTCCACCCAGCAGCCTGGTACGGTGCTGCATATTCCGGATACCCAGTCCGGTGGCAGACATGCCGGCTTTGTCAAAGCCGGCGCCGTCATCTGCAATGATCAACAGTAGTGCCTTTTCTGCTATACGCATGCTGATGTCGATCACTTGCGGACGGGCATGTTTCAGGCAGTTTTGCATGGCTTCCTGTATGATACGGAACAGAATGATCTGCGGTTCTGCCTGTAGCGGCAACTCGGCCAGTTCGTGGGTAAACTTCACCTTAATGGTACGACTGGCATTAATACGGGCCACTTCGCTCTTCAGGTTATCGACCAGGCTGAACTGGTCCAGCCACTGGCGGCTAAACGATTTGGACAGCGCGCGCAAATGATGAATGGCCGTACTGAGGGTTTCTTCGGCGGTCTTTAACGTCTCCGGTGCATCGGTCAGGTTACGCTGGGTAACATTGATCAATAGTTTGGTGCTGGTTAACAATTGGCCGATATCGTCGTGAAGCTCCTGCCCCAGGTGGGCAAAGGTTTCTTCCTGTATTTCGATCTGAGACCACATCAATTGTTTATCATACTCTTCTTTCATTAATTTTAGCTGATGCAGGTAAGCCTGTTGTTTTTTCTTGTAATTAATGATCGCCACAATCACTATCAACCCCATGATGGTAAACAACAAGGTGAGTAATATGACTGCTACGAAGAAATCCTGTTTGACCGGAAGCATATGATGCTTTTTATCAGCATAATATACAACAGGTAATTGGATAATGAGTTCAAAATCGTAAAAAGATGCCTGGCAGACTGCGCATCGCCGGCCAATAACAGGTTATAAAAGCCGTTGACACACATCGATCCCGCGAAATAAAAGAAAAACGCGAGGGTCAGCCAGAAGTCGGGGTGCCGGAATATAGACGCTTCACTATTGGGGGTAATCGTAAAAAAGGACAAAAGGCACCAGCAAATGACCAGGAAGCTCTCAATGGTAATATTAATGCCGGGGAAGTAACGCCAACCGCCATAAACAAAGCTGTACCCGAGTGACACTACGCCAAACACAAATATCGAAATCCACATCAGCAACCGCCAGCGTTCATCCTTGATTCCTGATCGTAAAATAATTGTTATCAGACTATATTCCAGCACCACAAAAAAGTGGTATACAATAAAGAAATGGGAACCACGCTTCCCGATCAGTTCCACTATCACCTCCGATAATATGGAAAAACCCAATAACACCGCCAGCTGCTTTACCTGCGTATATCGCAGGTTAAACAGGCTAATGGCAAAACATGTCACCAGCATCACATAGTATCCATAGATCCATCCGTTCATTCAGCGCAGCAATTTTTTTTAACAGTTGTTCTCCAGGTCAATGGGCGTCACGGCACCAAACGGATGACCGCTGGCCTTCAGGGCGGCAAACAGCCTGGTCATCAGTGGCTCGTCTTCACCGCCATTGCCTCTTTCTTCAATGCCCGGATCGGCCGGAGTAGGGTCCAGCACGCCGGCTTTGGCTTTTTCCAGCAGCACAGGGAACCCTATGTTGACGTGGTTGGCATCCAGGCCTTCGGCCATCAGACTGATTTTTTCGTTACTTTCCGGAATAACAAAATGAAAGCGTACAAATTCGCATCCGGGCTGGCCCAGCAACCGGAAAAGGGAAGCCTTGCTGAACTCGACGGAGTACCGGCCCTGGAAAAATTCTTTTACCTCCGGATGTTTGGAAAGGTAGTTGTAAAAATGAAACAGCATTCCGAAGTAAGCACTCACGGTAACGGGCATCCCGTAGGTAGTGGGATCACCAGTGAAAGGCATATGTGAGTCAATAGGGATGGTGGTATTATCAAGATACCCCTGGTTATTGGCGGTATAACCGCTAACCATCATTTTGTCGCTCATGTTGTTGTGTTTAGTGGAAGCAAATATTCAACATTTTTTTTATGCTTACACCGGGGTTTTCCCCGGGTAGTTACCCGGGATAATTCCTCTTCTGCTAAAATATATAACTTAGGTATAATCATACAGCAACCGAAATGATCTATTTGTATAAATTACGCTAAAATAATTGTCATGAGTCAGCAGGATGCCCGTATCGACGCCTATATCCGCAAATCGGCCAGCTTCGCCCAGCCTGTCCTGGAACATATGCGGGCCTTGGTCCATAAAGCCTGTCCCGAAGTGGAAGAAACCATCAAATGGGGCATGCCTTACTTCACCTACAAAGGACAACTGTTTTGCTGCTTTGCCGCTTTTAAGGCCCATTGCTCCTTTATCTTCTGGAAAGGCGCCCTGATGGACGACCCTGACAATATCTTTCAGCAACGGGGCGAAAATGGCATGGGCCAACTGGGGAAGATCACCAGTCTTAAAGACCTTCCATCCGACAGGACCTTTATCAAATACCTGAAGGCCGCGGCTACACTAAGTACCAGCGACCTCCCTCCTGCCACTAAAAAGGCCGCACCGGTGAAAAAAGCACTGGAAGTGCCGGACTGGCTCCTGTCTGCCATCAAAAAGAATAAAAAAGCATGGGCCACTTTTGATGCATTCAGCTACAGCAACAAAAAAGAATATGTAGACTGGATTGTCAGCGCTAAAACGGACGCCACACGCGACAGCCGCCTCGCTGATGCGCTGACATGGATGGCAGAAGGCAAAATCCGGAACTGGAAGTATGTGAAATGATGCATCAACGCCACCCTAACCCAGGTGCAACATATTTCAAAATAGAATTCAGCAAGTGTACATTGTATTCCACTCCCAGGGTATTGGGTATAGTTAGCAGTATCGTGTCTGCTTCGCGGATAGCTTCATCCTCAGCCAGTTCTTTTATCAGTTGATCTGGTTCTGCAGCGTAGCTTCTTCCGAAAATGGCGCGCTTGCCCGGCTCAATCATACCGATCTGATCACGGCTCTTTCCATCCCGCCCAAAGATCTGGCGGTCTTCATCGGTCACCAATGCAAAAACAGACCGGCTCACAGAGACTCTGGCTTCGCGCTGGTGGCCGGCTTTCTTCCAGGCTTCTTTGTACAACCGGATCTGTTCGGCCTGCTGCACATGGAAGGGCTTACCGCTTTCGTCAAACTTCAGGGTAGAGCTCTGAAGATGCATGCCATTTTCAGCTGCCCAGACAGCAGTTGCGTTAGAGGCAGCACCCCACCAGATACGTTCCCTTAATCCTGCTGAGTATGGCTCCAAACGCAGCAGTCCGGGCGGGTTCGGAAACATGGGATTCGGATTGGGCGCTGCAAAGCCTACCCCTCTCAGTTTGTCCAGAAACTCCAGCGCCTTACGACGCCCCATGTCCTGATCATTTTCTCCTTCCTTTGGCTCATAGCCAAAATAACGCCATCCATCTATGACCTGCTCCGGTGAACCTCTGCTAATACCTAATTGCAACCGCCCCTCCGAAATCAAATCAGCAGCGCCAGCATCTTCCACCATATACAGTGGGTTTTCATAACGCATATCAATCACGCCGGTGCCAATTTCTATCCTGCTGGTTCTGGCGCCAATGGCCGAAAGCAAAGGAAATGGAGAGGCTAATTGAGCAGCGAAGTGATGCACCCTGAAATAGGCGCCGTCCAGCCCTATTTCTTCCGCAGCTACAGCCAGATCAATTGACTGACGCAAGGTGTCGCCGGCGGTACGGGCCATATAAGCAGGATGATCAGCCCAGTGCCCAAATGATAAAAATCCTATTTTCTTCATCTTGTTTACCGCAATGTGGATTTAACAATATTGTAACGAGGCAGCCCAACGTCTTCCCAGTCTTCTATTGATAAAAGTAAATAGAATAAATGGATATCCATCTTACGCTTCCGCCAATTGCCTCAACGCATACGCGTCATGCGGCAATCCATACTCCCTGAACACTTCCAGTAAATTGACAAACCCCGGCGACTTCGCCGCCGCGTCTGCCGCTGCAAGCAAAGCCTTCTTCCTGACCGGCGTCATGTCCTCCAGCGCGGCTTCATCGCTGAACAACACAGCGAATATTGTTTGCAGATAACTGATCTGTTTGAATGAGTCAGCAGCGGGCAGTGCCTCTATAATGGGCAGGATGTTCTTCTCCAGTACATCGGGCCTGGATTGACGCAGTACTGCTAAAATATATTCATGTGCGTTATCGATATTCCCAATGAATGGCATCATGTTGCCGAAGTCATGATCGAGCGCTTCGTGGTCGGCCAGTGCATGCAGTAACTCTGTCAACCAGGCATCTTCTGCTTCTGCACCGGTGAGCAGCACCAGTTGTGCGGCCAGCACAAAACGCACAAATGCATCTCCTTCTGCGCCCAATGCGGCAGAAAAGGATGTCAGCAGCCTATCTCGCTGGTCTTTGTTGAGATAGAAGCCTGACAGGGAATAGACGGCGTATCCTCTCCTGGTACTGCTGTAGCTTGTGTTTCGCGATTCTTCCAGCAGGAACTGCTCTGTGGCCTCTTGGCCGGCATACATCAGGATATATTGCGCGATACGCGCCATGTCAGTATCACTGCCTACGGCCCATTGCAGCAGCATAGGCTCCAACGGCGCAACAGCTCCCAATAGTTCTTTATACAAATCAGTCTGCTCGGTGATGTAAGGCAAGTCAAGGATATCGTACAGAAATTTCACCAGTCGCAGCTGCACGGCCGGCAGGTGCGGATAGTGAGGCACCATGCGTGCGAGGATGGCTGCTACTTTATAGGTAGCTTCATATACCACGCCCTGCTGTTCAATCTCCGGCCAGAGCATTTTTTCAGCTACTTCAACTACCTTTTCATCGTCCGACAGCAGACCATTGATGGCAATAGGCAGTTCAGTGCCGCCGTCGCTATGATAGGCGCCGATAGTTTCCCAGTTGACAATGTCCAGCTCTTTTTGCAGGTAAGCCGGCACTTCCAGCGCATGTAGCTTCAGTTTGGCATTGAGTTCATCGTAGTAGCGGTTGAAGAAGTACTCCACGCTTTCCCAGTCGGTGTCGGCAGTGTGAGCATCATAGCCGCCCCATGACGGCATAAAGGCTGCCCAGCCAATCAAACGGAAATGATCGTCCTCCTTTTCTGTTACGGTAAGCTGCCGCACTACTTCTCCGGTGGCATCATACAGGCGCCAGGTGCCGGTGCCATCGCCGTTATTGGTAAAGTCAATGAGTTTGCCGCCGCCGGATGCATAGTAGACGGCGCTTTCCGGAAAGCAGAAATCTTCTTCGGAGAGATGTCCTTCACAAACCAGTTCACCGTTAAAATATCTTCGTTTATGAACGGGAGACAACTCTTCTCTTCGTACGGAATAAAGCTGCCGCCCCGTTTTATCAAAATAGGTGTTAGTCACATCTTTGCCCTGATGACGATAAACTATCCGGGTTTTCACCACCGGTGCGGCTGTACCACTGTAGTAGTAGCATGTCTCGGAGTCCTTTGGTACGTCTTTATCGTACACATTGGATGTTCTCAATACACCATCGGTATACTTATACTCTTCCAATACTTTGCCGGAAGCGCTGTACAATCTTTTTACCACGGGCTTGCCGTCCAGGTCCCATTCATAATATTCTCCGATATAATCAGCGATACGGGTATCCACAGTGCCCATCACCCAGTTGGTGGATGAATAGGCAGCCCTGATAAAATGCGCGCGTGCGGGCACATTCGCAGGCCTCGCAGGCAGCAGGTCTCCGTCAGAGCTTACCTCATTATTGTCTTTATCGAAATAACGCTGGGCATTGTAAATGAATTCATCCTCATAATCAAATTCCGCGGCCCATACATTGGCAGCATTATCGGGAGGAAAATATTCAGGCGTGGGATTGTCACTTTTTATCAGGCGCAGCGGGCCTATATATTTATCGCCGCCATACCATTCACCAGCCTGTGATAGGGTGCCATCAGGGTGAAAGCGTTGGGTAGGATAAGGAGGGATACCTTCCCGGTAATCGATCGTTTCCCAGAGATAGCCATCTGTATGCCATTTTTTCCAGGGGCCAATACGTTGGTTGTTTTCATTGGTTTCACCAAGGAGCCATTCTTTGTCGGCTTCGTTGTAGACGGCGCCTTCGGGGACAGAAACAGGTCTTTTCATTGCTTTGAGGTGTGAATTTTCCTCCGCAAGATATTATATTTTTTTTCAGAAGATGGCCATTTATCTGTTGCTACAACTTCAACAAACCTGACCGGTAGAGGGTATTCACCGGTTTGTTGTCCCAGAAAAGTTCAAAGTCCTCCAGGCCTGCGGCTTCATAACTGTCTTTCAGCTCCTGCAACGTATAGGTCTTAGGGTTAGCCACGGCTACCTGCGCCAGCACGCCGGCCAGCCATTCGCCTTGCGGTGGTGGCACGCTGATATTCATCTTCTCTTTTTTGTTCTGGAAAGTGAAAGACGCCACTTCCCAGGTGCTGCCTTTCTTGGATTTGGTGATCACCTCCATGGACGGCTGTTTGCCGAGGAACACTACTTTGCTGGTGGGTTTGATGGCGCCTGCTTCTTCCTCCATCAGTGCTTTGGTGATGAAATCCGGTGCTACGCTGGTTTTGGGTACTTTGAACTCAAACCATTTCTGCAATGGGTAATCCAGGCAGGTGCCATGCATAAAATTGAGCAATGATTTTTTCAGGCCGAAGCTAAAGCTTTCATGGTCTGCCCCGGTGGGATCAACATGCATGATATCGTTGTTGGCAAAAGTGCCGACGGCCTCGGTCTCTTTCTGCACGTTGTATTTGGCGGGGTCCAGCCCTACCGGGCTGTGGGCGGTCATGGTGAACTGATGCCAGAAGGCGGATTGCAGGATGCCGGCGGCAAACATCTGCCGTACCATTTCCAGGGAATCGATGGTCTCCTGTGCTGTCTGTGTGGGGAAGCCGTACATCAGGTAGGCATGCACCATGATGCCTGCTTCCGTGAAGTGGCGGTTCACCCGTGCTACCTGCGCCACGGTGATTCCTTTCTGGATAAGGCCCAGCAACCGGTCAGAGGCGACTTCCAGTCCGCCTGATACGGCAATACAACCGGATGCTTTAAGCAACAGGCAGAGATCGCGCGTAAAACTTTTCTCAAAACGGATGTTGGTCCACCAGGTGACGGTGAGCTTGCGCCGGATGATTTCCAGCGCCAAAGCGCGCATGAGCGCAGGTGGTGCGGCTTCGTCCACGAAGTGGAAACCGTTCTGGCCTGTCTGCGCGATGATGGTCTCCATACGGTCGCACAGCATGGCGGCCGCTATCGGCTCGTACACGCGTATATAGTCCAGTGAAATATCACAGAAAGTACATTTGCCCCAGTAGCAGCCATGGGCCATGGTGAGTTTGTTCCAGCGCCCGTCGCTCCAGAGGCTGTGCATCGGGTTCACCACTTCTATGGCCGATATGTACTGGTCCAGCAGCAGATCGCTGTAGTCGGGCGTACCTACCTGGCTTTGTTTGTAATCATGGCAGGACGCATTATTAATATATGTCACTTTTCCGTCCTGCAGCAGGAAGGTACGTTTCAGCTCTTCGAGGGCTTTTTGGCCCTGGAGGTACTGAAACAGGTTCTCCATAGGCGCTTCGCCGTCATCGAGGGTGATGAAGTCGATGAATTCAAACACCCGCGGATCACTGAGGGAGCGCAGCTCTGTATTGGGAAACCCGCCGCCCATCGCTATTTTCACTTGCGGATAATGTTCTTTTATCCATTGTCCGCAGCGGAAAGCGGCGTACAGGTTGCCCGGAAAAGGCACAGAAATAGCTACCAGCGAGGGTTGCACCGCTTCCATGCGGGCTGCCAGCAGGTCTGTCAGGATGTGGTCCACATAGGTATATCCTTCATGCAGAGCGTCGTACAACTCATCAAAGCTGTTGGCAGAGCGGCTCAGGCGCTCTGCGTACCGGCTAAAGCCAAAATGCGGGTCCACACATTCCATGATCAGGTCCGACAGGTCTTCCAGGTACATGGTGGCCAGGTGTTTAGCCCTGTCCTGAGTGCCCATGGAGCCGAAAGCCCAGTGCAGGTCGTCCAGCTGCGCAAAGCGGGAGGCTTCCGGCAGAAAATCCCTTTTGCTGATCTGATGGGCCAGCGTGGGGTTGCGGCCCTGTAAAAACAAAATAACCGCGTCGATAGTATTGACATAGTCGTCCTGCAGCGCTATAATACGGGCAGCGTTTTCAGAAAGCGTTGCCGGCGGTTCTGCGGTGATACTGTCAAACAACTCCTGTAAGCCCTGTTTTGAAAATAAAGCCAGCGTTACTTCTATACCCAGGTCAGCCTGGAAAGCGCTGATCCCTTTTGTGTTCAGGAACCCTTTCAGGTAGGCTGTGGCCGGATAGGGCGTGTTCAGCTGTGTAAATGGCGGTGTTATTAAAAAAACAGAATGACTCAAAACCGGTTATTTAAACCGCAAAGGTAGGTCATATTAATGAAAGATAGCAGGGTCGCGGCTGCGCGTATAAAAACAATAATAGTCTACAAAAATTATAGACTTTTATTTGGAAATATAAACAGCCCCTCCTATCTTTGTTTTATCACACCTAATTAAGCCCACCGTTAATTAGTTTATGCCACCACCATCAATTTGCGGAGCTATAAAATAATTAGCATGAAACGAGCAGTTTACTTCTTTCGATGTTGTCCTTACATCATGTAGCCATTTTAAAATGTCGGTATGGACAGGTTTCCCTGTCAGCAAGGTGCTGTTGATACCGGGATTTTGGGATGTTGATATTGGCTGATATACCTGTCAGCGATATCCTTTAGTTTTTCTTTTTCATTGTTTTTCTTTTTCATTTTTTGCCCTCCGGGCGATGAATGCCTGTTTCCTGTATCGTATAGGCGTTACAGTGGTACAGCGTCATTGTCCTGCGCAGGGGACCGCTGTGGGACTTTCTGTCAGTGGCAGGTATTTCCATGCATCTCCGCTCCGGCTCCGGCCGGGCACAGCGCCTCCCTGTGTATGTACAAGCAGATTTTTCTCAACCAAATATAAAACCCATGAAAACACATAAGTCTTTCTTGCTCACAGGCTTGTTGTCTGTCACACTTCTGGGCGCCGCTGCCGCTACGCCCGACAAACCATTTGTCCGGGAAGGCATCTGGCGCGGCGTTTTCACCCTCAACGAATCACAGGTGCCTTTTAACTTTGAACTGAAAGGCAAAGATCCGGAACACGCAGTGTTTACGCTGCTCAACGGCTCCCGCCGTGACGACTTCCATGTACAACGCATCGGCGCCGACTCGCTCTTCATCAAAATGAACACCTACGACGCCGCACTGGTGGCCAAAATAGAAGACGACGGTAAAATCACCGGCGAATACCGCAGCCTGGTGCCCAATTTCAGGGGCAACGCCCTCCCCTTCTCCGCTGAATACGGCCAGAACTACCGCTTTGCGCCGCCCGGCACGGAGGCAGCCCCGCAACATGATATCAGCGGCAAATGGGACCTGACCATCTACAGTAAAGAACCTACGCCCAACCGCGTTGGCCTGCTAAAACAACAGGGCAACAAACTGACCGGCGTAATCATGTCTGTAGTGGGCGACAGCCGCGAACTGGAAGGCACCGTGCATGGCGACGAGTTTGAGTTGTCCGGATTCACCGGCCCCAGCCCCATCTACATCAAAGGAAAAATAAATGATGACAAGTCCCTGACAGGAGAGCTTAGCCTGGGCATCTATAATAACATCAAATTCGATGGCAGCAAAAACGCAGGCGCGGAACTGCCAGACCCATACAAACTCACGTTCCTGAAAGAAGGCTACAAAAAACTGGACTTCACCCTTCCCGATCTGGACGGCAAAACAGTTTCCCTCAGCGATGAAAAATATAAAGGCAAAGTGGTGATCGTGGAAATCATCGGCACCTGGTGTCCCAACTGTACTGACCAGACATCTTTCCTCTCCCCGTGGTACAACAAAAATAAAGACAGGGGCGTAGAAGCGATCGCTATTGGTTTTGAACAGAAAGACGACCTGGAATACGCCCGCTATACGCTGGGTAAACTCAAAGAAAAATACAACATACAATATGATATTCTTTTTGGTGGCATTGCTGATAAGAAAGTGGCGTCAGAGAAATTACCGGCGCTCAACCGCATGATGGCCTTTCCCACCACCATCCTTATAGACCGTAAAGGAGAAGTAAGACAGATACATACCGGCTATACCGGCGAAATCACCGGAAAATATTACCAGGATTATGTAGCCAAATGGAACAAAGACCTGGACGAGCTGATAGCTGAAAAATAATTTAACGTTTTTTTTCCGCTTTGCGCAAATGCTTCTCCGTAAATCAACCTACTTTGCAGCAAATTTAAACACACACATATGCAACGATTAGTATCCTTGGTATTCATGGGAAGCGCCATCATACTGATGTCTTTAACCTCTCCTGCTGCTGCCGGCGACAACAAACCTGCAAAAGCTGTTACCAGCACTAAGAAAGCCACTGCCTTCCAGGTAGACAAATCCCAGAGTAAACTGTTCTGGGTAGGCAAAAAAGTAACCGGTCAGCACAGCGGCACTATCAATGTCGCCGACGGCAAACTGGACGTAGAGAACAACGTACTGAAAGGTGGTAATTTCTCCCTCGACACCCGCAGCATCGCAGTTACCGACATCAAAGATGCAGACGGTAACGCTAAACTGGTGGGCCACCTGAAAAGCGAAGACTTCTTCGGCGTAGAGAAATACCCTGCTGCCAATTTCGTGATCACGAAAGTAGCGTCTAAAGGCAACGGTAAATACGACATTACCGGTAACCTGACTATCAAAGGCATTACCAACCCGATCACCTTCCCTGCCACCGTAGCTGTTGCAGGCAACAAACTGACTGCCAAAGCGGACATTAAGGTAGACCGTACCAAATACAACATCCGTTACGGTTCCAAAAACTTCTTTGAAGGCATAGGCGACAAAGCCATCTACGATGATTTCGATCTCACCGTGGAACTGGTTGCAAACGCTCAGTAATTACCCTCCTCCGTCCATTACTACTTACCCCCATTATAATTCCTGGGGAGAGCAGGCACCATCGCCCGCTCTCCCGGGAATGCCAAAATCAGATTAACCAACAGCTAATCAACCACAGGCAGCCCACCACCCACCAAACCACTGCCATTCTATCTATTTACAGCACGGACGTTAACAGCAAACACCTCTTTACCCTATTGGCTAAAAGGTAAACATCCAATTTTTCAAATTTTTACGTTTCAATGGCTCCTCGAAAAATGATTTTCATTTTAATGGGTGTGCTGTGCCTTTGCGTTACCCTCGCCGGTTTCCGCAACGACGCAGCTACCGGTGATCCCCCCACGAAAGCACAACTGGGGGAACAGTTGTTTTTTGAGACCCTGTTATCAAAAGACAAAACGATCAGCTGCGCCTCCTGCCATCAGCCGCAACATGGCTTTGCGGATACCGCCGCTTTAAGCCTGGGTATCCACCGCACGCCCACCAAAAGGAATACGCCCGGTATCACCAATCTCTCCGGAAGGCCCAACTATTTCTGGGATGGCCGCGCTGCCACGCTGGAAGCCCAGGCATTGCAGCCTATCATCAACCCGGATGAAATGGGACTGTCCATCGAAGAAGCTGTTCAACGGCTCAATGCCAGCCAGCGGTACCAACAATTGTTCCGGCAGGTGTTCGGCAGCCCCGCCACCGCCGCCAATATCACACAGGCGCTGGCAGCCTACGAGAAAACGCTCGAAACGGCCAACAGCCCCTACGACCGCTTCATCGCCGGCGACGACAACGCACTCACGGAACCGGCTAAACGCGGCAGGATATTGTTCATCGGTAAAGCCAACTGCAACAACTGCCACTCCGGAGAAGACTTTACGGCCGACCGTTTCAAAAACATCGGTCTGTATAACGGTACCACACTCAACGATGCCGGCCGCTATGAGATTACCAAAGATGAACATTACAAAGGTTTTTTCAAGGTGCCGGGCCTGCGCAACGTAGCGGTCACCGCTCCGTATATGCATAACGGTATGTTCCGTACCCTGCGTGAAGTGATCACCTACTATAATAATCCCAATGCCATCGTACCGGACGGCATCGGCAGAGACCTGTCACTGAGCAAACCACTGAACCTGAGCGAACAGGAGATACAAGACCTGGAAGCCTTCCTGGTAGCGCTGACAGACGACCGCTTTACACATCGACCTTAACTATCATCAACCAACGCATGAAAAAAATTATACTCACTGTCACCGCCCCCCTGCTGTTTCACAGCCTGTCGGCTCAGGAAAAACACCTGACCGACACTACCCGGCAACTGGGAGAAATACAGATCGTCGGCTCACGCAGCGCCGACCGTACCAAACTCAATTCTCCCGTACCGGTAGATATCATCGATATCAAATCACTACAGGAAACCGCTCCTCAGACCAGTATCACCCAGCTGCTGCAGTACATCTCCCCTTCTTTTCACTCTGTCAACGGCAGCAATGCCGGCGACGCCGGGTCCGCCCTCAACCTGGCGCAGCTGCGGGGACTGGGCGTAGACCAGCTGCTGGTGCTGGTCAACGGCAAGCGCCGTCACAAAAGCGCCAATGTCAACTGGGGCGGTCTCGGCAACGGCGCTACCGGTTATGACCTCAACGCTCTCCCCGTCAGCGCCGTTGAGCGCATCGAGATACTGCGGGACGGCGCCGCCGCCCAGTATGGCTCAGATGCCATCGCCGGCGTGATCAACATCGTACTGAAAAAACAAACCGACCATATCGTTGTCAATACCTCGGCCAGCACGCGACGTAGAGGCGATGGCGTTACTACCCGCACCGGTATCAACTACGGCACACGGGTAGGGCAACAAGGCGGCTTCCTGAATGTTACCGCCGAATTTGCCACACAGGCCATCGCCCTGCCGCCCGGCCGCGATGATGCAGGCCTGTACCTCGGCCCCATCTATGGCGGCGGTGCCAATACCAGAGGCTATGACGCCATCTATACCAAAGAGATAGACGACGCCATCCTGAAAAGCCGCGGCATAGACCGGCACTACTTCGATCAGCGTGGCCCCGGCTCCAACAAAGCCAAAGAAGCGCTGCTGTTTTTTAATACAGCCATTCCCGTTAGGGAACAGACAGAGTTGTACGCTTTCGGTGGCATCAGCCGCCGAAACTCACAGTTCACCGCCGTGTACCGCCTCCCGGGCTGGACAGAGCGCAACAATACCACTTTGTACCCCGACGGTTTTCTTCCCGCTATGGACAATGGTATCACCGACAAATCCATCGCCATCGGCATAAAAACAACGATCAACCAATGGAAAATCGACCTGTCCGATGTGTACGGCAGAAATGATTTCAGCAATGTGATCAGCAACTCATTGAATGCAAGCCTGGGCGCCAAAAGCCCCACTACCTTCGATGCCGGCAAATACAACGGCGCACAGAACACCGCCAGCCTGGATATCAGCCGTTACTTCAAACAGGCGCTGCACGGCCTTAACGTCGCTTTTGGGGCGCAATACCGCACCGAAACCTACCAGATCATTGCCGGTGAAGAAGCGTCCTATGTCAAAGGCGACCTGCGCGCCGTTTACCGTGTAGATACCAGCGCCGCCGGCGTGCCCTATCTCTCCGATGCAGGCTGGCTGGCGCTTAACGGCCTCTCCCCCGGATCGCAGATACATGCCGGCTTCCGGCCGGTCAATGAAGTGAATGTAAGCCGCTCCATAGTTGCCGCCTATGCCGATATAGAAGCCAAAATCACCTCTCAGTGGCTGGTGTCTGCCGCCGTACGGGCAGAGAACTTCTCTGATTTTGGTAATGTGACCACCGGTAAAATAGCTTCGCGTTACAGTTTTGCGCCATGGCTAAGTCTGCGCGCCTCTGCCAATACCGGTTTCCGCGCGCCCGACCTGGCGCAGTTTTATTACACTGAAACCTCTACCACCTTTCAACAGGGCCGCGCCATAGATCTGGTGACAGCCTCCAACAAAAGCGCGGCCACCCGCGCTCTCGGCATCCCTTCGCTTACGCCCGAACGCTCCACCGGATATACCGCCGGTATTACGTCGCAGCCCGCGCCCAATGCAGAAATCACCGCCGACGCATATTACGTGGACATCAGAAACCGTGTAGGCAATACCGGTAACTTCTCTGCCAGCGATACCCACCTGCCGGCAGACGTACGCACGCTGCTGCTGCAAACGGGCACCACACAGGCCAAATTCTTTTACAATGCCTTCAGCACCCGCACCAAAGGCGTGGAGATAACCGCCAGCTACCGCATTCCGCTGGACCACAGCCAGGTCCAGCTGCTCGCCGGAGGCAACTTCGTACACAATGAAGTAACGCATATCAATACGCCCAAAGGACTGGAAGAATATCAATACGTGATCTTCAGCGAAGCTGAACGGGCAAGGGTAACGACCAATATTCCAGGTCAGAAAATAACGCTGCAGGGTACCTGGAACACACCCCGCTGGTCGCTGCTGGTACGCACGGTATACTTCGGGTCTGTGACCACCGCTACGGCACAAAATGCCACCTTCCCCAAACCGGACTATTACTTCCAGGAACTGAAACCCATCTGGGTCACAGACCTGTCCGCAGGCTATCATATCAGCCCGGCCATCCAGGTGACGGTAGGCGTCAATAATGTCTTCAACGTACTGGGAGATTATACCGATCCCGCTATTTCAGGCCTGCGCAACCCCACGGTAGTGGGCATACAAAACGGCAGCGCAGGCATACAGCCATTTGTAAGGCTCTTTGGCAAATTCTGATCATCGCCCTAAAACAACGTCATATGAAAAGATATTTTCCGCTTATACTGTTAACATTGAGCGCATGCACCAAAAGCGATTACCTCGATGTGAATGCCGCAGAACGGCCACCGCTCAATGCTTACATCAGCTTCGTCAATGCCCGCCCGGTGGCCACCGGCATCCAGTTCTGGACGTTCACCCAACAGGTCACCACGACGGCCGTGGGCATAAACCAGGCTTCTCCCTATGTGCCTGTTACCTACGGCAATGTGCAGATCAACTTCACCGAAGGCAACGGCTCCAGCTACAAGGCTTCGCGCCAGTTTGGCAACAGTGCCGCCTATACGGAAACAGGCGGCCCTAACGGCCCTATTGCCGGTTACTATCACACCGTTGTGGCCGCAGCCAAAAAGAACGACCGTAGCAAGGACACGCTGGTATTATTTTATGATGACCTAAGCCAGGCGCCTGCCGGCAAAGCAAAACTACGCTTCCTGCACTTCGCTGCCGGTACCGGCGATGTACAGGTGAAGCTGCAACAGCAGAGCAATGAAAAAGTCTGGTTTGAAAAGGTGGGTTATGGCAGCGCCGGCGGGGCTAACCTGTCGGGCGCTGCTTATGAGCTGGGACCGTTCACTAACGTAGACGCAGGTACGGTTTCGCTGACTGTCAGCGTAAACGGTCAGGCATTAAATATCCCGACGCTCTCCGGTCTGCAACTGGAAGCGGGAAAGGCTTATACGGTGCTGTTTTACAGTGGGGTCAATGAAAAAGACATACCAGGCGCGCGCCTTATCACACATTTGTAACAGCTGCTATTGTGAAATCTGTTTCATCAATGCCGCATTGTCCCAGAAAAGCGTTTCCGCCACCATCTTACCGTCTTTCCACTCTCCTACGGTACACATCTGAAGTTTGAATTTTTTGCCGGTAGGTGGCATGGTCTTGCCGCCGCCTATAGGCATCGGCTGAGAAAAAGTGCCCTGCATTTCGCCTATCACGCAGGTATATTTTCCGGAGCCGAATTTAACAGGGTGAGCGGTGATCTTTGTGTCAGGGGCAAATACAAACATGGGTTTCAGTTCATCAATGTGGGTGGGGATGCCCGTTGTCTGGTGCCCGTCGGGATAGGTGACTACAATGTTATTGGCGTGGCTGATCTGCAGACTGTCCCACAGCTGGTGGCTGTAGAAGTTAAAGTCCAGCGAATCAAAACGGGTCAGGTAAGTGTTCAGCTGTTGCTGGTCTTTCTCATACTGGTCCAGCTTTGCCTGGAGAGAATCAGCTTTGGCTTTCCAGTCGCCGCCACCGGAATTGGGGCTGGCACAGGAAATCCATAACAGCAGGGCTGATGCCCCGATACTTAAAAAGAAGGTGAACTTTTTCATGTACGGAAGGCTTTAAGTGTGACTTAAAATACATTCGTGACAAGAAAAAAGTTCACCTTGTTATTGTTAAACCTTGCTGTTAGAATTTCACGGTACTGCCCAGGGTCACCCATCTGCCGGGCATCGGCACGGCGCCGGCTTCCACATAAGTCACGTCCAGCAGGTTGTTCGCATCTGCGTATACCTGGAAACGCCGCTGCTGATACGCGATACGCGCATCCACTACGGTATAGTCCTTATAGTTAATACGCATATTGTAACGGGCAGTTGCAGACACCATCCAGTGTTGCAGTAAGGAAGCCCTTACACCGGCGGTGAGCTGATGCCGCAGGCTTTCGATCACGTAGCGGGATATTTTTTTGCTGTTGTCATCTCCCTTAAAAGAAGGCGACAGGTAGTTATAACCTGCATTGGCGGCAAAACTATTGAACACGCCGGAGGCAAAAGTGGTAGCATAGCCCGTTTGCAGCGAGAACCCTTTGGTGTCCGCCCGCTGGAAGTTCTGCGGCTGCCAGGGCTGCGGCAGGCTGTCTTTCACGTAATCAATAAAATCGGATATCTGACGGTAGAAGACACTGCCGGAATAGGAGAATTTACCGCTGTATTTCCGGAGGCCGGCTTCCATATAAGTGGCCTTCTCCACGCCCAGGTTGGCATTTCCCAGGATGGCCGGGCTCTTGTAATACAAATCAGTATAGGTTGGCAGGCGTTGCGCCGTACCGATATTGGCATACAGTTTCAGATCAGAGGTGATGTTGAAACCCGCGTCTGCTCCGGGGAAGAACTGCCATCCATAGGCGGAGTTGTAGTTCAGGTAACCACCTACCGAGAAGCTGAACCGCTTGTCGGCTTTACTTTTATACTCACCATAGATACCGATGTTGGTACGTTCATGCTTGCCCAGGTTGTTGCTGTTGATAGCTTCATAACGTGCTTCCGCGCCCGCGCCGAATGAACCGATGGCGGTTTCAAAACGGTTATTGAGCTCTGCGTCCACAATGTTATTGTCGTGCAGATTGGCGCCTGCCTTGTTTTGTTTTACATAGAGATAATTGTCTTCCGTGTAACGGTAGCTTACCCGGGGTGTCATCTCCCAGCTTTTGTTGATCTGTATTTTATCGCTCACAGCGGCCAGGAAAGTTTTCACCGATTCTTCTGATTCTTTGTCGCCGGGGGCGGCGTAGAAGCCGTTGGCGCCATAGCTGTTTTTCACGAAGCCTGCCAGTGCGCGGACGTCGTGGTTGGCTGCCGGCTGAAAAACGCCCTGGTAAAAGGCCCGGTAGTTATCGTAAGCCGTATTGTAGCGGTAACCATTGCCGCTGTTGGCGTTGAGGGACAGCGACTGTCCGGTGTTGCCGGTCATCAGGGTGCCGGTAGCGCCCACGCCATAACCACTGTACAACTTGTTTTTTTCGTCTTTTTTGAAGCTGCTGCCCACATTGGCGCGGACAACGGCCCCTGTTTCCTTCGGCTGCCGGGTGATGATATTGATAGCGCCGTTGAGGGCGTTGATACCGTAAACCCTGGCTGCCGCGCCGCGGAGCACCTCGATATGGTCCACATCTTCCAGGGAAACGGGCAGGTTCATGATATTGTGTCCTGTCTGCGGATCGGTGATTTTAATGCCGTTCAGCAGCACAAGCGTCTGGTCAAAAGTGCCGCCATCTATGCCGATATCCGCCTGAACACCTCCCGGGCCGCGCTGGCGCACGTCCAGGCCGGGAACAAAGGCCAATACCTCGTTGATGGAGGTAACAGCCAAAGCATCTATCTGTTTGCGGCTGATGATGGTAATATTGCGGTTGGCCGCCTTCAAAGGCGCTGCCAGCCTGTTTTCCTGTACAATCACCTCTTCGAGGCTATGGGTGGCCATGGCCGTATCAGGACGCTGCTGTGCCGCTGCGCGGCCACACAGGCCCGTCAGCAGAAATACCAGGAGTGTACGGTTATTCGTATAAAAACGCATGCTGTTAAAATTGGTCAAAGCGGCGCAAAAGTACAGAATTATTTACAACCACCCCGCCGCGCGTCCTGTACTGTCCTGTCCGCCGGTCATATTTTCTTTTGTGTATAAACATTAGGTACTATCTTACCGGTACTGCTTACCAATAAAAGCTACCATATGAAGTTCCACGTATATCCGCTACTGGCCCTGCTTTGCTGCGTCAGTCCATTTATGGCGCACAGCCAGCTGCCTCCCAATCCGGCACTGCTGCAAAACCACTGGACGGCCACCTGGATCAGCTGTCCGGGCATCGCCCAGCGGGCCTATGGCATCTATCATTTCCGGAAGACCGTCACACTGGCCGCCAAACCTTCAAAATTTATCGTCCACCTGAGCGCTGATAACCGCTACCGCTTCTTTGTGAACGGTCAGGCCGTATGCAGCGGTCCTGCCCGCGGCGACCTCTATAACTGGAACTACGAGAGCGTTGACATCGCCCCTTACCTGCAGGCGGGTAACAATACCCTGGCGGCTTTGGTCTGGAATATGGGAGAACATGCGCCGGTAGCACAGGTATCTAACCAAACCGGATGGCTGCTGCAGGGAGATACCGATGCGGAGAAGATCGTCAATACAGACAAAAGCTGGAAAGTGTATCACGATACCGCCTATACGCCCTGTTCACTCGACAATGGCGCGCGCATGCGCAGCTATATGGTCGTTGGGCCCGGCGATCATGTAAAAGGAACAGCCTTTCCCTGGGGCTGGGAGCAGCCCGGCTTTGACGACAGCGGCTGGAGCGCCGCTGCCGGCGTCACGCACCCTGCTTCCGCCGGTTATGGTACCGATAACCTATGGACGCTGGTTCCCCGCAGCATTCCGCTGATGGAAGAAGTGCCGGAGCGAATGGGCACCGTGCGGCGCTCCGGCGGTATCACCCCGGTGGCCGGGTGGCCCAACAAACCCGGCACGCTGGAAATACCGGCACACCAGACGGTAAGCATACTGGTGGACCAGACCTATAACACCTCCGCCTATCCGCAACTGACCGTTTCCGGCGGCAAGGCTTCCAGCATCAAAATGACGTATGCAGAAGCACTGTTCCGCGACCACCAGAAAGCTAACCGTAACCAGGTGGAAGGCATGGAGATCATCGGCAACTATGACATCTTTGAACCGGATGGCGGCAACCACCGCACTTTCCGGCCGTTATGGTTCCGCACCTATCGTTATCTCCAGCTGGACATCACCACCGGTGACGAGCCACTGCGTATAGACGATCTTTATGGCATGCGCACCGGCTACCCCTTTGAAGAAAAAGCAGCTTTCAGTTGCAACGATACTACGCTGACGGACATATGGAAAACCGGCTGGCGCACCGCACGGCTCTGCGCCGGCGAAACGTATTTCGACTGCCCTTACTACGAACAGCTGCAATATGAAGGCGATACCCGTATACAATCGCTCATTTCCCTCTACGTGGCCGGTGACGACCGGCTGATGCGCAAAGCTATCCACGACTTCTACTGTTCGCGTGTGCCCGAAGGACTTACCCAGGGCCGTTATCCGAGCAACCGTATGCAGGTGATCCCTCCTTTCTCGCTTTTCTGGGTGTCTATGTTGCACGATTACTGGATGCACCGCAAAGACGATGCATTCCTGCAACAGTACCTCATGGCCGCACAGGGCGTGCTGGACTGGTACGAGCGGCATATCGACAGCAGCCGGATGATGCTGGGGCCTATGCAGTGGTGGGGCTTCACCGACTGGAACACCTCCTTCCCCGGTGGTGTGCCTGATGGCGCCACCAATGGCCATTCTGCCGTGATCACTTTACAATATGCGTATACGTTGCACCAGGCGGCCGCTTTGTTTGCCGGTTTTGGGAAAGCATCGCTGGCGCAGCATTACAAAGAGGTAGCGCAACAGCTTACCCGGAGCGTGTACCGCCAGTGTTTTGACCCGGCCCGCAATGCAATGGCCAATACCCCGGAGAAAAAGGCTTTCAGTCAGCATGCCGGCATTATGGCCGTGCTGGCGGGCGCCATCCCTTCCGGCCAGGAACAATCAGTCCTTCGCAGGCTGATGACAGACACCACCCTTAGTCAGGCTACATTCTATTATCGTTTTTATCTCAACCAGGCGTTGAAGAAAGCCGGTATGGCCAATCAGTACTACGGTCAGCTACAGCCCTGGCGTGATATGCTGGCGATGGGCCTTACCACTTTCGCGGAGAACCCGGAGCCTACCCGCTCCGACTGCCATGCCTGGAGCGCCAGCCCCAACTACGATTTTCTGGCCACCATCTGTGGCATCGTGCCTGCCCAACCAGGGTTTGCGCGTGTGAAGATCGCGCCCGCGCCCGGTGAACTGCAACAAATTAAAGGCAGTATGCCACACCCGCTGGGCAATATAACAGTATCGATTATACGAAAAGGGGCGCATGGCATTACCGCCAGCGTTAGCCTGCCGGCCGGACTGGACGGGGTCTTTGTGTGGGAAGGAAAAGAGAAACCCTTACACAGCGGTCAACAAACTATTACATTTTGATATTGGGATATTTTGATATGTAGCTATTTGATTGACGGATGTTGGGATTTATAGTCTCTATCAGCATTCCAACATCCGTCAATTAGAAAATCTGTCAATTAAAAAACGGATTCAAAACCGCCATCTGCGATTACCTGCTCCAAACGTTGCCCCAACGCTCTTTTCTGGGCCCAGTACATACTGCCGCCCATACTGATACGTTTTACACCGAGCGTGTTCAGTTCCGCTATTCCCGCCAGGCCTTTCATCGCCAGAACGTTCACCGGCAGCGTGGTGGCAGATACTACTGCCTCAATATCCGCAGGGTCTTTGATGAAGGGAACAAACAGCCCGTCTGCGCCGGCTTGTGCGTATAACCGCGCCCGTACAAACGTTTCTTCCAGTTTTCCGGGAATGTCTAACAGGAACGTGTCGGTGCGTGCATTGATGAACAGGTTTTGTCCTTTTGCCGCGAGGTGGCTTTTGATAGCGGAGATTTTTTTCACCAGATCATCTGCGGGCAGCAGCGTTCTCGTGCCGGAAGGTGCTGAATCTTCCAGGTTGATGCCTGCCACGCCGGCTGCTACCAGCAGGTCTATATTAGCCAGCAGGTCTTCAGTGGAACTGGCGTATCCCGCTTCAATATCAGCAGATACAGGCACTTCCACGCAGGCCACAATGCGGCGGATAATATGCAGCAGTTCCCCGAAAGAGATGTTTTGACCGTCGGCATATCCGAGCGTGTCCGCAATGGCCGAGCTGGACGTAGCGATGGCTTTAACGCCTTTTTCCTGCATCACGCGGGCGCTGGCCACATCCCAGGCATTACTCAGCAGCAGTGGTGTTTCCTGGTGATGTAATTGTTTGAATTGTTCGTAAACAGACATGGGTTCCTTTTATTGTTGGTTTACATGAAATGTACCGGAGATAACGGTCACGGCTTCCCCACGGAGTAAAACGCGCTCGCCATGAAGCTCCACCTTCAGTTCTCCTCCCCTGGCGGAAGCCTGATAAGCGCTAAAGCTGGTCTTGCCCAACTTGTCCGCCCAGTACGGCGCCAGGCAACAATGCGCGGAACCAGTCACCGGGTCTTCGTTGACGCCCAGTGGTGCGGCAAAATAGCGGGAAACAAAATCATAGGGACTGTCGCTGTCTCCCGGGGCGGTGATCACCACCGGATACGACGCCAGCAACTGGAAGTCGGGTTCAAATGCCGCCACCGCGCCGGCTGACGGCAGCTCCACGATATAACGGTCATGGCTATACACGGTGTTGCTGTAGTTGTCCTGGAACAACTGACGCAAGGCAGTTGGCAGCACTACCGGTTCATAAGTACGTGCGGGAAAATCGAGTTCAATCAGCTCCTCTCTGGCGGTGGCGGTCAACAGGCCACTGCGCACCGTATGAAAGCGCAGGGGCGTATCACGGGGCTCCAGTCCGTTGCTCCACAGCACATGCGCGCTGGCCAGCGTAGCATGCCCGCAGAGGGCTATCTCTACTCTGGGCGTAAACCAGCGAAGGCTGTAACCGTCTGCCTGCTTCACCAGGAAAGCTGTTTCGGAGAGGTTGTTTTCTGCCGCAACGGCCAGCATCGTTTCATCGGCCAATGGAGCTTCCGACAGGCATACGCCGGCCGGGTTACCGGAGAAAGGTTTGTTCGTAAAAGCGTCTACCTGGAAGAAACGGATATTCATATCGTGGAGGATTATTGAACAGCAAAAATGCAACAATTCCTCCGCCTAAAACAGATACAGTTTTCCCTTTTTTGACCATATCAGATGAGGCTGTTACATCCGGTAACAAACCGCATTGATATTCATACCGGCGCCTACAGAAGCAAATACGATCACATCGCCCGGATGCAGGGTATGTTCCGGCAGATCGCCTTTGCGCACCATGTCAAACAGCGTGGGAATAGTAGCTACGGAGCTATTGCCCAGTTCATGAATGTTCATTGGCATTACGCTGGCCAGGTCCGGTGTCAGGTCGTACAGTTTGTACAGCGCTTTGATGATGGCTTCGTCCAGTTTTTCGTTGGCCTGGTGAATGAATATCTTTTTTATCTGTGAGATAGGTATCCCTGTAGCGTCGATACAGGATTTGATAGCCTCCGGTACGTGTTTGAGGGCAAACTCGTACACGCGGCGTCCCTGCATCTTCACGTATTTGATACCGGTATTGTCGTCCGGGGAGTTGGAAACGCCGGTGCTGATATAGTTCAGTTCCTGCATCGCATAAGTCTGTGCTGCGGCGGCAAGGATACCCGGACCATCTGCCGTTCCTTCGGCAGCTTCCAGCACCATGGCGCCGGCACCGTCGCTGAAGATCATGCTGTCACGGTCATGGCTGTCGAGCACGCGGCTCAGCACTTCTGCGCCGATGACGAGGCAACGTTTCGCCACACCGGCGCGGATAAACGCGTCTGCCTGGATAACTCCCTGCAGCCAGCCAGGGCAGCCGAAGAGGATATCATATGCCACACAGTTGGGATTGCGGATGCCCAGTATATTTTTTACGCGGGCCGCCAGTGAAGGCACAGCGCCAGACTGTATAGAGCCCTGCTCCACATCTCCGAAATTGTGCGCTACTATCAGCTGGTCAATCGTTTCCGGGTCCACGCCGGCATCTTCGAGTGCTTTTTTGGCCGACCATGCGGCTATTTCAGAGGTATGCTGATCATCAGTTACATAACGACGCTCACAGATACCGGTGATCTGCCGGAACTTGTCGACAATTTCTTCGCCCGGCGTATTAATAGAGGCATGCTGAGCATCATAAAAATGGTTGGGTATAAAATCCCGGTTCAGTTTTGCGACCGCAGGAATAAAGCTACCTGATCCTTTGATGATAGTGTTGGTCTTGTTCAATGTAGAATCTGATTTTTTTGATAAAAGGCAAATAGGTCCATACCCCGACATGCGCTTCATCCGGTTGTAGGACGGATGGCGAGTATCTTCGTATAACAGATAGTGTGCAGAAAAAATCTTGCCGGTTTAGCGGCATTTTTGACTTAGAAAGCATTTTCATCCCCCTGAAGGTACTTTTTTTGAAGGACAAAAACTAATACGGGCCCAACAATATCTGCCTGCCAGGGGTAAAATGCGGCCCGGTTTTTATTGTGTTTAAAAACAAACACTTATAAACCATAGCACTATGACAATCCAGGAAATTGCCAGGCGCCTCGCTACCTACTGCGAAAAAGAGGACTACATGGGCGCACACAAGGAACTGTATGCAGAAGATGCCATCAGCATTGAACCGGAAGCCACCGGCGGTTTTGAAAAGGAAACCAAAGGCCTGCAAAATATCATCCGCAAGGGAGAGCTGTTTACGGACCTCATAGAAGCGTCCTACGGCGTGAAAGTATCCGAGCCCCTGATAGCCGGTAATTCCATTGCTTTCACGCTCACCATGGACACCAAATTCAAAGGCAGGGACCGCAGTACGTTTGAAGAACTTTGTGTGTATGTTGTCAAGGATGGCAAAGTCATTTCAGAGCAATTCTTTTTCTGACAAGGGCATGGCCTCTTGCAGCACAATATAGCCCGGGGTTTTGCTCCGGGCTATATTGTGCTGCAAGAGGCCATATCTTTAAAGTGCTGCCGTCACTTCTTCCTGGTACGCCTTCTTTACCACTTTGGCAGTTTTGTGGTCGCCGGTATGGCTCCATCCCGGCGGCATCACGAGGTACAGCAACTTGTTGACAATTCCCGGCGCCCTGCGGATATCTTTCCACAGGCAGTACAACTCGCCGAAATACACGTCCAGCAGATTGCCCGGATTCATCTCCCGGGTAATGCCATATACTATTTTCACGTCTCTTTTTTCCGGTTGAAAAGTACCGAACACCTTATCCCATATGTTGAGCAGGTTGCAGAAATTGGTGTCCATGTACTCCGGGTTCTTCGCGTGATGCACCCGGTGATAGGACGGCGTCAGGATGATACGGTTCAGAAAACCCATCCTGCCATCCGGCAGGATGTTCTCCCCCACATGGATAAAAGCGCCCCATGTACCATCGATGAACATGATCAGAAACAACATCGGCGGATTTACGCCGGCCAGTATACAGATGGAAGTACGGATCACGTCTGCATACGGCGCTTCCAGAAAAAAGTGCGCATAGGTGACCGACAGGTTCATGGCCTGCGGCGCATGATGGGTGGAATGCAGGCACCAGAAAATACGCACCTTGTGCCCCAGGTAATGATAGATGAAATGAGCGAATTCCCATACCACATATCCGTAAATAAACCAGTACCAGGTAAACGTAGTCTGAAAAGGCGCTATCTTTTCAAATACACCGATACAGAAAGCAATGGCCGCAATAGAAATAAACCGGGAGATAAATCGATTAAGCACAAAAATCAAAAAAGGAATTTTGTAGTCTTCTATCTTAAAACGTTTGTAAATCAGTGCACGGGCAACTTCTATCAGCAGCAGAAAAGGAATCACCGGTGAAATAACAGAAAGGATACCATTAAAAGTCAGCAACGAGGAATAATTGCCGGTACGGTACAGTTCCAGAAGGTTTCCGATACCCAGGAAAGAAATCACCTCCTGGTACAAGGTGTGGAAAATGGCCATAACAGGATAATTAAAAAAGATCAGCAACGCGGAAAAAGTTCTCCCGGAAAATAATATAAATTCGGGAAGATTTTACCCGAAATTGTTCTTATGAGAAAATTTTCTATCCTGCTGACTTTACTATTGTCTGCTACCCTGTTGAGCTTCAGCCAGTCCACCGACTCCATCCGTACTGCCTGGGGCCACCTATACTATCATCTTTACGGCAAAGGTGAGCCTGTCATTGTATTATCCGGCGGACCGGGCAATTCCTGCCTGCAACAGGCGGAAGTGGCCGCTGAACTGGGCAAAACACACCAGGCTATTCTCCTGGAACAGCGGGGCACCGGCCTTTCCGTTCCCACGCCCATGGACTCCACCACCATCAACCTCAAATCAGCTGTAGACGACCTGCGTCTGCTAATGGACCATCTCCATCTCTCCAAAGTGACCATCTACGGCCACTCCTGGGGCGCCATGCTGGCCATGAACTTCGCCGTCGCTTACCCGCAGCGGGTAAAAAAACTGGTGCTGGCCTGTCCTGGCTACTATAAATTTGACGCCGGCTTCTTTACCACACATATCAACAACCTGCGGGTAAGAATGGGACTGCATGAAATAGGCCGCTATGATTCCCTGGACAAAAAAATAGCCGCACATCAGGCCACCAAAGCCGATTCCGCAGAATACAACCGCATCATCCGCATGTCGTACATCTACGACAAAACGATGATCGACAGCATCCTGAAAAAAATAGACGTGGCGCCCTCCAACACCACCATGCAGATGCTCATGATCCAGGACCTCAGCCGCACCCACTACGACCTCAGCAAAACACTGTCCCGCTATAAAGGCCCCATGTACCTGATCGGTGGCGCACAGGATGCCCTGTCGTTCTATACGTATGAGCTGAAACAGATACATCCTTCAGCGGTGCTGTATTGGGTGCAGGCTTCCGGCCACTTTCCCATGTTTGAACAACAGAAAGCTTTCTTTGAAACGTTGCATAAAACGCTGTAATGTTTGCTCGTCCACGGCGTCCCAGGGCTGAAGCCCTGGGCTACGTTTTGTTTCAGGATGTTTTTGTTGGCAGATGTTTCAAGGGCCGGGACGGTAATCGATTTTTGTCGATCAGGAGTGTTGTGGCCCTTAAGATCAGGATTTGCAGCGCTCTTTAATGCACCGTCTTTTCAATAGCGACGCTGCACCTATATCCTAATTGTGGCCCAGGGCTTCAGCCCTGGGAACAGAATAAAAAATTTCCATTATCTTGTTCCCTGAGTTAATCTAAACCCGTTGCCAAATCCAATCAAAAAAGCGCTGGCCCGGCTGATCATCCGGATGTCTGACCGCTTGTCGTCCCGTCCGGACAAAGATGCTGTATTCAAGTCCCTGTCCCGGCTGCACGACCGTATCCTGCAAGGGAAAAAGGACAGCGGCCTGCTGGTGCCGTTCGATCTTCAGCAGGGCCGTTTCATTATTTTTTCCGACCAGC
Source organism: Chitinophaga varians (assembly GCF_012641275.1). Classification (NCBI taxonomy): domain Bacteria; kingdom Pseudomonadati; phylum Bacteroidota; class Chitinophagia; order Chitinophagales; family Chitinophagaceae; genus Chitinophaga; species Chitinophaga varians. Next base: position 605,843 of record NZ_JABAIA010000004.1, on the reverse strand, counting down.
ATAAGGGCTGCCGCGATGCCGCAGATGATTTCAAAGATGCTGCCGGTGCTTATACCCATGCGCTGGAGCACTACTACGATCATGGTTATACGTTGATCAATCTGGGCGATTGCGAGGAGTTGTGGGAAAACACCCCTTCCGCCGTGATGCAGTACAATGAGCCTCCCCTGCGGATGGAAGCGCGTTTCCTGCAAAAGAAACGCTACTACCGTATCTTCGGCAACCACGATCTGGAATGGCACTATGCAGTGCCCCGCCGCCAGTTCCTGCGGCCGTTGTTCGGCAAAAAGCTGCGGGTATATGAAGGACTGGTATTGCAAACACAATATAACGGCCACGCCTATAGGGTATTTCTGGCCCATGGCCATCAGGGCGACAAACGCAGTGACGGCAACGCTTTCAGCAAATGGTTCGTGGCAGCTGTCTGGACACCGGTGCAACGCTTTCTGGATATCCACCCCGATACGCTCTCTGAATCGTTTGACCTCGTGGATGCTCATAACATCATGATGTACGAATGGAGCCTGCAGACGGCCAACACCCTGTTTATCTCCGGCCACACCCACAAACCGGTCTTTGCTTCGCTGGACCATATCGACCGGCTCACCAAACAGCTGCAGCGCGCCACTGCCGACAACGAACAGACCGCCGTCGCTGCGCTGCAAACCGAACTGCAGCAGCGACAGGAAGAATACGCCGGCAAACAACTGGTGAAAACCATGGTACATCCTACCTATTTTAATACCGGCTGCTGCTGCTTCAGCGATGGAGACATCACCGGAATAGAGATCGCTGACGGCTTCATCCGCCTCATTAAATGGAGCGGCAAAAACAGTCCTGTGGCACATCGTAAAGTACTGGAGGAAGCTCCGCTGTACTATCTTTTTGATCAGTTGCCAGGGAATATCCAAACGGTCCGTTAATTATACTTTCTTTAGCAGGCAGGCAAGAACAATCGTGATCACGCTATTGTTAGCAATATGGCAATGTGTCCTCCTACAGGACATATTACCTGTCATGAAAACTATTGTTGATCCTAAAATCCTGCATATGAAAAGACTATTCGTTCTCATGGCGTTGCCTGTGTTCATCGCGCTCTGTGCAGCAAATGCCCAGGAGCCCCTGATGGCCCGCGCCGACAAAAAAGAAATCCGCAAAGAAAAACATGCTGAAAAAAAATCCCTGCGCGCATTGAAAGGCAGGGACGTCAGCTATGAGTCAAAAATGCACTTCGGACAGGACTTTGGCAATATTTCAGATGTGGTCTGGGAACGGACCACCTACTTCGACAAAGCTTCCTTTACCAGCAAGGAAGGCAAGCCCATGACAGCCTTCTACGACGAGCAGTCCAACCTGGTGGGCACTACTACCCCCGCTAAATTCTCCGACCTGCCGCCAGCTGCGCAACGCGACATCGAAAAACACTATAAAAACTACGCAGACGCCACCGTCATATTTTTTGACGACAATGAGTTTAATCAAACCAATATGATCATCTATGGAGAAGAGTTTGAAGACGAAGACAATTATTTCGTGGAACTAAAAGACGATAATAATAAGCTCATTGTGCTAAGGGTAACACCGGAAGGCGAGGTGACTTATTTTTCGGACATCAGATAACATTTAGTCATTTTTTTATTTTGATATTTAGTCATTTTGATTACGTTTTCTGTTAAAACAAAATGACTAAATATCAAAATAGATACATGTTATCCATGCAGCACCGAGAGAATATTCCCTGACGGGTCCGTAAACCAGGCGATGGCCATTCCCCGTTCTTTATCCCGGAAAATACCTTTTTCATCGGTGCCTATTTCCCCTTCGTAATGCTGGAACCGGATACCTTTCTGAGTAAGCTGTTCCACAGCATCGTCCACATTGTCTACAATAAAATTCAGCACCGTAAAAGTGGCCGGTTCATGGTCCGGCTTAGGGTACAGAAAAATTTTGTTTCCACCGTTTACCTGTAATTCCAGCCCCTCCGGCGTTTCGGATACTTCCAGTCCCACCTTGTCCTGATAGAACTGTTTAGCCTGCTGCAGATCATTGACGGAAAAGCTGCTGAAGGCCCCTGAATGTTTTAGCATAAACTAAGGTTTATTGATGAGGAATATCACCTGTTCCTCAATTTTGTTACCAGAAAAACAAAATGCCTTACATTCATATTACTTAACCGCGTTGATATGCGATGGAAATCAATCCTGCTGTTCACCCTGACAATCACACTTCAGGCCACCGGGCAGTCCCTGCCAGACACCGCCATGGTACTGGCGAAAAACACCGCCATATACGAGCTGGTCATCTCCCAAAACGGTCGTGTTATCTTCCGGCATAACTACAATGGCCAGCAGCCGGACACCCTTCACAATAGCCAGTCGCTCACCAAAAGCATCATGTCTGTATTAATCGGCATCGCTATCGACAAAGGTTATATTGCCGATCCGGACCAGGAAATCGGTCAATGGTTTCCGGAGCTGGCCAAAGACCCGGATGCCCGCAAACAGCATATCACACTGCATCAGATCATGGACCAGGCTTCGGGGCTATGGCATGAAAACCTGGAAGGCGGACTGGGCGAATACCTGTCACAAGCCAATCCTTCACAATATGTGCTGGCCCAGCCGCTGCTTGATGCACCGGGAACAGTGTTCCATTACAACAATGCCGCCACTCACCTGCTGTCGGTGATACTGACCAAAGCCACCGGCATGCCTGTGGCCACTTTCGCGCAGAGGTTTCTCTTCAGCAAACTGGGCATTCAACACGCCGATTGGAAAAAGATGAATGACGGATATGATGATGGCGCGGGGTTGCGCAGCGTATACCTGTCTACCGCGGCCATCAATAAAATCGGAAACCTGCTGTTGCAGGAAGGGCAGTACAACGGGCAAACCATCGTATCCCGGAAGTGGGCACGCGTGCTGATGCAACCGCCGTTAACGCGGGCTACCGGCTGGGGATTTACCGGTTCACAATATGCTTTATGCTGGTATCATGTACGTTATGATGGTCAGCCTGTTACTTATGGTATGGGATGGGGCGGCCAGTACATGATCATTATTCCCGGCCTGAAAGCCGTGATAGCTGTACACGAGCGGGTGAACGATACTACTGCCGTGCAGCAGGCCTTGTACTTTGAGCAATCGGTTTTTCCCTTATTATGGAAGTACCTCCAAACAAAAAAATAAAATGGCAGCAGGCCATTAACCATACAACACCTGCTGCCTGTAGCCACCACATCTGCCTTATGCCAGTAATGCCGCCGCAGCAGTATCGAGATAAAAAGTACAATGCGGATGTTGTTGTAATATGCTGGCCGGAAACAGGTTGCTGACCGGCTGTTCCAGGCTGTTTTTTACGGCAGTGGCCTTTCTTTCGCCCGGCACGGAACAGATAATATGTTTAGACAACATGATCTGATGTACCGACATGCTGATGGCTTGTGCGGGCACATCCGCCGCTGTTTCAAACCAGCCTTCGTTGGCCTGTTGCTGCCGGCATGCCTGGTCCAGGTCCACCACCAGGTAAGGCGCCTTCGTGGTAAAGTCTGCCGGAGGATCGTTGAAAGCAAGGTGGCCATTCTCCCCTACGCCTACCAGCGCCACATCAATGGGATGTGCCTGTATCAGGGCAGACAAGCGGGCTATCTCTGCGTTAGGGTCTGTTTCCCCGTCAATCAGGTAAGCCGCTTTCAGTGGCCCTACCTTCTGCAAAAAGCGTTCTTTGAGGTATTTGCGGAAACTGGCCGGATGGGTTACCGGCAACCCGATATATTCATCGAGGTGGAACATCACCACCTTGCTCCAGTCAATATCAGTGGCTATCAGCTCCTGGAGGGTTTCAAACTGGCTGGTGCCGGTAGCCAGGATAATATTAGCCTGTCCTTTTTCACGGATAGCCTGGTTGATCAGCGCAGCCGCATCCTGACCGGCTGTTGTTCCTAATTCCTGCGGGTTGTTGGATCGGATGATTTTCATGTATATACTTTTTTTAGTCGTGACAAATGGATGTCTGTAAAGAGACAGCAAGCCTTTTATTGTTTGTTTTCGGGAGATGCCTGCCTTTTGTTGACCACACCGGTGGTGCCGCCCTGTGCCAGGGAGATGTCCACCGGCTGGTTGTTTTTCCATGACCCGCCTGTAAAGTCAGGCACATCAATGGAATTGGAGCGATGTCCGACGGACCATTCACTGAGCGGCCATATGGCGCTCCAGGTAGCGGCATCGTATACGTCCATGTCCATGGGGAGGCCGTTACGCAGGCAATCGATCAGGCGCCAGTCCATCATGAAGTCCATACCGCCATGGCCGCCCACCTGTTTGGCCATGTCCCCTACTTTCCGCACGATGGCCGGCATATATTGCTCTTCCAGTTTTTTAAAATCAGCATCGCTGAGCCATCCTTCGTGGCTGGTGGCGATGCGGGCGGGCAACGGGTATTTCTGCGCGGTGGCTTTGGTGCCGCTGACCAGGTGGATACGGGAATAAGGCCGCGGAGAGGTAACATCGTGTTGCACCATAATGGTTTTGCCTTTGCGGGTGCGGATCGTAGATACGTTCATGTTACCCCTGAAATGCGCATTGGCGAATTGTTTATAGAAATCGTCTTTTTCCGCCAGTGATACCGCATAGGGGTGCATCATAAAATCATTGGACGAAACAGATACGAGGTATTCCATACTATCGCCGCGATTGATGTTCAGCACCTGGCATACCGGTCCCAGTCCATGTGTGGGATACAGGTTACCGTTATGTTTGGCGTTTTCGCGGAGGCGCCAGTTGTTATACCGTTTGGTTTTATCAAACATGCTTTCGAAGATATCGTGGATATAGGCGCCTTCGCAGTGGATGATTTCTCCGAAGAAGCCCTGGCGAGCCATGTTGAGCGTAAGCAGCTCAAAGAAATCGTAACAGCAGTTTTCCAGCATCACACAGTGTTTGCGGGTACGTTCCGATGTTTCCACCAGCCGCCAGCATTCTTCCAGCGAAGTGGCGGCGGGTATTTCCGTGGCCACGTGTTTGCCCTGTTCCATGGCGTATACCGCAATGGGCGTATGCAGTTCCCACGGCGTGGCGATGTATATGAGGTCGATATCATTGCGTTCGCACATCTTTTTCCAGGCATCGGCAGATCCCGTGTATTCGTGGGGGTGATAGCCGCTGTTGGCGATTCTTTTTTTTGTTTCTGCTATTTTTTCCGGGCGGATATCGCAGAGGGCTTTCACTTCAATATTCTGGAGCCAGGTGATACGTTCCACCGCGGCCGAGCCTCTGTTGCCAAGGCCTACGTAGCCGATGCGGACCGTATCGATTTTTGGGGCGGCGTAGCCGCTCATATTAAAGCGTTGCTTACGGGCTTGTTGCGCCAGTTGCAGCAGGTTGTCCGGCATACCGGCGGCATGGGCTGTTCCGATGCCCGGCAGCACGGCGCTGCCGGTGAGGCCGATACCGGCGAGGCTGGCCAGTTTGAGAAAATCCCTGCGGTTATTTTTCATATGCATATTATTTTTCGATGTTAAAATTGGCGGCTGCTGTGCGGACGATCAGTTGTCCGCGCTGGCGGCAGCGTTTCCGCATTTCCTGGAACTCATCGCGGTAAAATTTGAGCGGCAGCCCGTTGACCGGGTTACCGGACATGTCTACCGGCGCTATCAGTTCTATTTCGCGGCCGGTGAGCGCGGCGGCCAGGGATACGTCTCCCCAGGGCAGGAAGCCTGGCAGGTGAATGCTCATGTTGAAGTAATCGACGCCCTGCCTGCCAGCAAACTGATAACTGATCGGGCTGTTATGCAGCACCACTTTGCTGGCACCAGGTTCCAGCGCAGCGAGGAAAAGGCCGGCCAT